>CAZMLG010000099.1:0-11198 GCA_964566985.1 uncultured Intrasporangiaceae bacterium
CCGGTCTTCGGCGGAGCGATCCACCCGGCGAACTCGCCGTACTCGTACTCGGGGACCATGAGCGTGGCGACCCGGCGCCGGTCCTCGTCGGTCGGCAGCCACTCGCCCACCTTGCTCTCCCAGGTGGCGTCGTCCAGGACCGTGCCCTCCGGACTGATGTGGTGGTCGGCATACTCCCCGACCTTGCGGTTGAAGCCCTCGTGCGGCAGGAAGAGCCGCTCCTCGAGCTCGAGGTCCTCCAGCTCCTGGTTCCAGCGGCGCACGCCGTTGGCGCAGTCGGCGACATACTCGTCGCGCAGGTCGAGGTTCAACGCGCTCAGCATCGGCACCTCCTTCTGCACGATCTGGCCATCCTCGACGAAATTCATCATGCGGGTGTCGTCGAGTAGGACGTGGTCGTCCTTGCGCCGTGTCTCCTGCCAGCGGCCCTTGAGCCCGGAGGAGTAGTAGTTGCCGGCGTTGGTCGACTGCTCGGAGCCGAACAGGTCCAGCGACACCGAGAACTGGAAGTTGAGGTATTTCTGGATGATGCTGAGCGGGATCACTCCGGCCTCGAAGAGCGCGTCCTCGTCGGAGGTGCCCAGCTCCTTCATCTTCTGCGCGGTGCGCTCGACCGTGCGCTGCACGCCGGTCGTGCCCACGAACATGTGGTGGGCCTCCTCCTTGAGCATGAACTCACAGGTGCGCGCCAGCGGGTCGAAGGCCGACTCCTTCAACGTGCCGAGCTGGTACTTGCCGTCCCGGTCGGTGAAGTAGGTGAACATGAAGAACTGCAGCCAGTCGGTCGTCTCCTCGTTGAAGGCGCCCAGAATGCGCGGTGCGTCGATGTCGCCGGAGTTGCGCTTGAGCAGCTGCTCGGCCTCCTGGCGGCCCTCGCGGCCGAAGTAGGCCTGCAGCAGGTAGACCATCGCCCACAGGTGACGGCCCTCCTCGACGTTGACCTGGAAGAGGTTGCGCAGGTCGTAGATGCTCGGGGCGGTGTTGCCCAGGATGCGCTGCTGCTCGACCGAGGCCGGCTCGGTGTCGCCCTGCACGACGATCAGGCGCATCAGATCCGCCCGGTGCTCGCCGGGGATCTCCTGCCAGGCCGGCTCACCCTTGTGCTTGCCGAAGCCCACCGTGCGGTCCGGGTTGCGCTCCGCCAGGAAGATGCCCCAGCGATACTCCTCCATCGGCACGTGGTCGAAGTGCGCCCAGCCGTCACGGCCGACGGCGATCGCGGTGCGCAGGTAGACGTCCTTGGTCGGCAGGGCCGGGCCGAGGGTCTTCCACCAGTCGAGGAACTTCGGCTGCCACGCCTCCAGGGCGCGCTGCAACCGTCGGTCCTCGGCGAGCCCCACGTTGTTGGGGATGCGCTCGCTGTAGTCGATCTTGCTCAACGGGCCGGACGGCGCAGGTGCCGCGCCCGTGCGGGGGTCGGTGCTCATCTTCCGCTCCAATTCCTCAAAGGATCCATTGGTTCTGCTCTGCGTTCGTGCTGCGTTCGTGCTGCGTTTCGTCGTCTGCTCCGGATGTTCTCGACTCCTCAGCGCCGCGCCAGACGATCCGCCAACCCGGGTGGCCCCTGCACCGCGGTGCGCTGCAGGTGGTGGCGGACCGCCCGCAGGCCGCCCTCCTCCTCTCCGCCGCCGGCGCGACCGGGTCCGCCGTGCACGGTCTGCGGCATCGGTATGCCGTGGCCGGTCGACTCGCCCGCGTCGTCGCGATTCAGCACCAGCACTCGGCCGTGCCAGGCGGCGATGCCCGCCACGGCGGCGGCGACGAAGTCGTCGTCGTGGCTCACGACGGATGCCGCGAGCGAGCCCGCGCCGCGGGCGACCTGCGAGACCAGGTCGTCCGGCCCGGCATACGGCAGGAGGGTGCTGACCGGCCCGAAGGCCTCGACCGTGTGCGGGGCGGACGCGGCCGTGTCGGCACGCAGCAGCACGGGCGACACGAAGGCGCCCGTGTCGGCGTCCGCGCCGACCACGTCGACCCGTTCGGGGTCGCCGAAGACCGTCGCCGCCTGGGCGCGAAGCCGCCCGATCTGCGCGCGGACCTCGTCGCGCTGCTCCAGACCCACCAGCGCGCCCATCGTCACGCCGTCCGCGCCCGGGGCCCCGACGACGACCTTCGCCAGCCGGTCCGCGGCCGCTTCGGCGACGGCGGCGATCCGGTCGGTGGGCACGAGCGCACGGCGGATCGCAGTGCACTTCTGACCGGACTTGACGGTCATCTCGGTGACGAGCTGGTCGACGAACAGGTCGAATTCCGGGGTGCCGGGCTCGGCGTCGGGGCCGAGGACGGACGCGTTGAGCGAGTCGGCCTCCGCGGTGAAACGGACCGACTCGGAGCACACCGCGTGGTGTCCGCGCAGGGTCGCCGCGGTCGCGGCGGAGCCGGTGAACCCGACCGAATCCTGTCCGTCGAGCAGATCGAGCAACTCCGGCACGGAGCCGCAGATCAGCTGCAGGGCACCCTGCGGAAGCACGTCGGCCTCCACGATGATCCGCACCGCGTGCTCGGCGACGTAGGCGGTGGGGGTGGCGGGTTTGACCAGGCTCGGAACGCCTGCGAGCAGCGCCGGGGCGAGCTTTTCCATCATGCCCCAGACGGGGAAGTTGAAGGCATTGATCTGCACCGCGACCCCGGGCCGTGAGGTCAGCACGTGCTGGGCGACGAAGGTGCCGCCCTTGCCCAACGGGATGGGGTCGTCCTCGACGATGACGGTGCCCTCCGGCAGTCCCTTGCGGCCCATGCTCGCGTAGGCGAGGCCGGTGCCGAAGCCCCCGTCGACGTCGACCTTCGCGTCGCGCCGGGTACAACCCGCCCGTGCGGACAGGTCGTAGAGCTCCTGCTTGCGCTCGGCGAGAGCCTGCGCGACCTGCCCCACCAGTCCTGCGCGGTCCGTGAACGTCATCTCGCGCAGCGCCGGGCCGCCGATGGCCCGGGCGTGCTCGACCGCCGCCTCCAGATCGAGACCGGCGCTGCCGACCCGCGTGATCGGTTCACCGGTCACCGCGTCGCGCACGACGCGACCCTCGGAGCCGCTCTGCCACTGCCCGCACAGATAGCTGGGAAGGATGTCGGTCATCTCGATCCTCTCGAGTCGATCGCTGCGGCCATGTCGCCACGCGACGGGTGACGTGACCAATACTCTACACATCTTCTGCGCCTCGCAAAAGATACGTGGAGAATTATTCGCGAGGGGCCCCGGGTCAGTGCGCCGGCGGAAGCCTCGGGTGGTCCGTGGGGTAGATGCCGACCGCAAACCCGCACATGGTGTCGCCGGGCCACTTCCGTCGGACATGCCTCAGACGCGATCGCGGCCGCCACGATCGAGCGCGCGTACCCACCCAGACCAAATACGTGTACGCGCCGTAAACACCGGGTGTGGTGTCAGATGTGGCAAGTGATGATGTGGCGCAAGCCGTTGCGTAGGCTACGGACCTCTGCCGGGTCCATGTCTGCGGTCCATGCTTGGTCGATGTCGGCGAAGACGCTTCGTGCGGCGGCTGCGGCTCGTTGCCCTCTCGGCGTAAGTCGGACCAGGCGGGCCCGAGCGTCTGAAGGATCTCGACGCCGGCTCAGGTAGCCCTGCTGTTGAAGGTAGTTGATGAACTCGCCCATCGCCTGCGGAGAGACTCGTGCACGGTCGGCCAGGACCCCGGGACGTGTGCCGTCAGCATCGATCAGCCGGAAAACGTTGATGCAGTGCACGGGCCGGATGTCGCTGAATCCATGCTCGGGCAGGCGCTTGTGCAGTGCCTGGACCGTCGCGTCGAAGGCACCGGCGATCAAGAATGCCAGGGGTGGGTCTTGACCGGCCCTGTCGTCATCTGCCACTCTTCAAGTAACCTTATCAAGTTGGTTGACTATTTGTTTGAGGATACTCGAAAGGGACGCCTCGTGACGGGACCGACATTCCAGCAGATTCTTGACCGCTACGAGCGAGCCTTCGGGGTTGTGGACGATGTGGTGGTCGACGTGTCGCCGCAGGACTGGCCGTTTCCCTCCGCGTGCCCGGATTGGTCGGCGCGTGACGTGCTCGCCCACCTGCTGTGGGGCCAAGCGCTCGTGGCGGCGTGGGCTTGTGGCCTGCCTGCGCCCGTGCCAAACGGCACCGACTGGACTGAGGCGGCCCCAGACGCTCAGTTGGCCACGTTGTGGGCGCAACGTCGGGACACGACCCAGGCCACCTTGACCCCCGACGCGTTGGAGCGGCCCGTCACCACCTCCTTGTTCGGCACCCTGTCCCTGGGCGAGTTCATATGGACTCTTCCCAACGATGCGCTGCTGCATGCGTGGGACTTGGCCGCCGCGGTCGGCTACACGCCGGCGATCCCCGACGACTTGGCCGAGTGGTTCCTCGCCTGGGGCCGCGAACACGAGGCCGCGCTGCGACGCCCTGGCGGGTACGGCCCGGCCATCGACGTGCCGCACCCGGCACACATTCTTACTCGGTGGCTCGCGTTCGCGGGCCGCGACGCCAGGGCCACGGCTACACGTCCGCTCGATGCGCGGCAGTCACCAACGGTGAGCTCGGTTTTCTACGACACGACCGATATGGCGCAGGCGGTGTCGGTATTCGTCGACCTTCTAGGGTATCCGCGTCCTTCCTCGCAGCAGTCGACGCCGGGCTGGACGGAGCTGGACGCTCAACCCACGGTGTTTGTCCGCCAGGTCGATCACCTCGACGGCCACGACGCGAACTTTGCCGTGCGAGTGCCGGACCTCGACGCGGTGCACACCGCCGCCCGTCGAGAGCCCACCGCCACCGCCGACGAGGTCTTCGAGGTCGAGCCCGGGGTGAGGGCCTTCTCGCTCCACCCGGCGACCGCGCAACGAGTGTTGGTGCACGAGTAACTCCGCCCCGGCAGGGTTACTTCTTCTGCCAGCCGACGTTGTAGGGCTTGGCGGTGTAGAAGCCGGATACCGGCTGCTTCGTCGCGTTGTTGCTGTTGGCGAGGCCGGACTTCACGGCATACGTCTCGGGACCGTTGTAGAGCGGGAAGGTGCCGGCGAGCTTCAATGCCTCGACCTCGGCCTTGTTACCCAACTCGGCCGCCTCGGCCGGATCGGCGACCGTCTGCGCCTTCTTCAGCTTCCGGTCCAGCGCGGCGTCACCCACGCCGCTGTAGTTGCTGGCGGAATCCGTGCAATACATCTGGCACGCCCAGAACGGCCCGAACGGGTCGGATGCGGTCCAGCCCATCGCGATGACGTCGAAGTCCTTCTTCTCCAGTGCGGTGTAGAACCGGGACGTCTTCCGCGTGTCGATCGTCATCTTCAGGCCGACCTTCTTGGCCTGACTCTGCACGATGCGCGCCTGCGACACCGCCGTGCCGGACCTGCCGAAGGTCACGTAGGTGAACTTCGCGGTCTTGCCGTTCTTCTGGTAGTAGCCGTCGTCGCCGATCGTCCAGCCGTGAGACTCCATGAGGTTCTTGGACTTCGCCGGGTCGTAGCCCAGACCCGCCATGTTGTCCTCGTAGCCGTCCTGCCATGGATAGAGCAACTCCGACCCCAATGGTTCCTCCGTCCAGTCCATTCCGTAGAACCGCTTCTCGACGACCTTCTTGCGGTCGATGGCGAACTCGAACGCCTTACGTGCGTAGGCATGTTCGAACAACGGGCTGTCCTTGCCCAAGGTGAGGACGGTGTTCGCGGTCCGGAACCCCCGCTCCACCCGCACGCCGCTCATGTCCTCGATCTTGCGTCGATCGGCGGCGCTGCTCAACGAGAACGCGTCGATCTTCCCGTTCTTGAAGGCATCGAGCGTCAACGCATCGTCCATCTGCGTGTAGACGATCTTGTCGAGCTTGGGCTTCGGCCCCCACCACCGGTCGTTGGGGACGAGCACGATCTTGCGTTCGCTCGCGCTGCGGACCGTGTAGGGACCGGCGCGCAGCTCGCTGTGCGGGTCGTCCGACCAACCCTGGTTGTAGAACGTGGGATTCAGGTTCTTCGGATGCTCCAGGTTGATGGCGAGCTGATAGGGATAGGTGGGCGTCGTGAACCTCACGACCGCCTGCTTGGCGTTGTCTCCCTCGGTCACGGAGGCGACCTTGTCGTATCCGTCGCTGGAGCTCGGGTAGTACTTCTTGCCGCGGCGGCTCTGGGTCTTCCAGGCCGTCTCGATCGCCTTCCAGGTGATCGGATCGCCGTTGTTCCAGGTGGCCTTCGGGTTGATGGTGACCTTCACGGTCTCCGGCTTCCGGCTGACCACCTCGACCTTCGAGAAGTAGTCGGGGTTCGGAGACACCTTGCCGCCGACCGTGTATCGCCAGGGGCTGGTGTTGGTCCAGAAGTCGATCTGGTCGTTCGCGTAGGTGTCGCCGTTGACGTCGAAGGTGTTGTAGTCGGTGGGCATACGCTCCATCGGCAACGTCAGCGTGCCGCCCTGCTTCACCGCGTGCCGCGGCTGCGGGTTGTCATATCGCTTGCCGGCCACCGGCATCGGCATCCTGTCGACGCTCGGCGACACTCCGTCCGACGGCTCCACCCCGACCCGCGTCGAAGGACTGGTCGACGGGCTGGTCGTGCTGCCATGCGTGCTCGGGCCACTGCTCGGCGTGGACGGGCTCGTCGGCGGCTGGCTCGTCGCCGAGGTGCCGCTGACCGCAACCGTCTCATCCTGACAACCCGCGGTGGCCAACAGTGCAGTCCCCACCAGGGCGACCATCAGTGTCTTCCGGCGATTCATCGATAACTCCCCTCCCTGCCACTGAGCGAGGCTACCCGACGACGCCTTCGCACAGGTCCGACGAGCGCACCCGGTCCGAGGTTCCGCGCGAGGTCTCAGACGGCAGCCATGGCGGCCGGGACGGGACGTAGCCGGACCCGGTCGCCGGAAGACACGGTGACGCCGGCCTCGGCATACGCCTGGGCGCTCCCGACCCCGTCGATCCGCACCTCGAGGCGTATGCCGTCCGCGGCACCGACCGCAGCGTGGACCGTGGCCTCGAGGTCCCCTTCCGGGTCGAGGCGCAACGCTCCCGGCCGCAGCGCGATGGCCGCACCGGGCCGGCCGACGCCCCCACAGCACGACCGGATCGCGTCGGCGGACGCGCCGCGGACGATCGTGGTGAACCCGAGGAACCGGGCCGACTCCTCGTCCACGGGGTGGTCCCAGACCTGCGCCGCCGGCCCGTCCTGCACCATCCGGCCGGCCCGCATGAGCGCCATCCGATCGGCGACGGCGAGCGCCTCGTCGTGATCGTGGGTCACGAGCAGCGCCGTGGTGTCGGTCTCGCGCAGGATGCGCCGCAGATCGGCGGCCAGCCGTTCGCGCAGCGCGCGGTCCAGGGCCGACAACGGCTCGTCGAGCAACAGCACACGCGGCTCGGCCGCGAGCGCACGCGCGAGGGCGACCCGCTGCTGCTGGCCGCCGGACAGCTCGGTCGGCCGGCGCTTGCCGGCGCCGGGAAGCCCCACCAGCTCGAGGAGTTCGTCGACCCGCCTCCTTGTCCTCGCCCGGGGCACCTTCGCGCGGCGCAGCGGGTAGGCGACGTTGGCTGCGGCGTCGAGGTGGGCGAAGAGCTGGCCGTCCTGGAAGAGCAGCCCGAATCCGCGCTTGTGGGTGGGCACCCGGCTCACGTCCACCCCGTCGAAGTGCACCGACCCGGCATCCGGGACCTGGAGTCCGGCGACGACCCGCAGCAGGGTGGACTTCCCGCATCCGGACGGGCCGAGCACCGCCATGATCTCGCCCTGCGGCACGGTGAGGTCGACGCCGCGCACCGCGGCCGTGCCGCCGAAAGTCACCGTCACCGCGCTGACGACCAGCCCACTCACCAGGACCACCCCCACACAGGCACCTAAAACGCCCCCATGGATCCAACGTGCAGGCGCTCGACCACACCCATCACCGCGGCGGTGACCACGGCCAGGACGACCGAGGCTGCGAGCGCCATACCGAAGTTCACCTGCCCAGGGTGGCCGACGAGGGTGTAGATGACCACCGGCAGGGTCGGGTGGTCGGGTTGGGCGAGGAAGCTGGTCGCACCGAACTCGCCCAGCGACACGGCGAGCGCGAACCCCGTCGCCGCCAGCAGGGGCCGCCAGACCACGGGCAGATCCACGGTCACCATGGCGCGCCACGGCGGGGCACCGAGGGCGGCGGCGGCCTGTCGCTGCCGCTCGTCGGTGGATCGCAGCGCCGGGGCGAGGGTCCGCACGACCAGCGGCAACGCGACCAGCGCCTGGGCGATCGGGATGAGGATCGGCGAGCTGCGCAGGTCGAGGGGTGGCCGGTCGAGGGTGATCAGGAAGCCGAAACCGACGGTCACCGCGGAGATCCCGAGCGGCAGCATGAACGCTCCGTCGAGCGCGGTCAACAGCCGGCGGGTATGCCGTGTGGCCCCGCGCCGCGTGACGAGCACCGACACGATCAGCCCGAGCACGACGGCGAGGATCGTCGCGTCGACGGCGATGTGCCACGAGTTGCGCAGCGCTGTCCACACCGGCACCAGAAGGGCGTTGCCCTCCCCCACCGACCCCAGCCGCCGGTAGTTGTCCAGCCCCCAGCCTCCCGGCACCTGCAGCGAGCGCACGACGAGCGTCGCGAGCGGGGCCACGACCAACAGCACCACGACGGCAGTGAGCGCAAGAGGTGCGGCATCTGCGGCACGCAGGCGTGACACCCCGCCCTGCCCGGGCCGCACGCTGATCGTGGCGCGCCGGGTGCGCGCGATCTCGGCGCCCCACAGGAGGGCGACCACCACGACGAGCTGGACGATCGACAGGACGGCCGCGGAGTGCAGGTCCAGCAGGTTCGTGGTGAGCAGATAGATCTGGGTCTCGATGGTGCTGTAGTGCGTGCCGCCGAGGATCAGCACGATGCCGAATGCCGTGGCGCAAAAGAGGAAGACGACGCTCGCGGCCGAGATGATCGCCGGACGCAGCGACGGGAAGGTGACCGTGCGGAAGACCTGCCAGGGAGAGGCGCCGAGGGCGGCCGCCGACTCCTCGCGGCGCGGGTCGAGGCCCTCCCAGACGGATCCGACGGTGCGCACGACCACCGCAAGGTTGAAGAAGACCAGCGACGCGAGGATCGCCTGCCAGGACTCGTCGAGCCCGAGGAATCCCAGCGGGCCGGACGGTGCGAGCAGGGTGCGGAAGGCGACACCGACGACGACGGTGGGCAGGACGAACGGCGTCACGACGATGCCGCGCAGGATCCGGCGGCCCGGCAGCTTCAGGCGATAGAGCGCGTAGGCGACCGGCAGTCCGAGCACGACGGTGACGCCGGTGCCGGCGGCCGCGATCCACAGGGTGAACCAGAGCGCCTGGCGCTCGCTGGGACGCGCGAGCACGGACCCGACCTCGTCGAGTGCCCACTCCCCTTCCGGGTGCAGCCCGCGCAGCACCATCCCGGTGACCGGCAGGGCGAAGAAGACGGCGAGGAAGGCCAGCGGCACCAGGGCGATGGCGGCGAGGGCCGCGCGGCGCGACCAGAGGGTGGACACGGCCTACCCGGAGGTGACGTCCCGCCACTGCTGGATCCATGCCTTGCGCTTCTTCGCGATGGTCGCGGCCGGCACGGACAGCGGCTTCTTCGGCACGTCGACGAAACGGCGCCACGCCTTCGGCAAGGTGGCGTCGGCGTTGACGGGGAAGACATACATGTTGGCGGGCATCGTGTCCTGGAATCTCTTGCTCAACAGGAAGTCGATGAAGGCTTTCGCGCCTTCGGGGTTCTTGGCGCCCTCGAGCACCCCGGCATACTCCACCTGCTGGAAGCACGTGCCCATGAGAGCACTGGTGGTGGACTTCCCGCCGCTCACGGTGTCGGCCGGAGACGTGTTGTAGGACAGCACGATCGGGCGGTCGCCGTGGCCGCCGCCCGCGGTGTAGTCGACATTCCACGCGTCGCTCCAGCCGCTGGTGATCTTGGTGCCGTTCGCCATCAACTTCTTCCAGTAGGCCTGCCAACCGGACGGGCCGTATTTCGCGATCGTGGCGAGCAGGAAAGCCATCCCGGGCGATGACGTCGCCGCGCCGGGAGTGACGAACAAACCCTTGTAGGCGGGTTCGGTCAGGTCGCCCAGGGTCTGTGGCGGCTTCTGGCCGTGCTTGGTGAACCAGGCGTCGTCGACATTGACGCACACGTCGCCGAAGTCGATCGGGGTGAGCCGCTCGGCCGCCTGCGCGTCCTTCAGGGCATACCGGTCGGCGCCCTCGGGCAGCTTCGGCGAGTAGGCCGCGAGCGCGCCGGCGTCGACGACGCGGCTGGCGAAGGTGTTGTCGATGCCGAAGGTGACGTCGCCGGGCGGGTTGCCCTTGGTGAGCACGAGCTTGTTGGCGACCTGCCCCGCGTCGCCCGATGCGGCCACCTTGACCGGGTAGCCGGTCTTTTTCGTGAAGGCCTTCAACACCTTCTTCGGTGCCACCCAGGAGTCGTGGGTCACCAGGGTGACGGGGGCCTTGGCGGAGTTGCCGCCCCCCGAAGTGGGTGCCGCGTCGCCTCCGGAGCCGACCGAACATCCGGCGAGCGCGCACGCCGCCGCGATCCCGGCGCCGATGAGCTGTGCCTTGCGCATAGACGTCCTCCTCAAGTCTGAAGAGGGGCTCGACTTCCTCCACCGGTGCTAACCGGATCAGGTTCGAGGGTCTGCGGCCGGTGCCGCACTCTCAGCGCTGCTGCGCTCCCCTGTCGTCTACCCTGACGGTACACGCTCGGTGTGGCAGGCTGGAGACCGAGGTCGGTCGCCGTGAAGCGGCCGGAGCGATACGGATGAGGAGGCGCGATGCCGGCAATCGGGTGGAAGGTCATCAACCTGGCGAGCGGTATCGCCGCCCGCAAGACGGCGGCGAAGGTCAGCACCAAGAGCTGGACGAAGGCCACCGGTGCTCCTCCGAAGAACAAGTTCGACCCGTTCGCGTCCCCGACCGAGCTGGCGATCTATGCCGTCTTCTCCGCCGCGGTGTCGGCCGGGATCAAGACCTTCATCGAGCAGAAGACCGCCGACTACTACACCAAGACGACCGGGCACATCCCGCCGCACATCGCCAAGGCGCGTGCTGCCAAGGAGGACAAGGCGGAGGCCAAGAAGCGCGCCAAGGCCTGATTCACCCGCCCCCAGACGGCCCCGTTTCCTGGGCACTGTTCGTGACGCCTTGCACGCGTGAAGGTCATGCGCGACCACTTCCTCTACCCGGATGGTTGAGTTTTCTTGGCACTGTTCGTGACGCCTTGCGGGCGTGAAAGTCGCGCA
>CAZMLG010000100.1:0-10936 GCA_964566985.1 uncultured Intrasporangiaceae bacterium
GATCCGCATGCCCTGGTCGTCGCCGGGGATGACGTCCTGCAGGATGAACTTGTCGCGATAGCCCGCGTCGGACAGCTTGGTCAGCAGGTCGTCCAGTTCGGCACGCGTCTGCGGGCTGTGCACCTT
Source organism: uncultured Intrasporangiaceae bacterium (assembly GCA_964566985.1). Classification (GTDB taxonomy): domain Bacteria; phylum Actinomycetota; class Actinomycetes; order Actinomycetales; family Dermatophilaceae; genus Leekyejoonella. The sequence goes on from CAZMLG010000100.1 coordinate 127, forward strand.
GCGCTTGCCCGGGAAGCTCACCGCGGCATACGCCTCCGCGTTGGAGGGTTTGGCGATGATCGGGAAGCTCATCTCCTCCAGTGCCGCGGTGGCCGCGTCGCTCGGCGCGCCGACGTCGTAGACCACCGTCCGCGGGTGCGGGATCGACAGGTCCGCGCACAGTGCCGCGAAGTTCTCCTTGCGGGTGAGCCGGTCGATCAGGTCGCTGTCGCTGTAGGGGATCAGGTAGAGGTCATCCAGCCGGTCCTTGATGCGGGCGAGCACGCTGACGACGTGGTCGGTGGTGGCCAGCAGCAGCTTCTTGTTCGGGCCGATCCGGGGCGCGAGCGCGCGCAGCGTCGTCACCAGCGCCTCGGGATCCTCGAGACTGCTGATCGACTCGTGCTCGATCAGCGGGCTGTGCGCGATCGGGCCGGCCACCATCGTCGACACCACGATCGTGCGATAGCGATAGGCCATGTGGAACGACCGCGCCAGGCTGTATCCGAGCCGGTCGCCGCCGAGCACGACGGGGGCGAAGTCCTGATCGGCGAGGAGCGCAGCGGTGCCCGTGGCGGGAGAAGATGGCATGCCTCAAGCCTATCCGTGCCGGCCCGGCGACACCTGCAGCCGTAGGCCGTGTGGCTCGCGCGCGAGGGCCTGCGCGACGAGGCGTTCCCCGGCCAGGGCCACCTCGAGGCGCGCCCAGGTGCGGCCGAGGACCACCGGGTCGTCCGCGGTGAGGGTTGCGGTCACCGTCCCGTCCGGTCCGCCCGGGGCGCTGTCCGGCGTGGCCTCGATCCGCGCGGCGTCGCCGCCGCTCAGCGCGACGCGGGCCGCCCGCCGGACGCGTTCGACCAGCGGTTCGGGGTGCACCGATTCCACCCCGACGGCCTCGGAGGCGGCGCTGCCGGGCGGGACGCCGAGGGCGGCGCGCACCGCCTCGGCCCGGCCCATCGAGAACCAGTCGTCGGGGCCCTTGCGCACCAGGTCGCGGGCACGCGGCGTGGCGGGGTCCTGCGTGACGAGGGCCGACAGGCCGCGCACGACCGCGGCCGGGACCCGGTCGACCTTGCCCTTGACCAGGTCGGCGGCCGCGGCGATCTCGTCGGCGAGGTTGCGCACGGTGACCGCGAGGTCGCGGCCCTCGGTGTCGGGCCGCCCGCGCAGGTCGTCCAGCGGGTCGATGCCGTGCAGCCCGAGGGCGAAGTCGACCAGCCCGGCGCGCCACGGTCTGCCGGCCGTGTCGCTGAGCACGACCCCGAATCGCGCCGTTCCGCCGACGGCGGCGGCCAGTCCCGCGTGCACGCGGGCCGCGGAGGCGTCCGGGTCGCGAGGCAGCAGCAGCAACCGGTCGTCGGCGGCGTTGGACGCATCGATGCCCGCGCCGGCCATCACCGGCCCGGCCAGGGCGCTGACGACGCGGGTCGGGGCGCCGGAGGTGGCGCGTTCGGTGACGACGGCCTGCGATTCCTCCAGGGTGAGGCGCGCCCGGTCGCCGTGAGCCGCGAACAGCCCCTCGGCCTTCGAGACGATCTTGCTGGTCACCACGACGATGTCGCCGTCGGTCAGCGTGATCCGGCAGGCCCGCAGCGCGTCGGCGAGGGTCGATCCGAGGTCGGTGCCGGGCGTGATCTCGGGTATGCCGTGCACCGGCAGGAGGGTGATCACTGCGACCCGCCGAGCTCGCCGGCGAGGTCGAGCGCGGCCGCGCCCATGGCCTGCGCCGCCGCGACGTCGCGCATGAGCAGCGGGATCGCACGCACGGTGACACCCTTGACCTCGACCTGAGGGTCATGCTCGTCGACCAGCCACCCGTCGAGGAAGTCGGCATACAGTCCGGCGACGCCGGCGGAGCTGGCCTCGACGCCGAGCACCTCCAGGCACCGGTCCGCGTGGCCGCGCACCGGGGCCCCGCCGACGAGGGGGCTGACCCCGACGACCGGGGCGGAGGTGCCCCGCAGGGCGTCGCGGATCCCGGGCACCATGAGGATGATCCCGATCGAGACGACCGGGTTGCTAGGTGGCAGCACGACGACGTCGGCCTGCCGGATCGCGTCGAGGACGCCCGGCCCGGCGCTCGCCCGGTCCATCCCGGCGGCGACGAACCGGCTCGCCGGCACCGCCGCCTGGTGACGCACCCACCACTCCTGGAAGTGGATGGCCTGCTCGGTGTCGCCGTCCTCGACGACGACGTGCGTCTCCACCGGGGTGTCGGTCATGGGCAGCAGGCGCACGTGCTGAGCCGGCAGGCCCCAGCGCTCGGCGAGGCGTGCGGTGACCGCGCTGAGCGGCATCCCCTGACCGAGCCACATGCTGCGGGCGATGTGGGTGCCCACATCCTGATCGCCCAGTCGGAACCACTGCGGCTGGGCGCCGTAGGCCGCCAACTCACCCTGGACGTGGAACGTCTCGTCGGCGCGGCCCCACCCCTGCTGCTCGTGGACGCCTCCGCCGAAGGTGTAGAGCAGGGTGTCCAGATCCGGGCAGACGCGTAGCCCGAAGAGGGTGATGTCGTCGCCGGTGTTGCCGATGACGGTGAGGTCGTGAGGGCCGTCGGGCAGGGTGGCCAGGTGGCGTTGCAGGCCGCGCAAAAAACGCGCTCCGCCCACGCCGCCGGCCAGGGCAGTGATCCGCATGAGCGACAGTCTGGCAGTCCCGTTCGGCGATTTCGGGCACGGCCCCGGAAGTCCGCGCTTGACTAATCGGTAATCACACGCGTGTAATTGCACTGCTGTCATTCAAGTCAAGGAGGAGCCGTGCAGGAGTTTTCCCTATTCGCCTTGCACGACCTCGCGGACGAAGACGGCGAGTTGGCCTGGCAAGAGCGTGCATTGTGCGCCCAGACCGATCCGGAGGCATTCTTTCCGGAGAAGGGCGGGTCGACTCGCGACGCCAAGAAGGTCTGCGTCGGTTGTGAGGTACGGGCCGAGTGCCTGGAATACGCGCTGGCCCATGATGAGCGGTTCGGCATCTGGGGTGGGCTGTCGGAGCGGGAGCGCCGCAAATTGAAGAAGCGGGCGGTCTGACCGCCGCTCCCGGAACCGTGACCCAGCCATCCGCCGCGGTGGACGGTGCTGGGGACTTGGCGTCGGACGACGACGCCGAGACCCGGCTCGATGTCACGACCCTCCTCGTCGTCCAGCAGGCTCGCGAGGCCCGGCTGGACGAGACGTTGACAGCACTGGTCGGGCAACGACGCCGCCCCGACCGCCTCGTCGTGGTCGACGCCACCGCGCAGCGCATGATGGCCGATCGCCTGGCCGGCGATCCGGCGATCCAGGGCGCGTTCCCGGACGTCAGCGTGGTCACCGTGCCGCCCGGCACCCCGTTCGCCGCCGTGGTCGACACCGCGGTCGATGCGCTGCCCGAGCCCGGTGAGGACGTCGTGGTCGCGCGCCGCCCGCGCCGCCGTGCGCGTGCCCACAAGATCCGGCCGAGCGATCGCCACGAGTGGCTCTGGCTGCTGCACGAGGACAGCGCCCCGAGCCCCGATGCTCTCGACCGTCTGGTGCAGGTGGTCTCCCGGTCCGGTCGGGTGGGTGTCGCCGGCTGCAAGATCACCAGTGCGCGGGATCCCGGTCGCCTGGTCGACGTGGGCCTCGACCTGACCCGCTCGGGCCGGCACGTCGGTGTCTCGAGGGTCGGTGAGCCCGATCAGGGGCAGTACGACCACCGCCGCGACGTCCTCGCGGTGAGCAGCGCGGGGATGCTGATCCGCCGCGACGTCTACACCCGACTCGGGGGCTTCGACCCGGCCTTCGACGGGGACGGCGACGGCCTCGACCTGTGCTGGCGCGCTCACCTGTCCAACCAACAGGTCGTGGTCGTCCCGGCGGCCATCTGTCACCAGGACCTGAGGCCGGACCTGAACGGCACCGACACCGACACCGGGGTCGCGACCGACCGGCCGACCCCGCGCGGCGCTCGCACCCTGCGGCGGCACCGCCAGGTGGCGCTCGCCCGCTCCTCTCTGCTCGGCCTGCCGGTCATGGCCTGCTGGATCGCCCTGACGTGCACCCTGCTCGCCGCGATGTTCCTGCTGCTCAAGCGCCCACGGCGGGCCGGCACCGAGATCGCCCAGGCGAGTGCTCCGTTCGGTGTCACGAGCATCGTGGGGGCCCGCTGGCGGTTCGCCGGCCGTGCCAGCGCGCGCCGGCGCAACCTGCGCAGCCTGTTCGTGCCGGCCTCGTCGGCCGCCCGGGCCGCGGGGGAGTCGTTGCACGACGCGCTGGCCGGGGACGACGTGCCGGCGGATGCCGAGCGTGCCGACCTCGCCGCGGCCCCGTCCGGGCCGCAGGAGCGGCGCTGGGGGCGGACGCTGCGCAACCCCGGCTTCTGGGCCGTCCTCCTGCTCATCGCCGCCTCGATCGTCATGTGGCGCCACCTGGTGACCACGTCGGCGCTGCGTGGCGGCGGGCACGGCTTGGCCGGGGGCCAATTGCAGCCGTTCGCCACCGACGCGGGCGGCATCTGGCACCTGTGGCGCGACGGCTGGCAGGGTCCCGGCCTCGGCCACGCACCGATCGCCGTGCCCTACCTGCCGGTGCTCGCCGGGTTGACCTGGCTCGTGCAGTGGATCCCCGGGGTCGTCGACGCCAACGCCGGGGCGACCACGATCGCCTACCTGCTCGTCGCGTGTATGCCGTTGTCCGGCGCGGCGGCCTACCGCGCGGCCCGCGTGGTGACCCGGGCCCGCCTGCCCCGTGCCGTGGCCGCCCTCGCCTGGGCGTCGCTGGCCACGCTGACCACCGCCGTGTCCGCCGGGCGGCTCGGCCCGGCCGTGGCCCACGTCCTGCTGCCCTTCGCGATCGCCGGTGTCTTCGCGATCGCGCGACGCGGCGCGGGGACACCGACGGTGTTCGGCACGGTGCTGGCCGCCGCGCTGCTCGGCGCCTTCGACCCCCCGCTGCTCGTGCTCGTGGCCGTCGCGGCCCTCGTCGTCGTGATCATCGGCCCGGGCTGGGCGCGGCTGCGCGGACTGCTCGTCGCCCTGCTGCCCTGGCTGCTGCTCGCCCCGTGGACCCGTTCGCTGTGGCGCGACGACTGGCGTGCGCTGCTCGTGGCTCCCGGCGGACTCGACTCCGCGCACGCCGCCGGTCCGGCCGCCTGGCAGATCGCCCTGATGCACCCGGGAGGGCCGGGATCCTACCTGGTGCTCGCGTCCGCCCCGATCGTCGCCTGCGGGGTGCTCGGACTGCTGCGCCCCGGCCGGGCCCGTGCCCAGACCGCGCTGTTGGTGCTGGCACTCGTCGGCCTGGCGGGCGGGCTCGCGGCGTCGCACGTCCTCGTGGTGGGCGGTCCGCACGGCCCGCAGACGCCCTGGAGCGGCACCGCCCTCGACGTATACGGCCTTGCGCTCCTGGCGACCGCGCTGCTCGGATCCCGTCCGTCCGCGTCACCGTCGGCCCCCGCCGGTGACGACGTCACCGGCGCGCGCACCGGCGGACGACGCATGCGGGGGTTCGTGCGGCCCGTCGCCGTCGCGGTGGCCGCCCTGGCGGCGGTCGGCCTCACCGGCCTGGCGGCCTGGACCGCGCCGGTGGAGGCTCTGCACCCTGCGCCGCCGGCGTTCGCGGGGATCGTGGACGGCCCGGTGCACGGCGCGCGTGCGGTGCGCGTGCTCGACCTGACCGTGGCTCCGTCCGGGTCGGTCGCCTATGCCGTGCGGGGCCAGGAGATCGGGCTGCCGGTCGGTGGGATGCCCACACCGGCGGTCGACGAGGGGCCGACGCCCGCTCTCGTGAGCGCCCTGCTGACCCCCGGCGGTTCCGGGCGGGGCCCCGGCCTCGACCGGCGCCTGCACGCGCAGGCCATCTATGCCGTCGTCGTCCACGGCCGCGCCGACGACACCCGCACGCTGCGCCGGTCGCTGCAGTCCACCGGCATCCTCACGCCCCTTCAGGGCGGCCACGACACGACGGTATGGCGGGTCGCCCCGTTGCAGGTGCACGACGGCACCCGCAGCGTCGACCCCAGCCGGGTCACGATCCACGCCGGAGGCGCGCCCGTTCGTGAGGTGTCGTCACGGGGTGCGCACGGCCGCACGTCGGTCGTCGTGCCCGCAGGATCGTCCGATCGCACCGTGGTGGTGTCCGAAGGCTCCGGGTGGCGCCATCTGGGCCGGGTGTCGCTGGACGGGCACCGACTGGCGGCGACCACGGTGGACGGGATGCCGGCCTACCGGCTCGGGGCCGACGGAGGGCGACTGGTCGTCGATCCGGGCACGGCCTTCCACCGGGTGCGATGGGGGCAGCTCGGGCTGCTCGTGCTCGTCGTCTTCCTCGCGGTGCCGTTCGGCAACCGGCGCTCCCGGAGGACGGCATGACCGCTGACGAGAACGAGCCCGTGCGCACCGACCGGCCGCGGACCCCGCGCCGGTTCGGAGGGATCGTGCGCGCAGTGGTGGCGCTGGGCGCCGGGGTCGGCCTGGTCTACGGCGCGACGGCGGCCACCGGCACCGTGCGGGCCGTCCGGGCGAGTGACACTCCTTCCACGATGACGAGCGCCGCCGGGGCCCGATCTCAAGTCATCTGCCCCGGTCCGGACCGGCCGGGTTCGCCAGGGGCCGACGACACCGACCAGACCGTGCAGGTCTCCTCCGCGCTGGCACCCGCCGGGGTCGTCGCGCGCGGCCACGCGGACAGTCCGGGTGGGGTGGCCGGTCATCGGCTGCCGCGCACCGCCGGCGGCCCGGTCGAGACGGCCGGCACGCCGGGCGAGGCGCACACCGCCGACGTGCGCGGAGGCGGAGCGGCGCAGATCGTCGGCAGCGGCCATGCCGCCGCGGGGCTGGTCGCGCTGCAGTCCTCACACGACTCCACCACGACGGCGCGCGGGTTGCAGCTCATGCAATGCCGGGCCGCCACCGACGATGCCTGGCTTCTGGCCGGCGGTTCCCAGCCGGGGCGTCTCGCGCGCCTGGTGCTCACCAACCCCGGCGACGGGCCGGTCAGCACCGACGTGACCGTGCTGGGCGCGTCCGGCGTGCAGAAGCATCACAGCCGGCACGACCTGGTCGTGCCGGCGAACGGGCGCACGGTCGTCGTGCTCGGTGACCTCGGCGACGACGGGGCCCACCCGGCGGTGCACGTGACCGCCGACGGTGGCGTCGTGCAGGCGTCCGTGGTCGACCGGTGGATGACCGGCGAGACCCGGTCGGGTGAGGCGCTCACCGGTCCGGCCGCGACTCCCGCCCGGACCCAGGTGTTGCCCGCCGTCACCGACGCCGGGCGCGCCCCGGTCGTGCGTGTCGCGGTGCCGGGTGGTGACGAGACGATCGTGCGCGTGCGGGCGATGAGCCGGTCCGGCAAGGTCGTCGCGGACCGGGTCACCACCGTCCACGGGCATTCCACGGCGGCGGTGCGGCTGCACGACGTCGAGCGCGGTGTCTACAGCGTCCGCGTCACGGCCGACGAGCCGGTCGTCGCCGCGGCGTCCTCGCGCACCGAAGGGTCCGGCACGAGCGATGTTGCGTGGATGCCGAGTGCTCCGGCCATCGACGATCTCACCGGGTACGCCCTGCCCGGTCCGCGTCACGACGGCAAGCGTGAGTTGGTGCTGCGTGCGGACGGGTCGCCTGCGAAGGTTTCGCTCGTCACCACGTCACGCTCGGGCACGGACCGGAAGCGCACCCTGACCGTGCCCGCCGACCGCCCGGTGACCGTCACCGTGACCGACGACGCGAGCGGCTGGATCAGCGTGCGCCACGGGACGATTCGTGCCGGCATCGTCAGCACCGCGACGGACGACGACGGCCCGGTCGTGGCGGCCACCGCGTTGCATCCGGTCCATTCCCGTGCCGACGTCACCTCGGCCGAGCCGCAGACCCCCTGAGCAGCAATCGCTTCCGTTTCGACACGTCCTCGACCCTTCGACGGGCTCAGGACATGCCGCGTCAGCGGACTACTGACCGGAAAGTACTCGACCCGACCGACGAGCCGGAACGTGCCGGAGGAGGCGTGTGGGAGGGGCGGGGACATGCGGAGGGAGCGTGGACGGGCCTGGCGGGAGCGCCTCGGTCCTGTCCCGTCGGCCCGCGACCTACGTGACCACCGTGGACCGAGGCGCGGATGGTTGCGACCGCAGCGTGTCCCCCGCCCCGACCTGGTGACCACAAGGGCGACCCGGTTGGCAACGCTTGTGACGAGGCCTCGATACGGGCTCCCCCGCTTCGCTCCTCCGCCCTACTCGACCAGCGAGGGCTGGTGACGGGCGACCTTTCACGCCGGCGTGGCGTCACGAACAGTGCCACGAAAACTCAACCAGCCGTGTGGGGCAGGGACCGCGGATCACGTCCTCGACCCTTCGACGAGCTCAGGACATGCTGCGTCAGCGGACGACGGGACCGACCGGGTTGTCGCCGGCGGTGATCACGTCGGCGCGGTGACCCGCGTCTCGGCCAGCCAATCGGCATACGTCCGGCCGCCACGCACGGCATCCGGCCCCGGGAGGTTCGACCCGGCGGCAAACGCCTTCATGATGCCTCCGAGAGGCGGAATCGTCAGGATGCGAGGCGTTTTGCGCCCCATCACGTGGGCCGTGAGCACGGCCAGGTCTCGTGCCGAGTGAGTTTGCGGTCCGGCGAACTCGACCAGGTGCGGGGGAGGGGAGTCCTCCAGTGCCAGGTCGACGAGACGGGTCGCGAGCCAGTCGACGTCACACGGCGCGAACCGCAGGCCACGCAGTCCGAGTCCGACCGGACCGAGATGCCCGCGGCGGCAGAGCGCCTCGACGAAGTCGTGGAACTGGGTGGCCCGTGCGACGACATGCGGGCGACCGGACCCGGTGACCACGGCTTCGGCGTCCGCCTTGGCCTGGTAGTACCCCAGAGGGTTGTCCCAGCATCCGACGATCGACACATGGACCAGGCGCGCCTGCGGATTCTCCTGCGCCAGGACGTCACACAGCCGTCTGGTGCCCTCGACGTCCACCGTCTCGGCATGCGCCGGATTGCTCGCGCAATGGATGACGGCCTGCACGTCGGCGACGGCCGACGCCAGTCCGGCGCCGGTGGCCAGGTCGCCCTCGACCTGCGCCTCGTCGGTGCACCTGCGGGTCAGCACACGGGCGGGCACCTGCGAGCCGGTCAGCTCCGCCACGACGTGCCGTCCGAGCGTCCCGGTGCCGCCGGTGACGAGCACCGGCGCGCGGCCGAGTCCGGGCAGGCCGGGCACCAGTGGGGGCGGATCGGTCGGTCTGGCCACCGCAGTCAGTCCTTCAGGTCGTCCGGATGGATACCGATGATGCCGGCTACCTGCTCGGCGACGACGTCGTCGACCAGGGCCGACATCATCGCCTCCGACGGTGCACGCGACTCCACCGGGCGTCGATAGACGACGATACGGGCAGCCGTCGTGCGGGTCGCCGGGAACGCCCGCCCGAGCGGGACCCCGTGCTCCCACGGCGCGGGTTCACCCGGGGGGACGTCCTCGACGGCCAGTTCGATCGCGTCGAGCGGGCGTTGCAGACGCTGCTCGAGCCGCTCGACGGCATCCAGCACCAACTCATCGAAGCGAGCCGACCGAGATCGCATCGCGGGCACCGGGGGCCAGGCAAGAGGCCCCCGGAAGCCGCGCCCGTGCCGGTCGTCACCCATGGATCGACTCTATCCGGCGTGCCTGGGGCGCGCCGGGCCGTCGACCGTTTAGGGTCGAGTGCGTGATGGCGAAGAGACGATGCGCATGCTGAAGCGGCAGTGTTCCCGGAACGGATGCGGATCCGCCGCCGTGGCGACCCTCACCTACGTGCACGCCGACCGGACCGCCGTGCTGGGCCCTCTCGCCACCTACGCGGAACCACACACCTACGATCTGTGCGCCGATCACGCGCGGCGGCTCACCGCTCCCCGGGGATGGGATGTGGTGCGGCTGGCCGTCGATCTGACCGAACCCGAGCCGTCCGAGGACGACCTGCTGGCGCTGGCCGACGCCGTGCGCGCCGCGGGCCGCCCGCGCGACCCCGAGCCGCAGACCCCGCCGGACGGGCGGCCTCGCCTGAGGGCCCTCCCCGACCTGTGAGCCACCGGTAGGCTTCGCCAGTGACTACCTCGCGCCTGGCCGACTTCGTCAAGGCCTATGACATCCGTGGACTGGTGGGACCACAGCTCGACGAAGGCGTGGTGCGCGCCGTCGGCGGCGCGTTCGCCCAGGTCGTCGCCCTGCCCGAGGACGCCCCCGGCATCGTCGTCGGGCACGACATGCGCCCCAGTTCGCCCGGGTTCGCTGCGGCCTTTGCCGACGGGGCCGCCGAACACGGCGTCGACGTCACCGTGATCGGCCTCTGCTCGACGGACGGGCTGTATTACGCCAGCGGGGCGCTCGACCGCCCGGGCGCGATGTTCACCGCGAGCCACAATCCCGCCGAATACAACGGGATCAAGCTGTGCCGCGCGGGTGCCCGACCCATCAGCCTGGACACCGGTCTGGCACAGATCCGCGACCTCGCACAGTGGACGCTCGACCGTGCGGACGTCCACGCGCTCCCCGCCGCGGACCGCCGAGGCACGATCACCGAACGGGACGTGTTGGCCGACTACGCCGCGTTCCTACGCGGTCTGGTCGACCTGAGCGGGTCACGGCCCCTCACCGTCGTGGTCGATGCCGGCAACGGGATGGGGGGCCACACCGTGCCGGCGGTGCTCGGCGACGGCGCCGGACTCGACCCTCTGCCCCTCACCATCGAACCGCTCTACTTCGAGCTGGACGGCACCTTCCCCAACCACGAGGCCAACCCGCTGGACCCGAAGAACCTCGTCGACCTGCAGAAGTTCACCGTGGAGCAGGGCGCGGACATCGGACTCGCCTTCGACGGCGACGCCGACCGCTGCTTC
>CAZMLG010000101.1:0-10868 GCA_964566985.1 uncultured Intrasporangiaceae bacterium
GCGCAGGACTTCTTCTTCCGCAAGATCGTCAAGGACCAGTTCGCGGCCATCGGCGCGCTCGCCGAGCAGATGCTGCAGACGGTCAAGGGCGGCGCCGGTGACGACACGTTGAGCGCCGAGCGGGAGCTGCTGGGCCAGGGCGTCGAGGACGTCCAGGGGATGCTGGAAAAGCTCGGCATGACCGCGATGGCCTCGACCCAGGGCGAGCCGAAGGCGATCTACAAGGTCGGCCTCAATGCGACCCGTTTCCTGCTGGCTGCCGGTGACCTGGTCATCGGGTGGCTGCTGGTGCGCCAGGCCGAGGTGGCCCAGGCGCGGCTGGACGCCGGCGACGCCGGCAAGGACGAGGCGTTCTACCAAGGCAAGGTCGCGGCGGCGAAGTTCTTCACCTCCGAGGTGCTGCCGCGGCTGAGCGCGGACCGCGCGATCGTCGAGGCGACCGACGGGTCCCTGATGGATCTGCCGGAAGACGCCTTCTGACCCATCGCGACGTCAGCGTCGAGCGGCCTACGAGTTCGTAGGCCGCTCGATGTGTCCGTGCCCTCACAGCCCTCGGAGGTCGAGGCGCAATTCGGCGGGCGCCTCGTCGGTCAGCGTCACCGGGATGCCCCAGTCCTGCTGATAGAGGTGGCAGGCCGCGTGCTCGGGCACCTCACCGGTCTCCGGATCACCGTCGCACGCGGCGGCCCGGACCGCGACGTGCACGATCCCGGAGCCGACGGCGGGATCGAGCACGAGTCGCCGTTCGAGGCCCTGGGCCGTGCCCGCACCCTCCCGCAGCAGGGCCTCGGGAGTCGCCGAGACCATCAGTTGAGTGGGGTCGCCGTAGCGATGGTCCAGCTTCTGGCCCGTGGGCGGCTCGAACGCGACCCGCAGCGTCACCTCGCCCGCTGACAGCTCGGTCGCCGGGCGATGCGTCTGGTGAGCGAGGCCGCGCACGGTCTGCGCCGTCGCGGGTATGCCGACACGCACGACCCGGTGCGCCGCCGATTCGACGACGACCAATCTGGCCTCGTCCCCGTCGATTTCGACGCATGCGCCACTCGGCTCGGCCAGGCCGGTGGCGAGTGTGCCGACCGTGGCACCCGACGGGACGAAGCGCCGGATGGCTCCGTTGTAGGTGTCACTGATCGCCACCGACCCGTCGGGTAGTTCGGTGACCCCGAGTGGGTGCTGCATCAGCGCGTCCGCCGCGTCACCGTCGACGTGACCGAACTCGAAGAGCCCTTGCCCGAGGTGGGTCGACACCTCGAAGCCGCCGTCGGTCAACGTGATCGAACGCAGCGCCGAGGTCTCCGAATCGGCGATCCACAGCCGTTCGCCGTCGGCGGAGGCGGCGAGGCCGGACGGCTGGGCGAACCATGCGTCGTCGGCGGCTCCGTCGCGAAGCCCCTCCTGGGAGGTGCCCGCGAGCACGGCGACCGTGTTGTCCGCCGGGTCGAGCGCCAGGTGCAAGGCCCACAGCTGGTGGGTCCCGGCCATCGCGATGACGACGCGGTCGAGCCACCACGCGAGGTCCCACGGGGTCGAGAGGTCCTGGCGCAGTGCGACGCCGCCGCCGGTGCGCTCCCGCAATTGCTCACCGGTGCCGGCCAGCACACCGATGCGACCGTCGCTCAGCCGGATCGACGCGATCTGGTGATGCACGCTGTCGGCCACCACCACGTCATACCCGAGCCGTTCGGCGACCGGGTCCGGAAGCACGAGCACCCCCTGCGGTTCGTCGAATTCACCGCTCCCGCCGAACCGCGCGCGCTCGGTCACCAGGTCCGGCTCCAGGTGCACGACCTGGTGATGCGCGGTGTCCGAGACGACGAACGACCCGTCCGGCAACGCCGCGACCTTGCCGGGGAACCGCAACGCGGTCGGCTCCGGGTCCGGTGGCACGTAGGGACCCTCGCCGGTGCGCAGCGTGCCCTTGGCGCGGTGGGTCTCCAGCAGCTCCCGCACCAGGACGGTGAGCCCGTCCGCATGGCCCTCTCCTGCGAGCGTCGCCACGACATAGCCCTCCGGGTCGATCACGACCAGCGTCGGCCATGCCCGCGCCGCATACGCCTGCCAGGTGGTCAGCTCCGGGTCGTCGAGGACCGGGTGGTGCACGCCGTAGCGCTCCACGGCCGCCTCCAGCGCGTCCGGGTCCGCCTCGTGCGCGAACTTGGGCGAATGCACACCGACCAGCACCAGGCTGTCGGCGAATTCGGCCTCCAACTCCCGCAGTTCGTCCAGGACGTGCAGGCAGTTCACACAGCAGAACGTCCAGAAGTCGAGCACCACGACCTTGCCGCGCAGCTCGTCGAGTGTGACGTCCTGCCCGCCCGTATTCAGCCATCGGCGGCCGACGAGTGCTGCGGCACGGACCCGGGGACGACGAGAATCATTCACCCCCACATCACACCTCATCACCGCGCGGGCTCGCCGCAGGGGTGGCGCGGCACGCGGGCTCACGACCCGGCGAATCCCCTGCGTTGCGCTGCGATTCCATGACCCCACTCTATCGCCAACGAATATTGACAAAAGCGCAGGGGCGGAGCAGACTCTCTAAAGCAAAGTAGTTTTATTGATAGAAGGAGCGAGCTCATGTCCAGCACCGCTGCACACTCTCCGGCCCGAGGCCACACCGCCGAGGGCCAAGTCTGGGATCACGTTCGACGAGAGCCGGCCTTCGGCGCCTTCGTCATCCTGCGCGTCGGATTCGTCGTGCTCCCGCTGTGGATGGGCATCGACAAGTTCATGAACGCCTTGACCGACTGGCCCGGCTACCTCGCGCCGTGGATCGTCGACCTGCTGCCGTTCTCGGCCCAGACGGCGATGTACGTCGTCGGTGTGGTCGAGATCGTCGCCGCGATCGCGGTCGCCGTGAAGCCGCGCTACGCCGCCTACGTCGTCGCGCTCTGGCTGGCCGGCATCATCATCAACCTGCTGACCTACTCCGGCTTCTATGACGTGGCGCTGCGCGACTTCGGCCTCTTCGTGGCGGCGCTGGCGCTCGCCTTCCTGTCCGCGACGTATGACCGCCCGTTCGGACACGGCCGGTCCCCGCGGACCACGACCGAGGGCACCGCTCGCTGAGCGCGGTGCACGACGTCGTGATCGTCGCCGGCGACTCAGGACAGTCGTCGATCCTCGAGGACGGGGAACGCGGAGCGATACTCGCGAGCATCGCCCGGGTCCACCTCGACCGACACGACCTGCTGGTCCTCCCCGGCCTCGGCGAGAACGTCACCGGTGGGCGCGATCACGGCGCTGTACCCGCCCATCGGGGTCTTCGCGTGGGTGCCGGCCGTGTTGCAGCCGATCACGAAGCACTGGTTCTCCACGGCCCGCGCCCGCAGGAAGAGCCGCCAGTGCTCGACGCGTGCCATCGGCCACGCCGCCGGCACGACGAACATCGTGGCGCCCTGATCGACCTGAGCGCGATACAGCTCGGGGAAGCGCAGGTCGTAGCAGGTCGACAGGCCGGCATGCACGAGTCCGCCTGCCCCGTCGGGCAGGTCGAGCAGCCGCAGGTCCTCACCCGCCTCGAGATATTTCGGCTCGCCTCCGGCGAACCCGAACCGGTGGATCTTGCGGTAGGTCGCCACCCGGGTGCCGGTGGCGTCGAAGACCACCGAGGTGTTCCACATCGACTTGCCCTCGGGGCCCGTCTCGCCGGACGCCGGGCGCTCCACGAGCGACCCGGCGTGCAGGACGACCTCGGCCTCGCGGGCCGCGTCGGCCAGGGCACCACTGACGAGGCCGCCGACGTCCTGGGCGCGCTCCTCCCACTCCCAGTAGGAGAATCCGCCCGCGGACCACAACTCGGGCAACACGACCAGGTCGTGCCCGCGCTGTGCGCGCACCAGCTCGGTGACCCGCCGGACGCGGTCCGCGAGACTCTCGTCGTCGCCGTAGGACAGTTGGATGAGGGCGATGCGCATGGTCACTCCTTCGTCGAGTCCACGGTAGGCGTCTGCCGCCCGTCGGGGCCATCGCGTCCGTCCGGCGGACCGGCCGGTCGGCCGTGGGCCCGCTGAGCGAGATAGGCGTTGTAGGCACGCAGCCGCGCGTCGTCGTCGCGCGCTTCCTGGCGCTCGAACCGGCTCGCCTCGGCACTGTCGCGGCGATACCACTCCCCCGCGATCATCAGCGCCATGATCAGCGTCGGAATCTCGCCGGACCCCCAGGCGACGGTGCCCGCGCGCTGCTGGTCGAGCAGCGGATCGGGCATGAACTGCAACGCGGTGAAGAAGTCGGGGGCCAGCAGTGTCGTGCCGGTCATGAGGGCGACACCGAAGAAGGCGTGGAACGTGATGGTGATCAGCATGATCCCCAGGCGCATCGGCGCCGGCCAGCGCTTGGGACCCGGGTCGATCCCGATCAGTGCCCAGGCGAACAGGTAGCCGGTCAGCATGAAATGCACCGTCATGAGCACATGGCCGGTGTGCGTGCGCAGCGCGAGTTCGAAGAACGGCGAGAAGTAGAAGGCGATCAGGCTGCCCAGCATGAGGATCGCGGCGACGATGGGGTTGGCCAACACGTTGGTCACCCGGGAGTGCACGGTGGCGAGGATCAGCTCGCGCGGGCCGAGCGTCCCGTCCTTGCGGGACGGGAGCGCACGCAGCGCCAGCGTCACGACCCCGCCGCGCACGAGCAGGATGGGCACGAGGGTGGACAGTCCCATGTGTTCGAGCATGTGCACAGAGAACTGCACGTGGCCGTAGATGCCCGGGGCGCCGTCGACCAGGTAGATGAAGGACGCCCACCCGGCGCACCACAGCACCAGTCGGGTCCAGGGCCAGCGGTCCCCCCGGCGGTGGAGGCGCACCACCCACCCGACGTAGACGCCGACCGCGATGACGGCGACCGTGGTGAACAGCCACTCGACCCGCCACTGCAGGAACCAGGCCGCGGAGTCCAGCGGGGTCGGTGCCGGATATCCGGTGAGCGCGACCGCGGTGTCGACGGATCCGGCCGGCTCGTCCGGGACCGGCGGCGCCGACCGGGTCAGCGCCGTCGCGACGCCGATCGTCGCTCCCATCACGAGTCCTTCGACCGAGGCGAGCCGTGCGAACAGCGACTTCGACCCGGCCGACTTCGGGTCCTCCCGCAGGCGAGCCACGACCCGTTCGCGCTGCATCCACCCGAAGGCGCCCAGCCCGCACAGCAGGGCGGCCTTGGTGAGGACCAGCACGCCGTACCGCGTCTGGAACAGTCCGTGGAGATCCCCGACGCGGATCGCCGCGTTGAGGACGCCGGAGAGCCCGACCGCGACGTAGCACCAGGTCGCGATCCGGGAGAAGCGGGCCACGGTGGAGGCCGACCCCTTGCCCAGGCCGCGCCACATCACCGCCAGCGCCAGCAACCCGCCGACCCACAGACTGACGCCGACCAGATGGATGAACAGCGAGTTGACCGCGGCGTCGTGGTCGTCGCTGCCCGCGGAGTGCCCGACCAACGCGAGCGGCGCCAGCGCCGCCAGCCCGAGGAAGAACAGCCACGCCTGCCCGTTGCGGCCGGGCAGCCAGAAGCAGCACAGTGCGACGACCAGGGCCACGAGCACCGTGATCGCCGGCGCGCGCAGCGTCTCCAGTTGCCAGGTCAGATCCCAGCAGGACGACCAGAACCCGGCGGAGCCGATATGCCGGCCGGACACATCGGCATACCCGAAGACCACGCCGACCGCCCCCGCGGCCGCCCACACGGCCGCCGACCACGCGGCCCATCGGGCGGTGCGGACCCGCCGATGGGTGCGAGCGGCCTCCGGCGCCAACAGCCCGCCCAGCATCAGCATGCCGATCGTCAGGGCCGCCGCGACGTCGTGCACGACCCGGGCCGTGGGCAACCCCCACCGCACCACGACACCGGGGTCCAGGAGCTTCAGCGGGTCGACCGCTCCGCTGAAGGAGGCCGCGACCGCGCTGACCACCAGGCCGACCACGACCGCTGCCGGCGGCCACAGTGGCGAGGTGAGGGGTCTGCGGGACCCGGAACGCGCAGAACGCGCGGGAACGCTCATTCCTTCGTCGCGCCTCTTCCCTTCGCTGCGGGCCTCGCTCCGCTCGTGTCCTCGCTCAGGTCGTCGCTCATACCCCCCACCATAAGTAGGTTAGAACCATGCACCCACAACCGCCTGAGGACCTCGACCAGCTCATCGACGGGTTCGCGCACGCGGCTCAAGCCGTCCTCGAGCTGGGTATGACCTGCCACGAGGACGATTTCGACAAGCCGACACAGTGCCCGGGCTGGACCGTCAAGGACCAGATCTCGCACATCGTCTCGGCGGAGCGAACCATGCACGGCCAGCCCGACGACCCCGTCCCGGTGCCCGACCACCCCTGGGTGCGCACGCAGGTCGGCCGCGCGGTCGAGCCGGGCGTCGAACTGCGGCGGGGGCGCAGCGGCGCACACGTCGTCGCGGAGTTGGCCGCCTTGCTGCCGGCCCGCCTGGAGGCGCTGCGCGATCCGTCGCTGACGCCGGAGACGAGTGTCGACGGCCCGTTCGGGCCGACCACGCTCCAGGCCGCCCTGCGGTTGCGCACCATCGACGTGTGGTGCCACGAGCAGGATCTGCGCCAGGCGCTCGACCGGCCCGGCGATCTCGACTCCGCCGGAGCGGCGCTGTTCGTCGAGAGTGTCCTGACCAGCTTCCCGGCGCGCGCCGCGCGGCGCGCCGACCTGGACGTGGGCACCATCGTCATCATCGAATGCACGGGTCCGGTCCTGGCGCGCGAGGGCGTGCGGATCGTGGACGGCGACGACGGCCGGCCGTATGCCGAGTCCCTCTTCTCGGGGATCTCGCACGACGCGCCGCACTCGGTCCACGACCCGGAGACGGAGGTCGCCACCACCCTGCGCCTGAGCACGGACGCCTTGACCCGGCGTGCGGCGGGCCGGGTGGCCACCGCGGATCTGCGCTACACCGTGGACGGCGACGAGGACGTCGCACGGCGCGTGCTGGACGTCCTCGTCGTCACTCCCTGAGCCGCCGGCGTCCGCCGAGGCGCGGCCTACTTCGTGGCGACCTCGACAGATCCGCCGATCTTCTTCTGGAGCTCGACGGCATCCTTCTTGGTCGGCGGCGTCTTGCTGTTCTTCGGCCCGCCGATGACCATCCAGCCGTCGTCGGCGACGTAGCCGACTTCCTTGCTGGAGCTCCACGCATCCGTCATCAGCGAGTTCATGATCTTGCCGCGCTGACTCTCGTCGGCCGCCATGATGATGTATTGATTGTCGTCCGCCTCGCAGTTGAGCGCCCACGGGATGCCGTACTTCGCGGCCGGGGAGGTCGACTTCGGCTTGATGACCTTGGGGTCGGCGCAACCGACCTTCGTGGCCAGCGTCACCAGTTGCGCCTTGGATGCGACGTCGCCGGCGGGCGGTGCGGAGGCCGAGTCGGCGGCGGACGAGGTCGGGGCCTGGCTCGAGGACGTGGCCGGGTCACCGGCCGGCGCACTCGACGACGTGTCGTCGGACGGTGCGCCATGCGTCGGCACCGGCGCAGCACCGGTCGCGGACTGCGGTGCGGTGCTGGTGACGGCGGGCGCTGACGCCGGGGCCTGGCTGGAGGCGGCGTCGTCGCTCGAGCCGGACGAGCATCCGGCCAGGGCCAGTGACGTGACGGCGGCCGCGGCCAGGGCGACCCTACGGGCTGTGGTCATGCGGTGTGTCCCCTTGTGTGGTCGATGAGGGCCGCCGAAGACGTGCGGCGACCCACCGAGTGTAGACGCAGCACGCGGCCTACAGGTGGTCGAAGATCAACGTGGTCCGGGTGTTGACGAACGCCTGGTTGGACCCGAGATGCTGGGAGACGAACTCGCGCAACGCGTCCGCGGTGGGACAGGCGACATGGATCATCAGGTCCTGGTCACCGCCGAGGACGTAGACGTCCAGCACCTGCGACAGCGCGCGCAACCCCGCGGCCAGATCCATCATGCGGCTGCGGGCCTGCGCATGCACGTCGATCGAGATGAGTGCGAAGACGTGCAACCCCAACGACCGCAGGTCGATGTCGGCGTGACATCCGCGGATCACGCCCGCGCGGCGCA
This sequence comes from uncultured Intrasporangiaceae bacterium, assembly GCA_964566985.1. Lineage (GTDB taxonomy): Bacteria > Actinomycetota > Actinomycetes > Actinomycetales > Dermatophilaceae > Leekyejoonella. The sequence goes on from CAZMLG010000101.1 coordinate 8,025, forward strand.
GCGACCGCACCCGCCCCAGGCAGGTCGACGGAGCGAGCCCGACGCGCTGCGCCAGCACGTTGTTGGGAATGCGCCCGTCGTCCACCAGTTCGCGCAGGATCGCCAGGTCGATGTCGTCGAGCCGAATATGCTGCGAGCGATCGCGGTATTCACGGATCAAGCTCGAACTTTGGATCATATTTCCCCTCGATAAAGAATTCTATTCGATAGATAGCGATATACGCCGTGGATACTTCTACAGTGTGTCACACCTCACGAATCCGATTATCGAAGGAGCCATCGCATGACCGGCCTCACCTCGGCCCGGGACCGCACGTCCTGCGCGCACGACGACGCGCACGATCCCCTGGCCGCGTTCAAGGACCGCTTCCTGTTGCCGGACGGTGTGATCTACCTGGACGGGAACTCGCTCGGCGCCCGCCCGGCCGGAGCGCTCGAACGCGCCCAGCAGGTGATCACCGACGAGTGGGGCGCGGGCCTGATCCGCAGTTGGAACACCGCCGGATGGTTCGACCTCCCCCGCCGTCTGGGCGACAAGCTCGGCACGCTGCTGGGCGCGAAGGACGGCGAGACCGTCGTCACCGACAGCACGAGCCTTAACGTCTTCAAGGCGGTCGCGGCGGCGCTGCGGATGCAGCAGGCCGATCACCCGGAGCGGCGCGTCATCCTCACCGAGCGGGACAACTTCCCCACCGACATCTACATCGCCCAGGGCCTGAGTGATCTGCTCAACTCCGTGCAGGCCGAGACCGGCATCCCTTATGAGGTGCGGCTCCTGGACGAGCAGCTCCCCCTGGACCGCGCACTGGACGAATCGGTCGCCGTCATGCTGCTCTCGCACGCGAACTACCGCACCGGTGCTCTGTGGGACATGGCCGAGGTCACCCGAAAGGCCCACGATCTGGGCGTCTTGGCGATCTGGGACCTGTGTCACTCGGCCGGGGCCGTGCCGATCGACCTGAGCGGCGCGGACGCCGACTTCGCCGTCGGCTGCACCTACAAGTATCTCAACGGCGGCCCCGGCTCGCCCGCGTTCATCTGGGTGCCGACACGCCACCAGGACCGCTTCTGGCAGCCACTGTCCGGATGGTGGGGCCACGCCGAACCGTTCGCGATGTCCGACGGCTACACCCCCGCCGCCGGGATCGGCCGATACCTCTGCGGCACCCAGAGCATCACGAGCATGGCGATGATCGAGCCGGGCCTGGACATGTTCCTCGAGGCCGACATGGATGCGCTGCGTGCGAAGTCGCTCGAACTGACCGACCTGTTCATCGACCTCGTCGAGCAGCGCTGCGCCGACCACCCCCTCGAACTCATCACCCCCCGCGATCACGCGCGCCGCGGAAGCCACGTGAGTTTCCGGCATCCCCAGGGGTATCCGGTGATGAACGCCCTGATCGACCGGGGTGTGATCGGCGACTACCGCGAGCCGGAGGTGTTGCGCTTCGGCATCACCCCGCTCTACCTCTCCCGCACCGACGTCTGGGACGCCGTCGAGGTGCTGCGCGACGTGCTCGACACCCGTGCCTGGGACGCCGACCGATACGCCACGCGCCACGCCGTCACCTGACGCTATAGCGCGACACAGCGTCAACACTCGTCGTGGTGCACGGCGAGTGTTGACGCCAACACACGCTATGGCGTGACGAACCCACGATAGGAGCATGATGTCGACCTCCCTCGACGACATCCAACAACGCGAGCAGGGCCTCAGCCGACAGCTGACGGCGCGCCAGTTGAGCATGATCGCGCTCGGCGGCGCGATCGGCACGGGGCTGTTCCTCGGCAGCAAGTCGGCCATCGGCCAGGCCGGGCCCAGTGTCATCGTCAGTTATGTCATCGGCGGGCTGATCGCGCTGTTGCTGATGGGCGCGCTCGCCGAGATGACGGTGTCGCACAGCACGACCGGCTCGTTCGGCGCCTTCGCCGAACGCTACATCAGCCCGTTCGCAGGATTCATGACCAAGTACCTCTACTGGTCGTGCATCGTGCTCGCCGTCGGGACCGAGGTCACCGCGGTCGGGGACTACATGCAGTTCTGGTGGCCGGACGTGCCGTCCATCCTCTGGGTGCTGCTCTTCTCGGCTGCCCTCATCGGCGTGAACGCCTTCAACGTCAAGGCATTCGGGACTCTCGAATACTGGTTCTCCGCGATCAAGGTGTTCGCGATCCTCGCGTTCATCGTCATCGCCGCGGGGCTGGTCATCGGCGACCGCGACTCCGGATACGGCATCCACAACTACACCGCGGACGGTGGGTTCTTCCTCGACGGGGCGAAGGGGATGTGGTTCGCCGTCGTGATCTCGATCTTCAGCTATCTGTCGATCGAGATGATCGCGGTCGCCGCCGGCGAGGCCAAGGACCCGGCGACCTCCGTCAAGAAGGCATTCAAGGTGACCGTCTTCCGGCTGTTCATCTTCTATATCCTCACCCTCGGCCTGATCATGATGATCGCACCGGTCGGCAAGATCATGGGCGGCGGCAGCCCGTTCGTCACCGTGATGAAGGTCGTCGGGATCCCCGGTGCGGACTCGGTGATCAACGTCGTGGTCATCGTGGCCGCACTGTCCGCGATGAACTCGCAGCTCTACATCTCCACCCGGATGATGTTCAGCCTCTCCCGCGGCGGCCAGGCGCCGGCCGCCTTCGGCCGACTGCGGCCGAACGGCGCCCCGGTCAATGCCCTGATCCTCTGCTCCGGCGGGATCGCCGTGGCCGCAATCGTCTACGCGATCAGCCCGGACACGGCATTCACCGTGATGATGGCGCTGTCGATGTTCGGGGCGATGGCCACATGGGGACTGATCTTCGTCACGCACGTCGCCTTCCGGCGTGCCGTCC
>CAZMLG010000102.1:0-10787 GCA_964566985.1 uncultured Intrasporangiaceae bacterium
GGCGCCGAACCACTGACCAACGTCCCCCGCGGACTCACCGTGAAGGAATGATCGTCCAGGCCACCGTCACGTGCACCGCCCCGTTCCACACGGTATAGCGTGACGAACCGTCAACACCGAGCCCGGACCGTCACGAGTGTTGACGGTTTATGACGCCATAGCGTCACCGTCAGGCCGTAGGGCGATCCGCGTGCGGTCGACACGCAACAGCCGCCCCCGCAACCATGACGACGCGAGGTCGGCTCGTCCGTCCTGGAGCCGCCTATCGGAATCGAACCGATGACCTATTCATTACGAGTGAATCGCTCTGGCCGACTGAGCTAAGGCGGCGTGCACCGAGCCTTCACCCGGCGCCCGCACGAGTATACGCATCGGGCCCCGCGAGTCGAAATCGCCCGTCAGCAGGCCTTGCCCTTGGGCGGCACCGTCCCGTCGACCAGGTAGGCGTCGACCGCGTCGTCGACGCACGCCGACTGCCCGTAGGCCGTGTGGCCGTCACCGTCGTAGGACAGCAGATGCCCGTGCTCGAGCTCCTTGGCCAGCCGCACGGACCACTCGTAGGGAGTGGCCGGGTCGCGCGTCGTGCCGACCACGAGGATCGGCCCGGAGCCGGCGGCGCTGATCTTGTGCGGTGTGCCCGTCGGCTTGATCGGCCACACCCCGCACACCAGCGACCCCCACGCGAGCATCGGCCCCCAGGTCGGCGCGACCTTGCTGAGCTTCTTCTCGTCCTTGGTGTAGGCCGACAGCTTCGACGGCGCGGGACGGTCGAGGCAACTGACCGCGTTGATCACCTGCATGATGTTGCCGGTGTAGCTGCCGTCGGCGCTGCGCTCGGCATACGAATCGGCCAACGTCATCAGTCCGTCCCCGTTGCCGGAGAAGGCCTGCGTGAAGGCCTGCGTCAGCACCGGCCACATCTGCTTGGTGTACATCGCCTCGGCGATGCCCATGCTCGCCCACCCCTCGGTGAGCTTCTTGACGTCGCCCTCCCCGGTGACCGGCAGCGGGTGCTGGTCGACCTGTTTCAGGAACGACCGGATCTTCTTCATGCCGGCGCTCTGGCTCTCCCCCAGCGGGCAGTCCCCTTGTGCGACACAGTGCTTGACGTAGGCGCGGGTCGCCCGCTCGAAACCCTCGGCCTGGCCCTTGTTCATCTCCTCGGTCGTGATGTCCGGCGGCACCACGCCGTCGAGCACGAAGTGACCGACCTTTTTCGGAAACAGCCCGGCATACGTCGACCCGATGAGCGTGCCGTAGGACTTGCCGAGGTAGTTCAGCTTCTTCTGGCCGAGCGCGGCACGCAGGATATCCATGTCCTTGGCGACGTCCACGGTCGCCACGTGCCCCAGCAACGGGCCGGCCTTCTGCTGACACGCCTTGGCGAACTTCTTGGCGTGGGCCAGGGCCGCGTGCTCCTCGGCCGTGTCGTCCGGTGTGGGGTCGGCACCGAGGTAGGCGTCCATCGCCTTGTCGCCCAGGCAGGTGATCGGGGCGGACCGCTGCACGCCGCGCGGGTCGAAGCCCACCACGTCGTAGGTGTCGCGGATCTTCGACGTGACGATCCGGTCCGCCGCGGCGGCGTAGTCATAGCCCGATCCGCCCGGTCCGCCGGGGTTGACCACCAGCGCGCCCTTGGCGTCACCGTTCGCGGGCACCTTGTCGACCGCAAGCTTGATGGTCTCGCCGCCGGGGTCGCTGTAGTCGACCGGGACGGTCAGTTCGGCACATTTCACGTTGTCACAGTCGTGCCAGTCGAGCTGCTGGTCATAGAACTTCGCCAGCGACCCGCCTGACGCCTCGGAGCCACTCGACGCCGAGCCGGTGGGCCCCGGTGCCGGCGGGGCGGACGCGCCCCCCGAGCCGCCGCTCGACGTCGCCGACTCGGTGGATCCCCCGGTGCAGCCGGCGAGTGCCATGGCGACCGCCACGCCCCCTGTCGCGATGCCGTATGCCGTCCTGCGGATCATTCGCGTCATACGAGGTCCCCGCGAAGCGCCGTCCTGAGCTCGTCGAAGGGTACCGGAGCGAGCTTGCCAGCGCAGGACGTCGTGGATGCCATGCAGGCACGGTACGACATCCGGCCGCGTGACGGCGCGGCACGGTCAGGCGGGCACCTGCAGCGAGATCGTCATCGCCTCCAGCGCCAACAGCGGCGGCACGTTGGCCCCGATGCGCTCTCGCGCCGTCCCGATGGCGTCCATCGCCCCCAGCACCTGCTCGGGCGTCAGGGCGCGACCGAGCCCCTCGACCTGCGATCGCAGGTCCTCGTTGACCAGGTCGACCGGCATCCCCAGCTGCGCCACCATGGCGTCCCGATAGATCGACAGCAGGTCGACCAACGACCGGTCGATGACGTCGCGCCCGAAGCGGGTGGCCCGGGTCTTCTGCTCCTTCTCCAGGGCCGAGAGCGCCGAGCGGACGTGCGGCGGTTGGGTGCGCGCGGCCGGGTCGGCGCCCAACTGCTCGAGCAGCCGCTGCTTCTCCTGCGCGTCCCGCTCCCCGCTCGCCGCGCTCGACTCCTCTCCGGCCAGCGACGCGAGGTCGGCGGCGGCGGTCATGGCGTCGCCGAGGTGGCGTATGCCGCCCGCGAGCCCGAGCGTGCGGCGCCGCCGTTCGCGTGCCCCCTCGTCGCGCGCCAGCCGGCGCGCGAGGCCGACGTGTGACTGCGCGGCACGTGCGGCGTTCAACGCCGTCTGCGGGTCGACGCCGTCCCGCCGCACGAGCAGGTCGGCGACGTCCTGCGCGGCCGGGGTGCGCAGCCGGACGTGCCGAGATCGGCTGCGGATCGTGACGATCACGTCCTCGACCGACGGCGCGCACAGCAACCACACGGTGCGAGCGACCGGCTCCTCCAGCGACTTCAACAGCGCGTCCGCCGCGCGTTCGGTCAGGCGGTCGGCGTCCTCGACGATGATCACCCGCCAGGACCCCACCGACGGGCGGTGCTGTGCCAGTTGCGCGAGTTCGCGGGCGTCGCGCACCTGGATCGACAACCCTTGCGTCGCCATGACGGTCACGTCCGCGTGGCTTCCGTCGAAGACGGTGCGGCACTCGCGGCACTCGCCGCAGCCATCCGACGCGCACTCCAGTGCCGCGGCGAACGCGCGCGCCGCGGTCGAGCGGCCCGACCCGGGTGGGCCGGTCAACAGCCAGGCATGGGTCATGCGTGCCGGGTCGGCCACGGCGTCCTGCAGCGTGCGCACGACCTCCGGCTGCCCGATCACGTCACGCCATACGGTCACGGACGCTCACCTCCTCCGGGCGGGCGTAGGCGGTCCACCGCGTCCCGCACCCGGCCCGCGATCTCGTCGCGGTCGCCGGCCGCGTCGAGCACGAGATAACGCTCCGGCGCCGCGTCGGCGAGCGCCAGGAACCGGTCGCGGACGCGCGTATGGAAGTCGTCGGCCTCCCGCTCCAGCCGGTCCTCGGTGTCGGACCGGCCCCCGCGGCGCTCGCGCCCGACGGCGGGGTCGACGTCCAGCAGGACGGTCAGGTCCGGCAGCAGACCCTCGGTCGCCCACACCGACAGGCCGCGCACGTCCTCGGGATCGAGTTCGCGGCCGGAGCCCTGGTAGGCGACGGACGAGTCCAGATAGCGATCCTGGATCACGACGGCGCCGCGATCGAGGGCAGGACGCACGACGGTCGCGACATGGTGCGCGCGGTCGGCGGCGAACAGCAGGGCCTCGGCCCGTGGCGCCACGGCGTCGCCGTGCAGCAGCACCTGCCGGATCGAGCGCCCGAGCGCGGTGCCGCCGGGCTCGTGGGTCAGCACGACCTCGTCGCCGCGGGCCTGCAACGCGTCGCTCAGGCGCTGCACCTGGGTCGTCTTGCCGGCCCCGTCGCCCCCTTCGAAGACCACGAACAGGCCCGCCGGTGGCCCGGGATCGGTGGTGTGCGGCATGGGCGACAGCCTAGCCACGGGCGCCGACGGCCGGCCTACGCGCCCGAGGCCGACCGACCGGTGACGCGGTCGGCGTTGGCGTGGATCGCCTCGCGGACCCACTGCGCCAGCCCCGGCGCCTCGAACGACCCGTCATAGGTCTCGGTGAAGCGCGGGTCCTGGACGTACAGATCACCCACGCACCGGTGCATCGAGGGCGGGCAGTCGAAGAACCACCGGTTCATGTAGGTCCGGTGCTCCTCGACCAGGTCCATCGCGGCCTCGTCCGTGGGCGCGGCCCCCGATCGGAACGTGTCGGCCTGGCGCTGCATCAGGTCCTCTCCCTCGACCTTGATCTGCTCCCACTCGGCCCTGCCGTAGTGCTTGCTGCGCTCCTGCGACTGCCGCCACGCGTCGGTCTCGCCCCAGCGCTGCTCGGCCTCGCCCTGGTGCTCCTCGAACTCGTCTCCGAAGAGCTGTTTCATGTCCTCGGGGGTCATCGGCTGGTCGGTCATGGTCTTCTCCAATGCGTTGTCGATCGCCGAGACGAGCCCGTGCAGCTCGTCCAGCCTGGCCATGACCGCGGCACGCTGGCGACGCAGATGCGTTGGCACGTCGCCGTTCTCGAGCACGACCGCGATCTCGTCCAGCGGCATCTCCAGACGCCGGTACACGACGATCTGCTGCAGCCGCACCAGGTCCTCGTCGGTGTAGAGGCGATAGCCCGCCGCGGAGCGCTCGCTCGGCACCAGCAGGCCGATCTGGTCGTAGTGGTGCAGCGTGCGCACCGTGATGCCGAGCAGGTCGGCGACCTGCCCGACGGTGTAGGTCGTGCTCACGGCATACCTTCCGGTCATGTGCGCGACTCTGCCGCCTGACGCAACGTGAGGGTCAAGCCCGAGCTACGGACTGGTCAGCCTTCTGGCCAGATCGTCGAGTTGGTCGCCCATCTCGGGCCAGGGGAACTTGCTCATCGGGGTGCGCAGCGACACCATCCCGTGCACGCCGCACCACAGTTGGATCGCGCGCATGGTGGCGTCCTGCGGATCGCCTGTCACCTCGCGCAACACGTCGACGACCCGTCCGAACTGGGCGTCTCCGACGAAGCCGCCGCGCCCGTCGACGGGCACGTCCAGATCCCATGAGGTCGCGAACAGGGTGCGATAGGCGCCGGGGTGCTCCTGTGCGAACGCCACGTAGGCCTCGCCGAAGGCCCGGATCCGCTCGTAGGCCGTGGCCGCCGAGGCGCGCCCGGCAGCCGCCTCCATACGCGCGCCGAAGCGCCCCCACAACTCGGCCTTCGTCGCGAGCAGCAGTGCTTCGAGCGAGTCGAAGTGCAGGTAGATCGAGGTGGCCGCGACGCCGACGCGGCGGGCGACGGCCCGCAGCGACAGCGACCACGGGTCGTCCAGGTCCTCGACCAGGGCGATGGCCGCCTCGATGATCTCGTCACGCAGCGCGCCGCCCTCGCCGCGGGGAGACACCCGTCGGCGAGAGCGTGCGCTCCGGGCCGGCCGGCCCGTCGAACTGGCCGTCATGGCACCTCCATCCGATCGGCCTCATCCTATCGAGCGTGGAACCTCACCACTCCGGCCCGCCGACCGCGCGTGTCCTGTCGAGTCACCGTCCGGTAGGCGACACGACACGCGCACTCGTCCCGGAGCTCCGCGCCGGAGCACACAGTTGACACCCGTAGCCTTACATACTTTAGGCTACATGTGTTCACTTCACAGGATCCCGGAGCCGCCCATGACCACCTCTGCCGTTCCGCCGGCCGGCGCGCCACCCACCCCCGCACGGCACGCGGGCGCCTCCCTGGCCCTTATCTGCACCGCGATGTTCATGCTCATGCTCGACATGACGGTCGTCGCGGTCGCCCTCCCCGACATCCAGCAGTCCCTCGACGCCGACCTCGCCGACCTGCAGTGGGTCGTCGACGCCTACACGCTCCCGCTGGCGGCCCTGCTCCTCGCCGCCGCGACGCTGGCCGACCGCGTCGGCCGCAAACGGGTCTTCCTCGTCGGCATGACCGTCTTCACCGCGGGCTCGCTGGCCTGCGCCCTCGCCGTGGCGCCCCTCATGCTCACCGTGATGCGAGCCCTGCAGGGCATCGGCGCCGCCATGCTCTTCGGCACGACCACTCCCATCCTCGGCGCCGCCTACCCCGATCCACGAGGCCGTGCCAAGGCGATCGGTCTCTTCGGGGCCACGCTCGCCTCGGCCATCGCGATCGGTCCCCTCCTCGGCGGGCTCATCGTCGATCACGCCGGTTGGCAATGGATCTTCGCGATCAACGTGCCGATCGGCCTCGCCGCGCTCGTGGTCGGACGCCGCGTCCTGTCGGAGTCCCGGGCCGAGCGCCCCCGCGACCCCGATTGGACCGGCACGGTCCTGCTCACGGTGCTGCTCGGCGCGCTCGTGTTCGCCCTGATCCGCGGCCAGTCGGCCGGTTGGTCCGCCCCGCTGATCGTCGCGTGCTTCGGCGCCTCGGCTCTGAGTTTCGCCGGGTTCCTCGCCCGCAGCGTCCGTCGTCATGAGCCTCTGGTCGACCTGTCGCTCTTTCGCGAGCCGGTCTTCGTCGGCATCAGCCTGACCGCGCTGATCGTGTCCGCGACGATCGTCGCGGTCGCCAACTACATCGGCCTGTATTTCGTGAACACACTGGGGTATTCACCCTTCATCGCCGGTCTGTGCTTCCTGCCTCTCAGCATCGCGTCGTTCCTCGCCGCGCCGGCAGCAGCGCGGGTGAGCCACCGCATACGCCCGGTGTGGACCCTCGGCGGCAGCCTGGCCACCGTCACCGTCGGACTCGCCTGGGCCGCACGGGTGGACGCCTCGTCCACCTGGCTGACCCTGGCTCCCGGCCTGCTGCTGTGCGGCATCGGCCTCGGCGCCTCCGGGGCCGTGCTGTCGGCGGCGGCGCTCGACGCCGTCGAGCCCGACCGGGCAGGGATGGCGACCGGCGTCGTCAACACGATGCGGCAGGTGGGCACTGCTGCCGGGGTCGCCGCGCTCGGCGCGGTATTCACCGCCCGCACGTCCGACGCCGTGACCGGTGCCCACCAACTCGCCCACCTGCCGACCGGCGCCGTGCACCGGCTCGCGGATGCGGTCTCCTCCGGCGCGGGGACCCAGGTGCTCGCCCGGACCCCTGCTCCGTGGCACGGGCCGGTCCGCGACGTGGCGATCGCGTCGACGGCACACGGCATCCACACGATCTTGTTGATCGCCGCGGTGATCGCCGCGATCGGACTCGCCGTGTGCACCTGGTTGCTCTCCCGGGACGGTGGCCGTCCCGCCCATCGCACGCCCGACCGCCACACCGCCACCGAACGCGCGGACAGTACCGTCGTGCCATGAGCCACGACGACCCCCTCTCCCCCACCACACCACGACACCTCTCTCGCATCGCCCACCAGGCCCAGATCGACGGTCGAGTGCCCGGACTCGTCGCCGGAGTGGCACGAGCCGGAAAGGTGTTGTGGTCCGAGGGAATCGGCCGCGCGGATCTGGACGACCCCCAGGTGCCACTCGGCCCGGACACGCAATATCTCGTCGCGTCCAACACCAAGACCTTCGTCGCCGTGCAGATCATGCAGTTGCGCGACGAGGGCCGACTCGACCTGGACGACACGGTCGATCGGCACATCCCCGAGTCGACCCACCCGCGGGTGACGATCCGCCAGATGCTCGCCCACGTCACCGGGATGCAGCGCGAGCCCGTCGGGGACGTCTGGGACACCCTCGACTTCCCCGACCGGGAGGGCCTGGTCGCCGGATGGAACGCGGCACGGCGCATCCTGCGCCCGCACGATCACTGGCACTACAGCAACCTGTGCTTCGCGATGCTCGGGGAGATCGTCGCCCGACTCGACGGATGCGAGTGGGAGGAGAGTCTGCAGCGCCGGCTGCTCGATCCGCTGGAGCTGCGCCGCACCACGCTCTCACTCGACGCGCCCCACGCGAGGCAATACTTCGTCGGCCCCTACACGGACGTGCCGGTCACCGAGCCGGTCCTGGCCAAGAACGCGGTCGCACCGGCCGGGAGCCTGTGCAGCACCTTGGCCGACATGGCGCGCTGGCACCACTTCCTCGCCGCGCCGGATGCATCGATCCTGCACCCGGACACCGCCGAGGAGATGCGGCACCCGCAGATCATGACCGGGCCCGACTGGTCCTCCGCATGGGGACTCGGGCTGCAACTGATCCGCCACGACGGCGTCACCTGGTTCGGGCACACGGGCGGGCTGCCCGGCTCGATCACCGGGTTCTTCACGGATCCGCAATCGCAGACGACCGGTGCCGTCCTGATGAACAACACGTCTGCCAACGACCCGGCAGGCACCGCGGTGCGCCTGGGATCGTATGTCGTGCAGCACGATCCGGCGCCACTCACCCCGTGGGCACCCGGCACCGTGGAGCCACAGGAGCTCATGCCGTTGGTCGGGCCATGGTTCTCCGAGGGCAACGGATTCACGTTCTGGATCAGGGACGGACATCTCGAGGCCGTGCAGGACGCCTCACCGAAGGGCACAGAGCCGTCCAGGTTCGAGGCCACGGGCGAGGCCGACACCTACGTGACGGTCGCAGGGCGCGAGCAGGGCGAACCACTGGTCATCCGCCGCGACGAGGACGGCTCCATCCGGCAGATGAACTGGGCCACCTACCGATTCACCCGGGCCCCGTTGTCCTTCTCCGACCCGGTGTGTCCGGGCGAGTGACGCACGCAGAACGTCGAGCGGCCCACGAAACCGTGGGCCGCGCGACGATGCCCGCAGACGGGCCGATCTAGGTTACTTGCTCCAGGTGATGTTGTAGCCGGAACCCATCGTCTGGTAGGCCACATCGGTCAGCTTCTTGCCGTCGATCTGGTAGATGTAGCAGCTGTCTCCGGACTGGCCGATGGACAGCTTGTCGTATCCGCTGTCGCACTCGGTGGTGTGACCGTAGAGGCGCTTCTTCGTCGTGGCGTCGGAGCCGAAGACCGGGTGCAGGAACAGTCCGTTGACGCTGCTGGTCGTGAAGCTGCTGCTGCTCGAGCCCTTCTTGATCGGGGTCACGCTGAAGTCCACGTAGTAGACCGTGCCGTTGGACTTGTTGAGGTTGGCCTCCTTGTAGACGGAGTTCGGGGCCACCTTCAAGTCCTTGACCGTGATGCGGAACGTGCCCTTGCTGTCGTCCTGGATGACCGCCGGGTCACCGAACTTGAGCTTGGCGTTCTTGTCGCTCGGCTTGGTCGGGCCGCTGACCGAGCCACCCTCGTCGGAGCTCTCGTCGCTCGAGCTGCTGGACGAGCTCTCGTCGCTGGTCTCCGGAGCCTCGCTGGTCTCACTCGTCGAGCTCTCCTCGGTAGTCTCCGGGGCCTCGCTCGGCGTGCTCTGCTCCTGCGTCTGCTGCGCGGTCGGGGCACTCGCCTCGGGCGGGGTCGCGCTGGAGACGGACTCGTCGTTGCATGCTGCGAGCGCCAGGACTCCCAGCATCGCGAGCGAGGCACCGGCCACACGGCGGGTCTTGATGGTGGACATGAAAATAACTCCCTCTATGCTTCCTCGGTCTGCATCCGGACTGCTTCTGTGACGGCGCAGTCGCGTGGTCGGTTCCGCTTCGATCCGAAAATTCTCAGCGGCTTTTTTTGGATGCGGTCTTCTTCGCCGCCGTCTTTTTCGCGGCGGACTTCTTCGTGGTCTTCTTCGCTGCCTTCTTGGTCGTCCGCTTGCGCGTCGTCGGCCCCTTCGCCCGCTTGTCGGCGAGCAGCTCGAAGCCCCTTTCCGGAGTCATTGTCGCCGGGTCGTCGGCCTTACGCAACGTGGCGTTGGTCTCACCGTCGGTCACGTACGGCCCGAAGCGGCCGTCCTTGACGACGACCGGCTTGCCGGACGCGGGGTCCTCGCCCAATTCCTTCAGCGGCGGGGCCGCCGCCCGACCGCGCCGTTTGGGCTCGGCATAGATCTTGAGAGCCTCCTCGAGCGTGATGTCGAAGATCTGCTGCTCGCTGGTGAGCGACCGCGAGTCGGTGCCCTTCTTCAGGTAGGGGCCGTAGCGCCCGTTCTGCGCGGTGACCTGCACCTCTGTGGCGTCCTCGCCCTCACCCTCGGTGACGGTGCCCACCACCCGCGGCAGGCTGAGCAGCCGCAAGGCGGTATCCAGGTCGATGGACGACAGGTCCATGTCCTTGAACAGGCTGGCGGTCTTCGGCTTGACCTTGGCCTTCTTCTTGGTCTTCTTCGGCTTCTCGCCGGCGTCGGTCGCGGCGGGCTCCGGCTCCTCCGGCAGCACCTCGCTGACGTAGGGGCCGTACCGTCCCGCCTTCGCGACGATGTCGCGGCCGGTCTGCGGATCCTGGCCGAGCACCCGGCCGTCGTCGTCGGCGGTCGCGAGCAGTTCGCGAGCCTTCTCCACGGTCATCTCGTCCGGTGCGATGTCGTCGGTAATCGACACGCGGCGCGGCTTCTTCGGCTCCGAGCCCTCGACGACCTCACCCGTGGCCGCATCGACGCCCTCGGGGACCGTCTCCTCGACATACGGCCCGTAGCGGCCGACACGCACGACGATGCCCTCGCCGATGCGGATCGTCGAGATGCCGCGCGCGTCGATCTCGCCGAGGTCGGCCACCATCTCCTGCAGGCCCTCGGTCGTGGCCGCCTCACCACCGAAGTAGAACCGGGTCAGCCAGGCCACCCGGTCCTCGTCGCCGGCGGCGATCCGGTCGAGCCCCTCCTCCATCGAGGCGGTGAAGTCGTAGTCGACGAGCGAGGGGAAGTGGACTTCGAGCAGTCGCGTGACGGCGAAGGCCAGCCAGGTCGGCACCAGCGCGCTGCCCTTGGTGCTCACATAGCCGCGGTCCTGGATCGTGCAGACCGTCGCGGCATACGTCGAGGGGCTCCCGATCCCCTTCTCCTCC
>CAZMLG010000103.1:0-10754 GCA_964566985.1 uncultured Intrasporangiaceae bacterium
ACGCGGCCCGCGACTGGCTGGCCAAGGCCGGCTACGACCCGGCCTACGGTGCCCGCCCGCTGCGCCGACTGGTGCAGAAGCAGGTGGGCGACCGGCTCGCCAAGGCCCTGCTGGCCGGAGACGTGCGCGACGGTCAGCAGGTGAGTGTCGACGCCGATCCGGACGGCGGGGAGCTCACCCTGCACTGATCTCGCATCCAGGGTGGCCGAGTAGCCGGGCCGACCGTCGGCCCCGGGGCCGCCTGGGTCAGGAGCCGGCGTCGTCGTGGCGACGCCGGCGGGGTCGGCCGGCTCGGCGGGCCCGGCGGGTGGCCTTGGCCAGGCGCAGGCCGACGACCAGGACGACGATCACCGCGATGACGATCGCACCGGCGAGGCCGTGCGAGCCGAAGAAGTATTCCAGGGGGCGGCGCAGCATACGGCTCAGGAGGCGAAGAGACGCTCCAGCTCGGGGTCGGTGGTCTCCCCGAGGGTGAGCCCGCGCAGCGCCGCCGCGATCGCGGCGACGATCGTGTCCGGGTCCTCGTAGGGAAGCATGTGCCCCCGCTCGGGCAATTCCGCCAGCGAGCTGCCGGGGATCCGCTCGGCGAGCAGCCGCGCGTAGTGCCGCGGCGTGAGCCGGTCCTTCGCGCCCACCAGGATCGATACCGGCACGGCGGCGAGCGCGGGCAGCGCCGCCGACTCGTCGTGATCCATCAGTGCGAAATAGAAGGTCGCGATCGTCGACAGGCGCGTGCTCGCCAACTGCTCGCGGGTCGCCGCCACGTCGTCGGGGTGCGGATGGCGTCCGAAGATCGCTCGGACCGCTCGGGTCGGCACCAGCCACCCCAGCCGCAGCGGCAGCTTGGCCGCCAGGCGCATCACCAGCCGTTCCCCCGGTATGCCGAGGCCGTGCAGATCGTCCGACGCGGTCGAGACCAGCACGACTCCGCGGACCCTGGGCGCGAGCGCCGCGGCCTGACCGGCATACGCCATGACCGTCATGCCGCCCATCGAGTGCCCGCACAGCACCAGCGGGGAGTCCGCGGGGACCACGGCGTCGACGACCGCGGCCAGGTCGCCGCCGAGCCCGCGCACCGTCTCGGCGCCGCCGCGTCGCGTGGAGTCGCCGTGGCCGCGCTGGTCCCACAGCACGACCCGCAGGTCGGCAGGGAGCCGGTCGACGACGCGGTCCCACGATCGATGATCCAGCGTCCATCCGTGGGCCAGGACGACGGTGGCGCATGCGCGGCCACCGCCGGCCGGCTCTCGCACGTGGGCGGCCAGCCGCGTGCCGTCCGGTGTGGTGACGAGGTGCTGCTGCAGAGGGGGCATGGTCCGTAGCCAACCACGATCGAGGGCCCGATGGTCCGGATCGGCTCCGAATTCGTCTCATGTGTGTCGATGAGGCGCCGGAGGGAACCCGAGAGCGCCCCGATGACGTCCCACTGGCCCACACCCCGATGATCGGCCACAGATAGGTTGACCGCATGCGCATCCGATCCATGACCCTGGCGACCGGCTCCTTCGTCCTCGCCGCCGCCCTCGCCCTGACCGGCTGCAGCAGCACCAGTGGCGGCTCGGACGGGGGCGTCCCGTCCGACGGCGGATCGAGCAGCAAGGCACCGACCCCGATGGACCGCCTGCAGCAGACCAAGAAGGTGATGGACCAGGCCGGGGGGATGCACCTGAAGCTCACCTCCCAGGGCGTCCCGAAGGGGGTCTCGGCGGTCGTCAAGGGCGAGGGTGACGGTTCGAACGCTCCGGCCTTCACCGGCAAGCTGACGGCCCAGATGGCGTCGATCTCGGCCTCCGTGCCGGTGCGATCGGTGGACGGCACGGTCTACGCCAAGCTGCCGATCTGGCCCAAGATGAAGACCATCGACCCGAGCGACTACGGCGCTCCGGACCCGGCACAACTGTTCTCCACCGACAAGGGCATCTCCTCGCTGTTGCCGCAGACCACCAAGGCGACCTTCGGGGACCAGAAGCGCAGCGGCGCCGACACCGTGCAGGTCGTCAAGGGCACGCTGCCGGGCAAGGCGCTGGTGTCGGTCTTCGCCATCGGCAAGGCCTCGCAGACCTACCACGTCACCTACGAGATCACCGACGACAACCAACTGCGGGACGCCGTCGTGACCGGCAGGTTCTTCCCGAAGGCCGGCACCTCGACCTACGAGATCAACCTGACGAAGTACGGCGAGCAGGTCCACGTCAAGGCACCGTAGATCCCCATGACGTTCTCCGGTCGCAGCCTTCCTTCGAGACATCACGGGGACCTCGCGCGCGATGCGGGGCAGGCACCGGTCCACGGGCGCTCGAAGGCGCTGCTGGCGACGGCCTCGATCGCCGTCGCGCTCGCGGCGGCCGACACGTATGTCGTGGTGCTGGCGCTGCAGGACATGATGAGCGGCGTCGGCATCAGCGTCGACGCGTTGCAGCGGGCCGCCCCGATCATCTCCGGCTTCCTGCTCGGCTATGTCGCCGTCCTGCCCCTGATCGGGCGACTCGCCGACCTGGTGGCGCGACAGCGGGTGCTGCTGGCCTGCCTGGGCATCTTCGTCGTCGGGTCCGCCGTCACCGCCCTCTCGGTCGACCTGCCGGTCATGGTCACCGGACGGGTCGTGCAGGGCATCGGCGGCGGCGGCCTGGTGCCGGCGACCCTCGCCCTGGTGGCCGATCTGTGGCCCCGCGGCCGGCGGGGCACCGCCCTCGGCGCCGTCAGCGCGGTGCAGGAGCTGGGCAGCGTCGTGGGCCCGCTGCTGGGCGCGCTGGTGCTGATGGTGTGGGACTGGCGGGCGATCTTTTGGATCAACGCGATCCTCGGGGTCGCGCTCGCGCTGGTGATCCGGGTCCTCGGGGGTGGATCCGACGACAAACTCACCCATGCGCACCCGCTGTGGGCCGTCGCGACCGGAGTGTGCGCGTTCGCGACCGTGGTCCTGCTCGGCCTGGCTCTCGTCGCACCGACAGCGCTCACGTCGTCGATCCGGTGGGGCGCGCCGTTCGTGCCGTATGCCGGGCACTCGGCACGGCTGGCCACCCCGATCGGCATCTGGGGCCTGATGGCGCTGGCAGTGCTGCTGCTCTGCTCGGCTCGCTACTGGTGGCCGGTGCTGCGCCGGGCCGATCTGCTCGGAGCGCTGCTGGTCGCCGTCGCGCTGGGCGCGGTGATCGTCACGTTCGCGTCGGCGAATCCGGAGCAACAGGTCGTGGGTCCGATGGGCTACTGGCTGCTGCCGGTCGCTGCGGTCGCGGTCCTGCTCGCCTGGTGGCGCCATCGCACCGCAGCGGACCCGCTGGTCGGGGTGGGAACCGTCGTCGGGAGGGTGCGTCCGGCCCTGCTGTGCTCGGTCTGCGTCGGCACGGCCCTGGTCGCGATCGTCGTCGACGTGCCGATCCTGGCGCGGCTGACCGTCACCGACTCCGAGACGAGTGCTGCGCTGATCCTCGTGCGCTTCCTGGTGGCGGTGCCGGTCGGTGCGCTGCTGGGCGGGTGGCTGTTGCGGCATACCGGCCCGGGGACGGTCGCCGCTCCCGGGCTGGCGGTCGCGGCGATCGGGCTGTGGCTGATGTCGGCGTGGTCCGGTCATGCCTTGGATCAGGTGTCGAGCACGGTCGAGCTGGTCCTGGTCGGGTTGGGCATCGGGGTGGCCATCGCCCCGCTCAACGATGCGGCGCTGCACGATGCCCCGCAGGATGCCCACGGGATGGCGTCGGCGCTGGTCGTCGTCGCCCGCATGGTCGGCATGGTGGTCGGCCTGGCACTGCTGACCGGGATCGGCCTGCACCGCTTCTACGCGCGGATCCAGTCCCTGGCCGATCCGAGCGCCGCGCAGGTCGAGGCCGCCGGCGTGGTGCAGGTGCAGACGGTGTTCGCCGGCGCGGCGATCGCGGCGGCGGTGGCGGCTCTGGTCGCGCTGCTGCTGGGTCGGCGCCGCCTGGCCGCGGAGGAGGTCAGCCCGCCAGCGGAGCAGGCCGCGGCCGCGCCGAGATCTCTTCGGCGATGATCCGGCCTCGGTCGTAGGCGATGTGGCGCACCAGCGGTTCGAGCTGCTCGAAATGCGCGCTGACGGTCATCTGGTGGTCATGGGCACGGTAGGCATACACCGCCTCCTCGAGCATCAGTCCCGGGCTGCGTCCGGTGACCGACAGGGTCATGCCGAGGTCCTCGGCCTGCGGCAGTCCCTGCCATCCGCCGACGCTGCGCAGCAGCTCGGCGCGCACCATCAGGGTGGTCGGCCCCAGCGGGAAGCGCTCGCAGGGACATCCCCAGACGCGCCATACCTCGCCGGGGGCGACCGGCCCGGCGGGAACGGGTGACGGGATCGGCGCCGACCCGCCCCTCCGCAGCCGGGTGAGGCGGCCCGCCACCCAGCCGATCGGGTGGTCACGCAGCGCGCGCAGCCGATCGGCCAGCGATCCGGGCGGCAGGCGATCGTCGTCGTCGGCCGAGGTGACGTAGGGCGCGCGGGCCAGACCCAGGGCGATGTTGCGGGCCGCGGCCGCCCCGACCTGCCGCCCCACCCGGATGACCCGAATGCGCGGGTTGCTGGTCATGATCGACGGGAGAGGGCCCGGCGCGTCACCGTCCACGACGAGGATCCACTCCAGGTCGACGTCGGCCCTGCTCAGGTCGGAGTGCAGCTCGCGCAGGAAGGCGCCGCGCTCCGGCCGCAGTCTCGTCGGGGTCACGATGCTGACGGCCGGCCGACGGGCGCCGACGATCACCGGTCCCCCCGACCGTCGATCGTCTCGGCCTGCTCCATCAGCGACGCGAGGGTCGCTCGGGCGCCCCGCGTATGCAGTGAGTCCAGTGCGGCGCGATACGGCTCGACGAACTCCGGGGTGTCGATCAGCCCGCCGAAGAGCATCGGGTTGCGCAGCAGCACCAACGGATCGGACCGTTGCTGCGCGGTGGCCGCGGCGAGGGGTTCGCGCAGCGGGTCGATGACCTCGATCGGGGCTCCCTGCTCGTCGACCCCTTCGACGTAGCGTGCCCACGAGGCGAGGATCAGTGCGGCACGCACCACGGGCACTCGAGCGCGCACATTGTCCTCGATGACCGGGACCAGCCACAGCGGGATCCGGTCGGACCCGTCGGCGCAGCGCTCGTGCAGCGGCTCATCGCCCCAGGCGGCGCGCAGGCCGGCGACGAGCGTGTGGCAGGCGGACTGGGCGTCGAGACCGGGCGCGGCCGGCAGGGTGGGCACGACCTCGAGTTGCAGGTATTGCCACAGGAAGTCCATCAACTGCTCGTCGTCGGCCACGTCGCGGGCCCGGCGGTGTCCGGCGAGGTAGCCGAGAAAACAGGCGGCCTGGCGGCTGCTCTCCTGCAGGCGCAGCTTGAACAGCCCGAACGGGACCACGTTGTCGGTCAGGCGCACACCCGCCTGCTCGAACGGCGGGCGGCCCGCGGGGAAGTCGTCCTCGAGCGCCCACGCGATGTGCTCGTCGGCCGCGACCGGGCAGGCATCGACGAGGCCCAGATCGCTGTGCATACGGTCGATCTCGTCGCGTGTCACGATGCGCGGCGCGACATCGACGGTGGAATTGGGGAACCGCACCTCCTGGTCCACATGGTCGGCCAGGTCGGGGATGCGGATCCGCGCCAGTGCCGTCGCCATGCGCCGGGTGATGTCGCCGTTGCCGGGCAGGTCGTCGCAGGACACGACCGTGAAGGGCGCCACTCCGGCGGCGTGGCGCCGAGCCAGGGCGTCGACGACGAAGGCCAAGGCGCTGCGCGGAACGCCGCCCTCCTCCCCGTCCGCGCGGACGGTGGGATGCTGCGGATCGAAGGCGCCGGTGTCTTCGTCGACCGGATATCCGCCCGTGCCGAGCGTCAGCGAGACGATGCGGATCGCGGGGTCGGTCAAGATCTCGAGCACGCGCTGCGGGTCGCTCGGTGCGTGGAGCACCCGCACGATCGAGCCGACCACGTGCGCTCGCGTGGAGGCGCCCGGAGCGTCGAGCAGCAGCGTGTAGAGGCCGTCCTGGCTCGCCAGTGCCTCGACGAGGGGCTTGCCGTCCGGGTCGGTCTCGACACCGACGATGCCGAAGTCGTGCGCCGACCCCTCGTTCATCAGCGCGTCGAGGTAGGCCGCCTGGTGCGCGCGATGGGCGGCGCCCAGGCCGAAGTGGACGATGCCGGGAGTGATCCGGGACCGGTCGTAGGCCGGATGGTCCACGGTGAGCCGGTCGACGGCGTCGTGGCCCAGACGGACCGGCGTCGGAGCCATCTAGCGGACCTTCCGGTCGGGTGTGCGTGCCGGTGAGCCGTGGGTGGGAGTCCGGGTGGCTGCCGGCGAGGAGCGGGGACGGCTGCGCACCAGGCCGATCACCGCCATGGCCATGTAGAGCAACAGCGCGGTCTCGTTCAAGACCCCGCCCCACTGCCACGCCGGGTCGTTGCCGATCCAGTCTCCGCCGACAAGCCGCACCAGCAAGGACAGGTGCAGGAGTGCCAGAGGCACGTAGAACCCGACGTGGTAGGGCAGAGGACGGCCCAGCACGGCCGGCACGATCACCGGCGCGTGCGCGAAGATCATCGAGATGACAAAGCCCAGGAAGACCGCGTGCAGCATGGCGTCGTAGACCCCGGGCTGCCCGTTCGGTGCGCTCATGCGCCCGAACACCACCCAGAGGACGCCGCCGGTCGCGAGCCAGGCGTAGCCGGTGAGCAGCGCGGCCGCCATGAAGCGGGTCAGCCCGGCGGTGCGCACCGTGCGCCGGGCGATGTCGTAGCGGGCGAGCCACGCGGCCAGGCCGATCAGTCCGACGCCGGCGACGCGCACACCGACGGACTCGGTGAACGCCGAGACCACCAGTCCGGCGCCGAAGACGAGCGCGACGCCGACGAACAGCCGGCGTGCGGTGGCGTTCGCCCCCGCCAGTCGGGACAGCTCCAGGCGCTCCC
Source organism: uncultured Intrasporangiaceae bacterium (assembly GCA_964566985.1). GTDB lineage: Bacteria > Actinomycetota > Actinomycetes > Actinomycetales > Dermatophilaceae > Leekyejoonella. The sequence goes on from CAZMLG010000103.1 coordinate 6,895, forward strand.
CGGTGATCGTGAGCACCAGGAACCCGGCCATCCACGGGACGAAGCGATAGACGTCCCATCCGGCGAGCCACAGGCACCCGGCGACGACCCAGCACACCGCGCCCGAGGCGAGCACCACGTTGTGCAGCGAGGCCTGGATGCGGTGCACCGCGACGAAGACGCCGATCAGCACCAGGCCGCCGAGCGTCACCAGCATCGCCGGTATGCCGTCCGGCGCCGACACGAGCACACCCAGGCCACCGAGCGCCGCGGCCATCGGGCCGAGGTAGGCCCACCGCGTGCCCAGCGCGACGGCGCGCTCGAGCGAGATCAACGCTCCCAGGAACCCCAGGATCATCATCGGGCCGTGGCCCTCGTGCAGGCTGGACCCTCCCTGGGGGAGCGGGAAGCCCAGGTGCACCAGGCCCGACCACAATGCGGCCAGCAGGATGATCACCGCCGAGAGCATGAGCGGGACCACCCAGCTCAGGCGCCGCTCCCGCGCCGCGGTCAGTCCGACACCGGGCGCGGTCATCGTCTCGCTCCTTCGTCGCTCGTGGGGGTACCGCCCGCTTGCGGGGGATCCTCGCGCGAGCCACCCCACGAAGTCCTCACTCGGTCCTCGCTCGGTACTTCGCGGGGACCCCGGCGGTCGGCGCTCATATTCATGGTCGCGCCTCTTTCCCTCGCTCCGGGCCTCGCCGGCACCCCGCGAAGTTCTCCGCTCGTTCCTCGCTCCGATACTTCGCGGGGACCCCGCCCGCTCGGGTCCTCGCGCGGGTCGGCGCTCATATTCTCGGTCGCGCCTCTTTCCCTCGCTCCGGGCCTCGCTCCTTCGTCGCTCGTGTCCTCGCTCGGGTCGGCGCTCATACGGGCCACCCGAGTTCACGCTTTGCCCGCATGCTCATCATCGACGGATCCCACGCGGGATCCCACACGATCCGCAGGAACACGTCGTCGATGCCGGGCAGGGAGTCGAGGGCGCGCCCGACACTGTCCTCCATATAGGCACTCAACGGGCACCCCGGCGTGGTCAGCGACATGTTGACCTTGGCGACCCCGGACTCGATCCGGATGTCGTAGATCAGGCCCAGGTCGACGATGTTGACGCCGATCTCCGGGTCGATGACCTGCTGAAGCAGCTCCGCCACCTGCGGCACGCCGACCGGCGCCGCGGAGGCGGCCTCGCCGGTCTCGTGTGGCGAGGCGGACTCGGTGTGATCATCCGCCGGGCGCGCCGCGGGCCCCGCGCCGCCGGAGGTGATGTCGGGGGGTGTCGGGGTGGTGTTCCGCTCCTGGCCCCACAGCGAACGCAACGACATGGTCGATCCTCGTTTCGCGTCCTTCGGCACTGTGTTTTCACAATGGTTTACACAACGACGGTACCAGCATCGCCGGTGGCACGCGGCACGGATCCGTCGGAACCGGCGGGGTCAGATCGCGCCGCTGAAGTCGTAGTCGATCATCTCCGGGCGGCGCACCCGGCGCTCGTACTCGGTGACCGATCCCGGCCACAGCGTGCGGTTGACCCCGTCACCGTCGAGATACCAGCTGTCGCACCCGCCCGCTCGCCATACGGTCGCCTCGCTGCGCCGCATCACCTCGTCCATGAATCCGGGCACGACCGCCTGGTTGACCGTCACGACGCTCGCTCCGCGACGATCCCGCTCGTCGAGCAACTGACAGATCAGATCGATCTGGGCCTCGATCATCAGCAGCACCGACGTGTGGCCCAGGCCGGTGTTGGGGCCGAGCAGGAAGAACAGATTGGGATAGTGCGGCACCGTCACCCCGAGATACGACTGGATGCCCGTGTCCCAGTCGTCGGTGAGGTGGTGGCCGTCGGCGCCGTGCACATCCAGGTGGCGGTAGGACCCTGCGGGGTCGAACCCGGTGGCCAGGACGAGCACGTCCACGTCGTGGTGGTCGCCGCCGGCGGTGACCAGACCGGACTCGTCGGCACCGGTGAGGGACTCGGTGACCACGGATACGTTGTCGCGGGCGAGGGCGGGGAAGTAGGTGTTGGACATCGTCACTCGCTTGCACCCCATCGTGTAGTCAGGGGTCAGCTTCGCCCGCAGTTGCGGGTCCTTGATCGCGCGGCGCATGTGCCGGTCGGCGATCTTCGACGCCAGCTTCAACAGCGCCGGCTGCTTCGTGAACCCGACGGCGCGCAGCTCGTTCGACGCCTTGATCTTCGCCCGGTGCGCCTTCATCACCATCGGGTACTTCTCGAAGGTGTCGATCGCCTTGTCGGAGTATTCCGGGTCGTCCTTGGGCAGGACCCACACCGGGGTGCGCTGGAAGACGGTCAGGTGCCGCGCGTCCTCCGCGAGCGGCGGGATCACCTGCACTCCGGTGCATCCCGTGCCGATCACTCCGACCCGCTTGCCATAGACCGTCGTCGTCGGATCCCAGGATGCGGTGTGCATCAATTCCCCGTCGAACCGCTCCAGGCCGGGGATGTCGGGCAGCACCGGATCGTGCAACGCCCCGACCCCGAGCACGACGGTCCCGGCCGTCACCGTGCGGATCCGCCCCTGCGAGTCACCGACCTCGAGCTGCCAGATGCCCAGCCCCTCGTCATACCGCATCCGGAGCACGGCCGTGTCGAAGCTGATGCGCTCGCGCAGGCGGTATTTCTCGACGCAGTAGAGCAGGTAGTCCTGGATCTCGTCGGCCGTGGCGTAGGCCCTCGACCAATACGGATTCGGCTCGAACGAGAAGGAGTAGAGGTGGCTGGGCACGTCGCAGGCGCAGCCCGGATAGCGGTTGTCACGCCAGGTGCCGCCGATCTCCTGTGCCTTTTCGACGATGACGAAATCACGCCGTGCCCGGCGAAGGGCGATGCCCATGCCGATGCCGGCGAACCCGCTTCCGATGATGACGATCTCGTGATCGACCTGCCTGGCCATGCTGGCGATGCTAACGCGCGACCGGCGCCGCTCCGGGGATCTGCCCGGGCGGTTCGGGTGCCGGGTGCGTGGGTGCCCGTCGGCGAGTGGTCACGAATGCACGGTCGGACCGGCACGACATCGTGCGCCGGTGACCACTCGGCATACGGTGGCCGGATCATTCCAGGGTGAGCACGACCGGGGCATGGTCGGAGGCGCCCTTGCCCTTGCGCTCCTCCCGGTCGATCATCGCGTCGGTGACGCGGCCGGCCAGCGCCGGTGTCGCGAGGGCGAAGTCGATGCGCATCCCCTGCTTCTTGGGGAAGCGCAGCTGTTGGTAGTCCCAGTAGGTGTAGACCCCGGGGCCCGGTGTGTGGGGGCGCACCACATCGGCATACCCGGCATCGACCACCGCCTGGAAGGCATCGCGCTCGGGTGCGGTGACGTGAGTCTTGCCGTCGAAGAACTCCATGTCCCACACGTCGTCGTCCTGCGGTGCGATGTTCCAGTCACCGGCCAGCAGCACCTGGGCCGCGTCGTCCTCGGCCAGCCATCCGGCCGCGGTGTCGCGCAGCCGGGCCAGCCACTCCAGCTTGTAGTGGTAGTGCGGGTGGTCGATCTCGCGCCCGTTGGGCACATAGAGCGACCACACCCGTATGCCGTCACACGTCGCCCCGAGCGCCCGCGCCTCCGCAGCCGGCGGGTCGCCGAACTCCGGCATCCCCGCGAACCGCGTCGCCACGTCGTCGATGCCGACACGGGAGATGACCGCCACACCGTTCCACTGGTTCAGCCCGTGCATGGCGACCTCGTAGCCCGCGGCCTCCAACGGCATGACCGGGAACTGGTCGTCGCGGCACTTGGTCTCCTGCAGCAGCAGCACATCGAGGTCGTGCCGCTCCAGCAGCGCGGTCACCCGGTCGATGCGGGCACGGACGGAGTTGACGTTCCAGGTCGCGATACGCACACGTGCACCATACGTGGCCG
>CAZMLG010000104.1:0-9865 GCA_964566985.1 uncultured Intrasporangiaceae bacterium
CGACCCCGAGTTCCGCACCCAATCGCTTCGACGTCGCGATCAGTCCGTCTGATTCTGCGGCATACACCACATGGTCAACTCGCATGTTTAGATCGTGCCATCCGCCGGTTCGGCGATGTAATCCGGGTCACGCCCCCGAGGGGTTGACACCGGAGCGTTGCCGCACCGCCTCGTAGAGCACGATCGCCGCGGACGTCGCGACGTTGAGTGAATTGACCTTGCCCGACATGGGGATTCGCACCTTCACGTCCGCCGCGTCGAGCGCCTCGCCGGTCAGCCCGTGCTTTTCGGTGCCGACCGCGATCGCGACGGGGCCGGTCAGGTCCGCATCGGTATGCCGTGTGTCGGCCGCGGGGGTTGCGGCGACCACCCGCAGCCCCTTGTCGCGCACCCAGGCGAGCGTCTCGGCGGTGTCCGCGGCCGCGACCGGGACGGAGAAAACCGTTCCCTTGGAGCTGCGCACGACATTCGGGTTGCCCCAGTCGGTCACCGGGGCGGCGGCGACCACGGCGTCGACGCCGGCCGCATCGGCGGTGCGCAGCATCGCGCCCAGATTGCCTGGCTTCTCGACTCCTTCGGCGATCAGCACCAGCGGTGAGGCCGCAAGGGCGAGAGCGGACGGCGCACGGTCGACGGTGTCGACGACCGCGAGGAATCCGTCCGCGCCCTCGCGGTAGGCGACCTTCTCGAACGCGGCGCGGGACAGGCGGATCGTCTCGACTCCTGTGGCGGCGACCGTGCGCACCACCTGGCCCTGCGCGGTCGCATCCAGCATGAGCTCAGGGCAGTGCAGGAGCAGGTGGGGCCGCACACCGGCGTCGAGCGCCAGCCGCAGCTCGTCGTAGCCCTCGAGCAGGGTGTGGCCGGCGGACTCCCGCCCCCGCCGCCGGCGCAGCGCGGCCACCTGCTTGAGGCGCGGGTTGGACGCCGACGTGATCCGGCGCTCGGTCACGGTCGCACCAGGGAGCGGAGGATCGGCACGGCGCCGTCCTCCTCGATCGTGCCGGTCACCTCGTCGGCGGCGGCGAGCACGTCGTCCGGGGCCTGTCCCATGGCGACTCCCCGCGCGGCCCAGCGCAGCATCTCCAGATCATTGCGGTGGTCTCCGATGGCGACCGTCTCGGCCGGCTCGACCCGCAGGGTGCGCCGGATCTGCTCGAGCGCCGATCCCTTCGACACGCCTTCGGGGTTGATGTCCAGCCATGCGGTGTAGCCGACGCCGTAGCTCACGCCGTGGAGTCCGAGTTTTGGTGCGAGGGCGAGGAAGTCGTCGGAGGTGCCGGTCGGGGACCGGAAGGTGACGCGGGTCGTCGGTTCGGCCGCCAACTCGTCCCACGAGACGATGCGCTGCGTGCCCAGGAGCTCACCGTCGGGGAACGGCGCGCTCACCTTCGATCCGATGCCGATCTCCTCGACCGCGACGACGGCGTCCGGCCACGCGTTCTCCAGAGCACGCAGCACCGGTGCCGGATCGAAGGTCACCGTCTCCAGCACGCGGTATCCCTGGGGCTCGGCCGGATCCAGCTCCAGGAGAACCGCGCCGTTGGAGGCGACCGCCGCTCCGTGCGTGATGCCGAGCAGGTGAGCGACCTCCATCACCCCGAGCGCCGACCGGCCGGTGGCGATGGTGACGTGGTGCCCCGCGGACTCGACCGCCTGCACGGCGTCGCGCACGTCCGATGAGAGATGGCCGTCGTAGTGCAGCAGCGTGCCGTCGACGTCCAGGCAGACCAGCTTCTTCGTCACGCCACCACCCTATGCGAGTGGGTCGGCGGTGCCGGGCGGGACACGGTCGATCACCTCATGCCTTGGCGCGGAAGGCCTCGCGGTATCCGAGTTTGCGCCCGGTCTGCATCAGCGAGTGGCGATACATCGAGTCGGCGACTCGGATGATGCCGTAGGCCGCGGCGACGGCAATGGCCAGCGCCACCAGGGGCTCCCACCACTGGGCGGTGCCGGAGAGCAGCCGGATCGGCATGGTGATGGTCGAGAACAGGGGCAGGTAGGAGAGGACCACCTGCGCGGTGCCCTCGACGGTGATCCCGGCGATGAAGACGGCGACGATGATCATGCTGATCGGCGTCGAGGTCGACTGGATGTCTTCGCTGCGGGTGGCCAGCGCGCCGGCGACCGCCCACACACAGGCCAGGGTGGTGAACCCGACGAGGTAGAAGACGATGAACCAGACGATGCCTCCGGAGATGCTGGAGAGCATCGAGGTGTTGCCGGTGACGAAGAGGCCGACGACGCCGACGAGCGCGAAAAAGATCATCTGTGCGATCGCGAGGATGGAGTTGCCGACGACCTTGCCGATCAACAACTGGCGCAGCGGGATCGCACCCGCGATGATCTCGACGATGCGGTTCTGCTTTTCCTCGATGACGCTGTTGGCGATCGTGAGCCCGAAGATCAGGGAGCCCATGTAGAAGAGGAAGCCGAAGGCGACCCCGATCACCTTCGCGGTGCCGTGGTCGGTGGCGTTCGGGTCCAGCAGAGTGTAGGGGAGATGTGAGCCGCGTTGCAGCGCCTGCAAGCTCGTGCCGGCCTTCTTGGCGTTGTGTTGCATCACCTGCTGTTGCACCGACAGGCCGAGCCAGGTCGAGATCTGGGTGTCCTTGGAGTCGTTGCCGACCAGGCGCCAGCCGTCTCCTTGTGGCACCAGGCCCGCGTCCGCGTCTCCGGCCTTGACGGCCTTCTCCACCTGCGCCGCGGACGATTTCACCGAGGCCTTGAGCGTCGGCCCGTCGCCGTGATCGGCGAGGGTGCCGGCCGTCTTGACGATCTGGCTGCCGGCCTGCGTGGTCGCGATCGACTTCGTGTTTTCGTGCGAGGCCATGATCGCCTGGAAGGCGACCGCACCGATGATCACGATCAGGGTGACCGCCGTGGTGATCAGGAAGGTGCGGTCCTTGAGTTTGACCGTGATCTCGCGGGAGGTCACGATGCGCCACGCGTTGCCGGCAGCGCTGCGCTCCTGCTCCGATCCGGAGTGCGTCGTCGCGATGGGGGTCGGTGTGGTGGTCATCGGGCGGTCACCTCTCGATAGATGTCGGCGAGTGAGGGGACGACTTCGGCGAACTCGTGGACGCCGCCGCGTCGCAGCGCTTCGGCGAGCAGCCGGTCCGTGTCGCCCGGATCCGCCAACTCCACGATCGCCGTTCCCCCGTCGACGTCGATCGTGGTGATGCCCGGCATCTGTCGCACCCAGCCCGCATCGCCCGAGGTCGAGAGCCGGTGCCGGACGGCGCCGCTGCGGCGTAGTTCGGAGGCGCTGCCGCTGGTGACGACGCGACCGGAGTCCAACACCACCAGGTGATCGCACAGCTTCTCTACCAGGTCGAGTTGGTGGGACGAGAACAGCACGGGCACTCCCTGACGGGTGAATTCGTGCAGGACACCGGCCATCTCGTCGACTGCGACCGGGTCCAACCCGGAGAAGGGCTCGTCCAGGACGAGCATGTGGGGTTCACTGATGACCGCCGCGGCGATCTGCACGCGCTGCTGGTTGCCCAGCGACAGCGACTCCAGCTTGTCTCCGCTGCGGTCGGCGAGGTCGAACCGGTCGAGCAGGTCCAGGGCCCGCGTGCGTGCCCCGCGAGACGGCATACCTTGCAGGCGTGCCAGATAGATCAACTGGTCGACGATCGGCTGCTTCGGATACAGCCCGCGCTCCTCGGGCATGTATCCGAAGCGGCGCCGATCGGCCGGCGTGATGGCGCGCCCTTGCCACTGCACTTCGCCCGCGTCGATCGCGAGCACACCCATGATCATGCGCATGGTGGTCGTCTTGCCGGCACCATTGGCGCCGACGAAGCCGGTCATCCGGCCGTCCTGGACGTCGAACGACACGTCGTCGACGGCCACGTGGTCGCCGAACCGTCGTGTCAGACCTCGAACCTGAAGCACAGTGTGTCCCTCCGGCAGTTCTTCCGTCGACCCCGGGCGGGGCCGCGTGGTTCACGCTATGGGAGGTCGGCCGGTGGGCGGATCCGTCTCGAGGGTGAACTTGCCCCACCGCATATCTCCCCCTCATGGCGGATCCACTCGACGGGAGGGGGAGTGGGCTGCTACCGATCGATCGACTCGCGAAGACTGGTGTAGCCCCATACGGCGTTCCACAGGTGCGTCTCGGGGTAGACACCGAACCCCGCCTTGTGCTCCCGTCGCCAGTCCCGCTCCCAGAACTGATCGCGCACGTGCTGCAGGTGGTGCCACGCCGCATCCAGTTCGACGGCGAGTTGCTCCTCGTAGTCCGCGGGTGGTGGTGCCGGCAACCGCAACCGGTCGGTGTCGTGCTCGGACAGCGCGTTCAAAGCGTCCGGCGCGTCGAGGACCAGCGCCAGATCGACCGCGTCCACATCGCCCGGATCGTCGAAAATCGGTCCAAAGGTGTAGATCTCGAGGAGCACAGGATCCTGGTCGGGCCACACCGTCTTGGGCGCATCCTCGGCGATCTGCCGCAGTCGTCGTACTGCGGTTGCGTGCTTCATGACGCCATCATGGCGCACGGGGGGAGAGATCGAGACGTGGTGAGCGGTGATGCCGGGCCGGCGGGCAGCGCAGAACCCGACCCGGCCGAGGGCCGGCTGCCCGCCACCATCGAGTGAGACGTCGGTCAGTCGCCGGGGTGGACCAGGCCGGCCTCGTAGGCGAACACGACGGCCTGCACGCGGTCGCGCAGGTGCAGTTTGGACAGCACGCTGGACACGTGGGTCTTGACGGTGGCCGGCCCGAGCACGAGTTCGCCGGCGATCTCCGCATTGGACAGCCCGCGCCCGAGCAGGGTGAGGACCTCGGTCTCGCGGCGCGTGAGGTCACCCAGGCGCTCGGCCTGCGGCGTCGGCGGAGCGTCCGGGGCCGTCCCGGAGGTCATGCGCTCGATGACCCGGCGGGTCACCTCGGGCGCGAGGAGGGCGTGCCCGTGCCCGACCGAGCGGATCGCGTCGACCAGATCGTCCGGGTCGGTGTTCTTCAACAGGAAACCGCTGGCCCCCGCCTCCAGTCCGGCGAAGAGGTAGTCGTCGCGGTCGAACGTCGTCAGCAGCACGACGCGGGACAGGTCGTCGGCCACGATGCGGCGCGTCGCCTCGATGCCGTCCATGACGGGCATCTGCACGTCCATCAGGACGAGATCCGGCTGGAGCGTTCGCGCCAACTCGTAGGCTTCCAGGCCGTTCTCGGCCTCGGCGACGACGTCGATGTCGTCCTCGACCGACATCATCATCGCGAATCCGCTGCGGACCAGGCGCTGGTCGTCGGTGACGAGCACGCGAAGCGGGGCATCGGTCATGCGTCGCTCCGCTTCGCGGCGACGGGATCGGGGAAGGGCAGGCGCACGCGGACACGATAACCGCCGGTGGCCCGGGGGCCGATCTCCGCCGTGCCGCCGTGGACCGTGACGCGCTCGCGCATACCGATCAAGCCGAGGCCCGACCCCTGAGTGCCCGCCCGCGGACGCCCGGCGTCGAGCACCTCGGTCTCGGCATACGCCCGATCGTCGTCGCGCCCGAGCCGGATCCGGACGGAGGCCTGTGTCGCGGTCGAGTGTTTGCGCACGTTGGCGAGGGCCTCCTGCGTCGTGCGGTAGATGCTCAGTCCGACGGCGTCCGGCACGTGATCGGCCAGCACCGGGGCGGGGTCGACGACCTCCAGGTCGACGGGCAATCCCGTGGATCGGAACTGCTCGACCAGATCGGGGATGTCATCGATGCTCGGCTCGGGAGTGCGGTCGTCACTCCCGGTTGCGCGCAGCGTGCCGAGCAGTCCGCGCATCTCGTCGACAGCCGACCGCGAGGAGGCCTCGATGGCCGCCAGGGATTCTCCGGCGCGCTGGGCATCCTTGGTCAGGATCCGGCGTGCGGCCCCGGCCTGCACGCCGATGACCGACACGTGATGCGCCACCACGTCGTGCAATTCGCGGGCGATGCGTAGGCGTTCGTCGACGACCGCCTTGTCCTTCAGCTGCGCGCCCTGCCGGGCGATCGTGGTGTTGCGGTCGACGAGCGAGGCATTCTGTCGCGCATTGCGCCACGAGAGTGCGCCGAAGCCGATGGCGCCGAAGAAGTAGAAGCTGTTGGCCAGATATCCGCCGATGACGTTGGCGGTCACGACCCCGAAGAGGCCGGTCGAACCCTGCTGGGCCAACGCATGCATCCGATCCATGCCGGGGCCGGATCCGCGGAACTGCACCGCGATCCAGCCGAACATGAACAACACCAACAGCACCGAGGACAGCAGGGTGCGTCGCCTCGGGTGCCCCCAGGCGACCGAACTGTAGAAGCCGAACAGGTAGAGCAGTTGCACGACGACGCCGAGCATCACGGGCGGCATCGTCACCCCGGTGATGAACATGTTCGCCCCGGTCAGCAGCATCACGATCAGCGGGAAGCGTCGGCGCCACACCACCGTGATCGCTCCGGCGACGAGGGGGACGTACTGCAGCCATATGGGGTGATGGACGCTGGTGAGTTGGTAGGCGCTGCGGCTGACCTCGAGGCCGAGCGCAGCCAGCAGGAAGAACGCCGCGGCGATGAGCAGGTCGTGACGCCACCAGCCCGCCGGCAGGGGGCGTCGCCAGGGGTCGCCGATGCCGAAGAAGGCCAGGAAGCGCTCGCGCATGCGCGCAGCCTAACCGCAGAGGCCGGTCAGTGGCGTTTGACCAGTCCCGCGATGCCGACCATCACCATGGCGAAACCGACCATCGTCGTCATCCACATCCCCCAGCCGGCAGAGACGATGATGTGGTCGGTCGGGCCGGTTGACTTCCCGTGGAGGCCCAGGTTGTGCAACTCGATGACACAGATGGTGGTGATGAGCGCCCCACCGATCGTCGCGACGAAGGCGCCGAGGGTCGGCACCTTCCCGAAACCACGAAGGACCGCGGGGATCACCACGATGATCGCGAGGATCGTGATGGGCAGGCCGTCCGTGATCTTGTCGACGTCCGAGGTCGGCCCGTAGGTCGCGGTCACGTGTCCGAAGCCGGTCATCGTTGCGCGGGCGTGGATGTGGAGGGGAGAGTGGAGGACGGCCTCGGTCCAGGTGCCGAAACATCCGATGACCGTCAGGAGGCACAGCCCGACCAGGACCCAGCCGATGACCTTTGCGGTCCGGGAGGTCGGAGCGGATCGCCGTCGGGCATGCTCACTTCCACGAGTTCGGCGAGATGGATGGTCACGCAGGGCGGCGGTCACGAGCCGCCGCGCCGCGTCGAGCCTACGCCGCGGGGCCGTGGCCGTGGTCTCACGCGTGGCGGCGAATTCGTCAGATCCGCTCGGCGACGATCGGTGGCAGCGGAGACGCGTTGCGCGCGGCGGGGACCCGCCCGTGCGCGACGTCCACACCCTGTCGCGTGGCATCGCGCAGCGCCAGAGACATCGCGCGTGCGCTGTTCTCGGCGGCCTGACCGTGCGGCCCGATCCCCCGCACGTTGCGCAGAGCACGGGCCACATGCAGCCACAACCAGGTCCACGGGGTCAAGGTCACCCACGTGTTGGAGCACAGGTAGAGGTCGGGCCCGTGCGCGACCGCGGTGACCAGTCCCGTGCAGAGACCGTCCTTGGTCTCCAGGTAGGCGTGGCTGCCCCGCCCTCCGGGGCTGACCGAGATCGCCCGATAGCCGAACGGTGGCCGGTCGGTGCGCAGGACCGCATCCAGGTGATTCATGACCGTGTCGGCGCAGCCGCCGGCGCCGTCGACACGCACGCTGACTTCCGCGATCTTGGCGTGCAGCCGGGAGACGAGATAGAGGGCCACCAGGATCACGAACCACACCAGACCGATCCAGAACCAGGCCTTCAGCAGCCCTGGCACACCGGACTCCTCGGCATACCCCCAGTCGACCGAATCGGCCAGCCGCTCGGCGGCCTGGTCGATGCCGGCGATGCCGAAGACGACGAAGAACGCCGCCTCCCCGAGCAGCCAGAGCGCCGTGAACGCTGCGAGCCGAGACTTCAGCCATCGCAGGACGGGGGTGCTCGTGAGCGGGTCGACCTCGAGGAAGGGCACGCTCGGCGGCGGCGCCGGTGTCGCTGCCGATGCGGTGTCCGCCACGGCGGGCACGGTCGGTGCCGGCAGCGGAGCCGCCTCGGTGGGCGGCTCGGGCACCGGCGCCGCGATCGTGTCGTCGGACACGGGACCGTGGGCCGTCTGCGCGGTGTCGGCGGGAGTGCCGCACTCGACGCAGAAGGAGGCGCCGGACGGGATCGTGGCGTGGCAGTGGGTGCAGGCGGTCATGCGGTCCTCCCTGAATCGGTCAGTGGGTGTGCGTCACTTATGCGGTGGGGTCGCCTTGCGCACGAAGCAGTAGTCGGCACGCCGCTGCGCTGACATGTCGGAGAACGTCGCCGCGCACCAGTGCTCGGCGGCGTTCTGGTCGTCGAACGTGCCCGGGTCGTAGACGGTCACCCACATCGTGTGGTCTCGGCCGTGGCAACTCGCGGTCTGTTGGGTGCCGAAGTCGGTGGATTTGAGCAGCCGCACGTCGTCGCCGAAGCGCCGGTGCAGACGCCGGGTCTCGGCGAGGATGTCGGTCTCGTGGAAGACGTGGCCGCCGTCGGAGGTCGTCTGATGCGGGTCGCGTATGCCGTCGCACTTGCCGGCGAGCATGACCAGCAGGTGCCCGTCGGTGGAGAAGCCGGGCAGGTCGTGGTCGCGCATCGCGATCAGGTGGCGGCGGGCGGACCGGTGCGGGTCGCTGCTGGTCGGGGACGCCGAGGCGCTGGTCGGGGTGGGAGCCGTGGACCCCTGCGTCGGTGGGGCCGTCGGAGCCGTCCGCACGGGAGGAGTCGGCGACGACGTCGCCGTCGCCGCGGCCGGGGCGTCACCGGCCTGCGCGGTGTCGCTCCGCCCGAAGAGGTCGGGCCGAGTCAGGCCGACGACCAACCCCGCGACCGCGATGACGAGCAGGGCGACCGCGGCATACGGAAGCCAGGTCGCGGCCCGCCGCGTGCGACGCGGGTCCGGCGGGGGCCACGGTGGCGCGGCGTCGGTCTCGGTGATCGGCCGGGCCCGCTCCTGCGTGGCCTCGGGCGGCGCCACCGGAGCGCCGCAGTGCCCACAGAAGCGGCCCTCGACCGGATGTCCACACTGTCCGCAATACCCCATATCGCCCCCTCCACGACCCTCTCAAGGTACTACGCGGTGGGGACAACGGCGATCGTTCAGCGGCGTTTGAAGATTCCGGCCGCGCCGGCCAACAGCATGAGGATGCCGGAGATCACGACGAGCCACAGACCCCAGCCGATCGTGATCTGCGAGTCGGCGTCGGAGATGTCGTAGAGCCCGATGACGGCGACGAGCAGTCCACCGATGGCGGCGACGATGCTCGCCCCCAGCGGGAATTTGCCGATGCCCCGCACGACCGCGAGGATCGCGACGATGACCGCGATGATCGTCACGACGGTGCCGTCGTGGGAGCCGTCGGCGTTCTGGCTGCCGAAGCGCGACGAGACGTGACCGAACCCGTTGACCGTGACGTCCCCGAAGCCGCCGGCCGAGGCCGAGCCCCAGGTGCCGAAGCAGCCGATGACCGCCAGTGCGCAGAAGGCGAGGATGACCCAGCCGATGATCTTCGCCGGAGCGGAGACCTGGGCCGTCTGCACCGGGGCGTAGGCCTGAGATCCGCCGTAGGCCGGCCCGCCGAACCCGGCAGGCGGTGGTCCCTGCGGCGAGGGTGGTGGGCCGTAACCGCCGGGTTGTCCCGGTCCGGGTTGCGGCGGCCCGTAGGGGCCGGGCCCGCCCTGGGGTCCGTAGGATCCCGGCTGCCCCTGCGGCGGCCCGTATCCGGGCGGTGGTCCCTGCGGCGCGGGCGGTGGGCCGTAACCGCCGGGTTGTCCCGGTCCGGGTTGCGGCGGCCCGTAGGGGC
>CAZMLG010000104.1:9965-10734 GCA_964566985.1 uncultured Intrasporangiaceae bacterium
CGGGCCCGCCCTGGGGTCCGTGGGGACCCGGCTGCCCCTGCGGCGGCCCGTATCCGGGCGCAGGCGGCGGTCCCTGCTGATACCCCGCGCGCCGGTCGGGCGCATCCTGCGGCTGCCCACCGAGGGCGCGGCGCACCTCCTCCTGGTCCACCGCCTCGGTCGGCATATCGGCGCGTGAGTTGTCGCCCTGACCCGACGGTCCGGTGTCCTCCGGCATGGCCCCTCCATGATGTTGTGCGTGACGTGAGGTCGCGCGGTGTCGATGGTGAGACCGCGCGTTGCCCAGAGCCTACGCTGCGCGGATGGCGCGCGTCACGGCCGCAACGGCCCGGCGAGCACTCAGGCGCTCGCCGGGGTCAGCACGTCGAGCCCGAGGAACGGTCGCAGCGCTTCGGGCACCCGCACCGATCCGTCGGCCTGCTGGTGGTTCTCGAGGATCGCGACGAGCCAACGGGTCGTCCCGAGCGTGCCGTTGAGCGTCGCCACCGTGTCGTTGCTCCCCGACTCGGTGCGATAACGGGTGCCCAGCCGACGCGCCTGGTAGGTGGTGCAATTCGAGGTCGAGGTCAACTCGCGGTAGCGCTGCTGGGTCGGCACCCACGCTTCGCAGTCGAACTTGCGCGCCGCGGGGTTGCCCAGGTCGCCGGCCGCCGTGTCGATGATGCGATAGGGCAATTCGACCTTCGCCAGCATCGTCCGCTCCCAGTCCAGCAGCCGCGGGTGCTCGGCCTGCGCGTCGTCCGGCCGGCAGTAGACGAACATCTCGACC
>CAZMLG010000105.1:0-10694 GCA_964566985.1 uncultured Intrasporangiaceae bacterium
CACGCCAGAAGACACGCCGACACCACACCCACCACTTTCGTAACAGGTCCTAGCCGCGGTCGCGGAACCGATCCTCCCACCGAGCCCGCCGGTCGTCGTCCCGGCCGTCGCCGCGGCGTGGTGGCCGAGGCACCTGGGACCGGCGGATCCCGATCGTCTTCTCCTCGTCGGGCTCGTGCCCGGGCGCGGCCGGGCGCGCCGGCCGTCCATCGGCCGGCCGTCCATCGGCCGGCCGTCCATCACCGGCGGGCATGGGGCGCGTGCGCGGCGTGCCGGTCCTGCGGACCTTCTGCGGCCCGGCCCTGCGCACCTTCTGCGGCACCGGAAGCGTGTGGCCCGTGTGCCACACCAGCACCATGCTCGCCCAGACGACGAGCAGCACGGCGGCGGTGATCATCCCGATCTCGGCGTCGACGGGCACGATGACCGCGACGATCCCGCCGATCACCCACGACAGTTGCAAGAGTGTCTCGGAGCGGCCGAACACGCTGGTGCGGCTGCCTTCCGGCACGGCATTCTGGATGAGCGAGTCGAGGGCGAGCTTGCCCAGTTGCTGGCTGATGCCGGCGACCAGGCCCACGGCGATCGCCGTGGCGAGTCCGAAGAAGATGGCGGCCACGACCGCCATCGCGGCATCCATCAGCAGGGTCGCCAGGACGATCACCCGCGGCGAGGCGATCTTGAGCACGGATCCCATGACGGTGCCGAGCGCGTTGCCGACACCGGCCGCACCGATCACCAGCGCGAGCAGGATCGTCGTGCGGTCCTCCCAGCCGGGGAACGGATGGATCCGCATGAGGAAGGCCAGGAATATCGTCAGGAAGCCCGACAGCCAGCGCAGCCCGGCGTTGGCTCGCAGGGCGGAGACGACCTCGCGGGACATCGTCGCCTGGTTCCGGAAGCCGTCGAAGACGCCCGCGACCGACGCCGGTTCCTCTCCCTTCGTGCTGTCCACCTGCGGCGGCAGCAGGACGGCGAGCACCGCGCCCACGACGAACAACGCGAAGGCGACGCGCAGCGCCCACGCGGAACCGCCGAGCTTCGCGGCGCCGCCGGCCAGCACACCGGCGACGGACGCCCCGACGACCCCGGCGAGGGACAACCGGCCGTTGGCCTTGACCAGGGTCAACTGGCGCGGCAGCAGGCGCGGCGCCGCCGCCGATCGCGTGACCAGGTAGGCCTTCGAGAGCACGAGCACGCCGAGGGCCACCGGGAACAGCCACGTCGAGTCGCTGGCGACGGTGCCGGCGAGCACCCAGCACAGGAAGGCCCGGGCGGCCAGCGTGGCACCGATCGCCCACCGCCGCCCCCGGCTGAAGTGGTCCAGCAGCGGGCCGATGAACGGTGCCACCAGGGAGAACGGCACCATCGTGAGCAACAGGAAGAGCAGGACCGAGCTGCGGGCGGCGTCACCGGAGGCGGCCGAGAAGAACACCGTGCCGGCCAACCCGATCGCGACCGCCGCATCACCGGCCGAGCTGAAGGCGTGCACCTGGATGAGGCGGGCCAGGCCGCTCTCGCCGGCCCCTTGGGCTTCGCTGGCTCGCCGCGCGACGCGGTAGGTGCCTCGGCCGGCCGAGGCTGTGGCCCGCGCCATCGCCCCGGCCCCCTTCGCCATCCCGCGTCCGGCGGCACTCACCCTGCGGCGGCGGGGCGGGGAGTCGGGCCCGGGCACGGGCTCGCCCGGCGGCTCCGACCGGTCATCGCCCATCCCCGACGTCATCCCCCTATTGTCCACCCCTCCATGATGCCCGGTCATCCGATCGGGCGGGCGCTGATCCCGGTTCATCGCGGCTCCGGCGTGTCACCGCGGCTCGGCAGCGGGCACAGGTCCAGGTCGAAGGGCAGCAGGTCTGCCGAGGCGGCTTGCTCGCGTGCGGCCCGCGAGGTCATGCGTCGCATGTAGTGCCGCCGGCACAGCACTTCGTATTCGACCTCGGTCGGTCGCACCTGGTCGGCGGAGGTGTCACCGACCACGACCTGGGCGCCTTCGACCACCATCCGCCCGTCGACCACACGGGCGTTGTGCGTGGCGCGCCGGCCGCACCAGCACAGTGCCTCGACCTGCAGCACCTGGGTGTGGTCCGCGAGTTCGATCAGCCGCCTGGAGCCGGGGAAGAGCTGGGTGCGGAAGTCGGCGGTGATGCCGAAGGCATAGACGTCGACACCGACCTCGTCGACCAACCGCGCGAGCTGATCGATCTGTGCGGGCCGGTAGAACTGGGCCTCGTCGCAGATGAGGTAGTCGATCCGCCGGCCATGGGTCGCCTGCTGGACGACCAAGTCCCAAAAATCGACGCCGTCGTCGACTTCGATCGCGTCGGCCATCAGCCCGAGGCGCGAGGACAGCCGGGACTCCCCGGCACGGTCGTGGCAGGTGAACACCATGCCGCTACGGCCACGCGCACGGTGGTTGTAGTCCATCTGCAGCGCGAGCGTCGACTTGCCGCAGTCCATCGTGCCGGAGAAGAAGACGAGTTCAGCCACGGCCGTGACCCTCCGCCACACCCGTGTGCAGCAAGGGAACGCGCTGTTCGTCCGCGGTGAGCGATCCGTGCTGGCCCACGAGCCGTACGACCGACCGGGGCATGACCCGGCTGTCATAAATGCCGAACGTGGCGCCCATGGCGACCACCACGTCGCCCAGGCGCGGCATGACGCGCTCGTCGACGGTGCCGAACAGGCCTGCACCGACGGCCTCCTCACGCGAGAGGACCCAGGCCCGCCCGTCGAGACGCGCACGCCAGGTGGCCAGCACGTCGTCCGCCGCGCCGGGCCGGCAATACAACTGGAGGGCGCGCATCTCCCCTCCGGTGAGCTCGACCCCGGCCGCCAACTCCGGATCCCGGGACAGGTCGATCCGATCGTCGGGTGACACGTCGACCATGCCGTGGTCGGCCGTGACGGTCATCGACGTGCCCGCCGGCAGCGCGGCATACAGGCGCTCGAGTTCGCCGTCGACGGTGTCCAGGGCGTCGGCCCATTGCCACGAACCACACCCGTGCACGTGCCCGGTCCGGTCGAGGTCGCCCCAGTAGAGGTAGACCAGCGCACGGCGATCGGCGCGCAGGGCGGCCACGGCGGCATCGACCCGGTCGGACAGGTCGCCGGCCGCTCGGAAGCGCGCCCCGCGCAGCGCGGCCCGGGTCAGCCCGGAGCCGTCGAACTCGGAGGGCCCGACCATGGTCACGGTGAGCCCGGAGCGTGAGGCCCGTTCGAACACGGTCTCCCGGGACTGCCACGTATGTGGTGCGGGTCCGTCCGCCAGCGGCGGCGGGCCGACCTTCCAGGAGAGTTCGTTGAGCAACCGGTCCGAGCCGGGCACGCGCACCTGGTATCCGGTGAGGCCGTGAGCGCCGGGCGGCAGGCCGGTGCCGAACGACCCCATGCTCGTGGCCGTCGTCGCCGGGAACCCCGCCGTGACGTCGGCGGTCAGGTCGGCGCCCGGCCGGCGGGAAAGGTCGTGCAGGAACGGCGCGTGGTCACTGCGGGTCTCCAGCAAGCGGGCGCCGAGGCCGTCGACGAGCACGACGACGGCGCGCTCGGCCGGCGGGAGGCGCCGCAGGCCGTCCGGCGGGCCGGGGACACCGAGGGAATGCGCGACGCTCGGCAGGACACCGGCCAGCCCGGACGCGTCGTACCGGGGCAGGACCGCGCTCCCCCCGGGAAGGTCCGCCAGCACGTCAGCGACCGATGGCGGCCGACAACGCGGCGGCGAATTCGCGCGCCCGGTCGAAGACGGCCTGCCCGTCGGCGTCCGCACTGATCCGCAGCGCGATGTCGTCCGCGGTCAACGTGCCCTCGTAGCCGTGGTCGGCCTCGCACTGCGGGTCGCCGCACGTCGCCGGGAGCAGATCGATCCGGGACACCGTGCCCCACCCGATCGTCACCGTGATCTCCCGTCCGAGTGACCCCGGACGGTAGTCCTCCGGCCGGTCGACGACGTGGGTCAACATGACGCCCCGGACCGCACGCAGCGGCACCGCCTCCGAGGTCGCGGTCGCGATCGGGCCCAGATGCTCCGTCGGTGAGTCCGGGCCGGGTGCGTGATCGTCGGCGTGCGTGATGACCAGATGGTGGTCGGTCAGCACCATCACCGTGATGTGCCGACGCACCGTCTCGGTGTCCAGGGTCGTCTCGGCGTGCACCAGGTGTGAGCGCACCTGCTGGTCCCCCAGGGCGGTCGCCACGACGTCACCCACCAGGTCGGGGAAGTACCCGGCCCGTGTGATGTCGGCGATCAGTGAGTCGGGAAGCACGGCATCCATGGACGGTCGGGTCGATGACATGCCCTCGATTGTCGCACCCCCGCGAGCGCGCCGCGGCCGACCCGCCGTCATCTGTGGCGAGCCCCGCCTCAGTCGGTGGAGAACCACCCCTTGACGGCCCGGATGACGCGCTGTCGCCGCAGTCGCCCCCGGCGTCGCGCGTGCTCCTGCCGGTCGGCATCGTCCTGCAGCATGCCCATGAAGGCTCGAGCGGTCCGCTCGTCCTTCACACCGGAGACCGGTTGACCAATGGATCCGAACATGTCGCATCCCTCCTTCGGCGACACGTCGACGTGTCCGTCGGCGTTGCCCTTCCAGCCTAGGTGACAACCCGTGGTCCACGCGAGGTCACGGAAGAGCGCGGCGGCCGCGGTCGGCTCGCTGTTGCGAGGGCGCGACGCTCGCGGTGGCGCCGAGCACCTCGACCCCGTCGGCGTGGGCGTTGACCGGGTCGAGCACGAGCGAGGCCAGTTCCGGGATGTTCTCCGAGAGCACCGACAGGCGCGCGACGAGATCCTCCAGCCCGGCCACGTCGACCGGGGCGCTGCCGTCGGCACCCCGCAGCAGCGGTGCGGCATGAATCGAGCGGACCACCTCCTGCACGTCGCCGTGGGTCAACGGCGGGATGCGATAGCCGACATCGCCCATCACGGTGGGTGCCCCGGCGAGGCTGAAGCTCACGACCGGCCCGAACAGCGGGTCCTCCGTGGTCGAGAGGATGCACGGGATCCCGGGATTGGCCATCCGCTGCACTACGAGGCGATTGGCGTGCATCGGACGCAACCGGTCGTCCAGCGCCCGATAGGCGTCACGGACCGCCTCCGGATGCCACAGGTCGGCACGAACGGCCGTGATCGGCGACCGTCGCACGAGGGGAGAGACCGATTTGACCACGACCGGATATCCCACGTCGCCCGCGGCACGGACGGCGTCGTCCTCCGACTCGACCGGGATGACCGGCCAGACCCCGATGCCGTAGGCGTGCAGCAGCGCCTCCACCTCGTGCGGTTGCAGCGGGCGCCCGTCCGGCGACCCGTCGAGGACCGCGTCCACCAGCGCCTCCGCTCTCGGCCGATCGATCCCCTCGGGCATCACGAGGTCACCGCGATCGGTGCCGCGCCACACGCCGTAGCGCGTCGCGGCGGCCAGGGCGAACACCCCGTCCTCGGGCATGGCATAGGAGGGCACGACCTTCGTGCCGCCGTCAGGGGTGACCCCACCCGAGAGCTCCTCGGACAGCCCCTTGATGCCGAGGAAGGT
Organism: uncultured Intrasporangiaceae bacterium; assembly: GCA_964566985.1. Lineage (GTDB taxonomy): Bacteria > Actinomycetota > Actinomycetes > Actinomycetales > Dermatophilaceae > Leekyejoonella. The sequence continues at coordinate 5,529 of CAZMLG010000105.1, forward strand.
CGTGATGCACGGCTTGTCGTGCCGGGTGGCGACGTGGGCGAGGACGCGGGCGACGGCGACCCCGGTGGCGATGTCCGGCGGCACGAACCCGGTGATCACGCTGTCCACGTCGGGGTCGGCGAACGCCATCTCCAACGCCTCCTCGACTGCCTCGGGTGCCACGTCCGGGGGAAGGTTGATCGGCCCCCGGGCGACCTCGAGCGATGCCGCGACGGCCGCGTCGGCGGCCAGTGCGCCCAGCGCGTCGGAGTTGCCGACGACCGCCACGGCGTTGCCGCGCGGGATGGGCTGATGCACCACCAACTGACCCACGTCGAGCAGTTGATGGACATTGCCCACCCGAATCACACCGGCCTGCTGCAGCATCGACCCGAACGCGTCGGAACTCACCCGGGTCGAGCGCACGCGGTGGCCCGGCGGCACACCGTAGGCCGAGGACGCCGACTTGACGACGATGACCGGCTTCTCCTCCGACAGACGGCGCGCGATGCGCGAGAACTTGCGCGGATTGCCCATCGACTCGAGATACAGGCCGACCGCGCGGGTCGTCTCGTCGCCGATCCAGGACTGCATGATGTCGTTGCCGGACACGTCGACGCGGTTGCCGGCGGAGACGAAGTCGGACAGGCCGAGACCTCGCCGCGTCGCCGAGTCCAGCACGGCGATGCCGAGGGCGCCGCTCTGCGCGAACAGCCCGAGGCGGCCGGGCAGCGGCATCTCCGGGGCGAGGGACGCGTTGAGGGCGACCTCGGGGCGGGTGTTGATCAGCCCGAACGAGTTGGGGCCCAGCACCCGCATCCCGTGTCGGCGGGCCGTGACGAGCAGCTCGCGTTGCAGTGCGGCGCCCTCCTCCCCGGCCTCGGCGAAACCGGAGGAGATCACGAGCACCGCCTTGACGCCCCGCTCCGCGCACTGCAGCACCACGTCGTGGACCGCGGCGGCCGGGACCGCGATGAGGGCCAGGTCCACCGGCTCGGGCAGGTCCGTGACACTCGCGTGCACCACCACGTCGTCCAGTTCGTCGTGCGGGTGCGCGTTGACGGCATACAGCTCGCCGGTGAACCCGCCGTCACGCAGATGCTGGAACACGCCGCGGCCCATCGCCTCCGGGCGGGCGCTGACCCCGACGACGGCAACGGACTCGGGGGCCAGCAGGGCCCGCACACTGACCGCCTCGGCGCGCTGTTCGCGGGCGGCGCGGACCGCCTGGCTGTGCTCGGTCGGCTCGATCGGGAAGGACAGGGCGACCACCCCGTCATCGAAGTGATGACGCACCTCGAACCCGGCGTCGGTGAAGACCGCGAGCATCTTGCGGTTCTGCGGCAGCACGTCTGCGAGGAACTCTTTGACGCCCATCTCCCGCCCGATGGCGGCCAGGTGCTCGAGGAGGACCGAGCCGACACCGCGCCCCTGGGACGCGTCGGCCACGTTGAAGGCGCACTCGGCGCGATCGCCGTCGAGCATGTCATAGCGCGCCACGCCGACGAGCCGACCCCGGGAGATGATCACCAGCGCGACCCGGGTGCGGTAGTCGACGTGGGTGAAACGGTGCAGGTCGCGATCGGAGAGGCGTTTCATCGGCGCGAAGAAGCGCAGATAGACCGATTCGTCGGACTGCGCCTCATGGAACTCCTGCAGGGCCGGGCCGTCGTCGGGGCGGATCGGGCGCACCTGCGCCACCGATCCGTCCCGGAGCACGACATCGGCCTCCCAGTCGGCGGGATATGCGGCCTGCTCGTCGCTCGGAGGCTCCACCGGTTCGATCTCTCCCTGCCCGGTGGATCAGGATCTCGGGTCGACGACCGTCCACCGGTTGCCGTTGTCGACACTCTTCCAGTATGTGGGGCTCTGGTGGGACAGAGCATAGAACTCGTCCCCACCCGGGCTGGCCGCCCAGTCGAACCCACCTGCCGGCAGCTTGGCGGAGGTCTGCACGTGGTGGAAGCTGCGGCCGCCGTCGTCGGACTGTTGCAGGCTGCCCACACTGCTGCTCGCCGTCGGCCCCCCGGGGTCGCGAGGCCCTCCCATGGACACCACCACGTGGGTGCTGTCGTCGGCCGCCACCGTCAGCTGACCCAGTCTCGGCACCACGAGCGCTCCGGTGGACATGACCGTCCAGTGGTGGCCACCATCGGTGCTGCGCACGAGCGTGTAGGAGATGTTCTGCTGGCGATTGACCGGCCGGCACACGGCATACACGAGCTTGTCGACGTCGGCCGCGACGGTGAGCGAACGCAGTCCGGAGTCGGTGCACGCCGAAGGAGCCTTGATCTGCGTGAGCTGGGAACCCGACAACCGCAACACCGTCGAGCCGGAGCCGCTCTTGCGGGAGGCCAACTGGACGAAGGCGGACCGTTCGTGGACGACCGCGGTCGCGGAGGTGATCGGATGAGCCGGCTGCGTCGTCGCAGTCGGTGTGGCGATGCCTTTGGCGTCGGCCGTGGTGCGGCTGACATAGATCGGTCCGGAGCAGCTGCCCTGGATACAGCCGTCGGCAGAGACGACGATGACCCTGCCGTGATGGATCTCGACGTCGAGGACGGTCTGCCCCGGATGATCCATCTTGGTGAAGCTCGCCCCGCGGTCGCGGGTGATCCACAGGTCTCCCCCGAAGACGTAGCCGACCTGCGGAGTGATGAATCTGACCTGCGAGACCGCGCGGGTCGGTTGCACCTGGGGCACGTTGGACCCCGTCGCGCTGGACGTGTCGACGTCGGCGAAGGTGTGCACGGCATCCCACGAATGACCGTTGTCCGACGAGCGCAGCAGCGTCACGCAGACCTCTTGCTGACAGTTGGAGGAGCCCAGGTCGTAGAGCGTGCCGCTCCCGGCGTTGGACAGCGACCAGGTGACGAAGGACTTCGGCACGGCGCGCGGCTGCTGCGCCTTGGACACCTCCGGCGGGGCCGATCCCGTCGGCACCGCGACCGACGGTGCCGAGACCACCGGGCTGCCCGGCGTCACCGACTGCTGATCGATCGGCGTCTGCTGCCACGTCCAGACGGCGAACAGGGCGACGCAGGCGGCCGCGGCCGTCGCCACCGCGGTATACCAACTGCGGGGGCGCCGTGACGTGCGCCGGCCGCGCACGACCTCCTGCCACGACAGGTCGGTGATGGGCTGCGGCTCGACCTCGTCCCGGGCACGGGCGAAGAACCGTGCCACGGGGTCGTCGGCCTGGGAGGGTTCCGCCGGGGCGCCGGACTCGAACGGGTCCTCGTCGAAACGGCTCATCGCACTCCCTCCAGGCGAGCGGCCAACAGTTGGCGGGCGTCATACAGATCGCGTTTGATCGTGCCAGGGGACTTCCCCAGCGACGACGCGACCTGGGCCACGGACAGGTCTGCGTAGTAGTGCAACAGCACCGGCAGGCGCAGCCGGGGAGGCAGGCCCTGCACGGCATCACGCACCGTGACGCGGTCCGCGCTGTCCGGCGCGGGGGCGGCCACGTCCGGCGCAACCGGGCGGCCCGCGGAGTACCGGTCGTAGGCCGCGGCCTCCCGCCCGCGCCGCCGCCAGTGGTCGCGCACCTGGTTGGCGACGGTGGTGTAGAGCCAGGCACGCGGGTCGTCCACCTTCCCCCAGTGCCGCATCAGCTTGACGAAGGCCTCGGTCGCGAAGTCGTGCGCCAGATCCCGATCGCCCACGAGAGTGGCGGCCCAGCCGGCGAGCCGCCCGAAGTGTGCTTCGTAGACTTCGCGAACGGCGTCGGTCGTGGTGTCCCCCGAGGGCACGTCGGCACTCCCTTCCCCTGGGAACACCGCCGGACGCGGTGCGATGGGTACGGCGACGGTCACGACCTGCAGACGACACAGCCCGGTCACCGGTTGGGTGCCACGGGCGGTCCGGCCTCCGGCAACTAGGTTGGCGGTCATGACCCGACACGAGCCTACAGGTGAACGGTGATGGAACTCGACGAGGCGATTCTCCGGCGGCGGATGGTGCGACGCTTCGTCCCGGACCGACAGGTCCCCCTCGAAGCGGTCCATCGAATGGCCCGCCTGGCGCTGCGCGCGCCGAGCGCCGGGTTCAGTCAGGGCTGGGACTTCGTGGTCCTTCGTGACCCCGCCGATCGCGCGGCCTTCTGGGACGCGACCACCGACGGCGGCCCGCCCGACGCGTGGTTGCGCGGTGTGCGGACGGCACCGACCCTCATCGTCTGCTGCTCCGACAAGAAGGCGTATCTGCGCCGGTATGCCGAACCCGACAAGCCCTGGCAGGACGAGGACGAGACGCATTGGCCGGTCCCCTACTGGGACGTGGACACCGGAATGGCGGCCATGCTCATGCTGCTGACGGCGGTGGACGAGGGCCTGGGTGGGCTGTTCTTCGGCGTGGAGGTCGATCGCGTCGACGCGGTGCGCTCCGCGCTGGCCATCCCGGAGGACCGTTCACTCGTCGGAGTCATCGCGCTCGGCTACAGCGACCAGCAGGAGCCCAGCGGCAGCACACGAACTCGCCGGCGGAGGCCCGTCAACGACGTGTTCCATTCCGGACGGTTCGGGACGCCCCTCATGCAGGAGTGACGCGGCGGACACCTCCGGCGGCGCGAATCGTGACACCGAGCCTCCTCCCCGACGCTCCTATGGGGCAAGGGATTTGGCCATCATCACATTCGTTTCCTCGTAGCCCAGGCTCGTATAGAGATGACGTGCGACGGTGTTGCTGCCGAACACGTGCAACCGCATGGAGACGGCGCCCCGTGCCACGGCATACTGCTCTCCGGCGAGCATGACGGCGCGACCGAGACCGGTCCCCCGCCGTGCCGGATCGACCACGACGTCATAGATGAATGCGGTCGGCGCGTCGTCCGACGGGATGTGCAGCCACAGCAGCCCTACGGCATCGCCGTCGACGTCCGGGATCAGCACATGGTGCTCTGGAGTGGACACGCCATCGGGGAGCAGGTCGGCGAACTGCTTCTCCGACATCCTCTGCGCCTCGTCGGCCGGCATGGATCCGGCCTCCACATGATGACGCGCGTAGTCGTCCACCGCTCCGGGCAGCCATTCGTCGTATTCGGACTGGGTCATCGGGCGAAGCGTCACGGACGGCATTCCGACACCGTACCGCTGTGCCACCACACGGCTGGCCCCGTAGCCGAGCCGCTACGCCACCCCTCGGCTGGTTGAGTAGCGAGCGCCCTGGCGCGAGCGTATCGAAACC
>CAZMLG010000106.1:0-10633 GCA_964566985.1 uncultured Intrasporangiaceae bacterium
CGCCGGGTGGTCGCCTGGGGCCGGCGGCACTCGACCCGCCGGGTGGTCGCCTGGGCGTGGCGGGACTCGACCCGACCGACGAGCCGGACCGTGCCGGAGGAGGCGTATGGGAGGGGCGGGGGGCATGCGGAGGGAGCGTGGACGGGCCTGGCGGGAGCGCCTCGGTCCTGTCCCGTCGGCCCGCGACCTACGTGACCATCGTGGACCGAGGCGCGGATGGTTGCGACCGCAGCGTGTCCCCCGCCCCGACCTGGTGACCACGCGGGCGACCTTTCACGCATGCACGGCGTCGCGAACAGTGCCACGAAAACACGGCCGGCCGGGTCGGTTTCGATACGTCCTCGACTGCGTCAGCGGACTACTCAACCCGCCGGGTGGTCGCCTGGGCGCGGCGGGACTCGACCCGCCGGGCGGTCGCCTGGGGCCGGCGGCACTCAACCCGCCGGGTGGCCGCCTGGGGCCGGTGGCACTCGACCCGCCGGGTGGTCGCCTGGGGCCGGCGGGACTCGACCCGCCGGGTGGTCGCCTGGGGCCGGTGGCACTCGACCCGCCGGGTGGCCGCCTGGGCGCGGCGGCACTCGACCCGCCGTAGGGGCACCGCCGAGGGGTTCGCTGCTCCATCGGCCGGGCGGGCGCCCACGAAGGGGTCAGTCGAACCGATCGGCCGCGACGACGCCCCGCATCACCTGGTCGATCGCCTTGCGCGCGCTGCGCCGCAGACCGGCCTCCGGCGCCGCGGCGGCGATCTGGCCGAGCAGGTCGACGACTTGTTTGCAGCGGCGCACGAAGTCTCCGGCGGTCAGGGCGCTGTCGCGCAGCACCAGCTCGAGGCGGGCGCCGCTCGCCCAGCGGTGGGCCGCCCACGCCATCCCGGCATCGGGCTCGTTCATCGGCGCCAGGTGATGCTCCCGTTGGAGATGTTGCAGGTCACCCCAGATCCGCCTCATCTCCTCGTGGGCGTCACCCACCCAGTCGTTGGGAATGCGGTGCTCCGCGCCATCCGTCTCGCGGCGCGGCTCGTAGACGACGGTGCTGACCACCGCGGCCAGCGAGGCCGGGTCCAGGCGGCTCCAGACGCCGTGCCGCAGGCACTCCGAGACCAGCAGGTCCTTCTCGGTGTAGATGCGTTGCAGCAGCCGGCCGTCGTCGGTCACCGACGAGCCGTCCTCCGACAGGTAGCCCAGTTCGGCCAACAGGTCACAGATACGGTCGAACGTCCGCGCCACGGTGTGGGTCCGTCCGTCGATCTTGCGCTGCAGCCCCTCGCTCTCGCGCCGCAGGCGCCACCAGCGCTCGGCCCACCGGGCGTGCTGCTCGCGATAGGGGCAGTCGTGGCACGGATGCCGACGCGCCTTCTCGCGCAGGGCCGCGATCTCCTCGCGCACCTGCGGGTCGTGCTCGTCGGTGGTGGTCGCGGGTGGCGGCGGATCCTTCGGCACCTTGGCGCGCAACGTGGCCGCGAGGTCCTTGCGCGCTCTCGGGTTGCGCCCGTGGAACGTGCGCGGGATCTCCAGGCGCATCACCGGCTCCAACGGGCCGTCGAGATCGGACTCGGTCAACCGGCGCACCTGCGCGCCTTGGGTGAGCACCAGCGGAGCCGGGGCCCCGTGACGTCCGGAGTGGCGCGTATCGATGACGATCGCGACGCCCGCACGCCGCCCCTCGGGCACCCGCACGACATCGCCCCGGCGCAGATTCTCCAACGCGTCGGAGGCCGCGGCGCGTCGCCCGGCCGAGCGCCGTTTGGCCTCTGCCTTCTCCAGATCCGCGATCTCCCGACGCAACGCGGCGTATTCCGCGAAATCGCCCAGGTGGCAGCGCATCGCGTCGGCGTACCCCTCGAGAGCCTCCTCGTTGCGCGCGATGGCCTTCGTCACGCCGACGACCGACCGGTCGGCCTGGAACTGGGCGAACGACGCCTCCAGCACGTCGCGGGCACGCCCTCGGCCGACCTGCTCGACGAGATTGACCGCCATGTTCGAGGTGGGGACGAAACTGGACCGCAGCGGGTAGGTGCGCGTCGAGGCCAGGCCCGCTACGGAGTGCGGGTCCTGACCGCGGGCGTGCAGCACCATGGCGTGACCCTCGACGTCGATGCCGCGCCGGCCCGCGCGCCCGGTCAATTGGGTGTACTCCGCAGGGGTGATGTCGGCGTGCGTCTCGCCGTTGAACTTCACCAGGCGCTCGAGGACGACCGTGCGCGCCGGCATGTTGATGCCCAGAGCCAGGGTCTCGGTCGCAAAGACCGCCTTGATGCGGCCGGCGGTGAACAGTGACTCGACGATCTCGCGGAACGCCGGGAGCATCCCGGCGTGGTGGGCGGCGAAGCCGCGGCTGAGTCCCTCGACGAAGTCCCAGTAGCCGAGGACCGTGAGGTCCTCGTCGGGAAGGGAGGAGACCTGCTCCTCGACCTCGCGCCGGATCCGGGCACCCTCCTGCTCCGAGACCAGCCGGGTGCCCCAGGCGAGCAGTTGCCCCACCGCGCCCTCGCATCCGGCCCGGCTGAAGATGAAGGTGATCGCGGGCAGCAGACCGTCGCGGTCCAGCGCCTCGATCACCTCGGCACGGCTGGGCCCCCTCGGCGGACGGCCGCGGCGCACCGGCCCGCGCGCCTTGCGCCCGCCGGGTCGAGCCCTGCGACCGCGCGGGGCACCGGCGTCCTCCCGTGTGCCGTGCCGATCGGTGGTGGCGTCGGCCTGTGCGATGCGTTGCAGCAGCTGCGGGTTGATCCGGGTCCGGCCGTCGCCTTCGTCGGCGAACAGGTCGAGGATGCGCGGCCCGACCATCATGTGTTGCCACAACGGCACGGGCCGGTGTTCTTCGACGATGACCTCGGTGTCCCCGCGGATCTCGCGCAGCCAGTCGCCGAACTCCTCGGCGTTGCTGACGGTGGCCGACAACGAGACGACCTGCACGTCGGCGGGCAACTGGATGAGGACCTCCTCCCACACCGCGCCCCGGAAGCGGTCCGCGAGATAGTGCACCTCGTCCATCACGACGAAGCCGAGCCCGTCGAGGGTGCGTGAGCCCCCGTAGATCATGTTGCGCAGCACCTCGGTGGTCATCACCACGATCGGCGCCTCACCGTTGATCGAGGCGTCCCCGGTCAGCAGCCCGACGTGATCGGCCCCGTGCTGTGCGCACAGATCGGCATACTTCTGGTTGGACAACGCCTTGATCGGCGTCGTGTAGAACGTCTTGCGGCTGCTCACCAGGGCCAGATAGGCCGCGAACTCCCCCACGACCGTCTTCCCGGCTCCGGTGGGCGCCGCCACCAGCACACCGCCGCCGTCCTGGACGGCCTCGCAGGCGCGCAACTGGAAGGGGTCGAGCGGGAAGTCGTAGAGCCGGGCGAACCGGGTCAGATGGGTGCTGTCGAGCCGACGCGGCGTCGCGTGCATGGGTCCCGTCGCCATGGGGCCAGAGTACTTCGGCGACGCCGCTACAGCGCGGAGCGGTCGTCGTCGGGCAGGTCGGCCCAGTCCGGGCGGCCGCTGCGTTCCCGGCGGCGGTCCATGACGATCGAGATCCCGACCGCGGCGAAGTAGAGCACCACCATCGGCACGCCGAGCGCGAGCATCGACCAGGCGTCCGGGCTCGGGCTCATCATCGCGGCGAACACCGCGATGACCATGACCGCGACCCGCCAGCCCTTGAGCATGACGCGCCCGGGGAAGACGTGCACGGCGTTGAGCCCCACGAGGAACACCGGAAGCAGGAAGGCGATGCCGAACGCGAGGATGAACTTGGTGGTGAAGGAGATGTAGGCCTCGGCGTTGGTGTAGTTGACCGCCCCCTCCGGGGTGATACCCAGCAGGAACCGCACCGCGTTGGGCAGGGCGAGGGTCGAGGCGTAGCAGCCGAGGGCGAACAAGGGGATGGCGGCGCACAGGAAGATTCGCCCGGCCCGCTTCTCCTTCTGCAGCAGGCCGGGTGCGAGAAACGCCCAGACCTCCCACAACCAGATCGGACACGCCAGGATGAGCCCGATCCACAGCGACATCTTCAGCTTGATGCCGAACGCGTCGGTGACCCCGTTGGCGCCGAAGTTGAGCCGCACGTCGTCGATCGAGACGTGCCGCTGCGCGGCGACGTCCAGCAAGGGCTGCTGCAACCACGTCATGACATGGCCGTAGACGAGCCACCCGACGACGCCGCAGAGCACGATGGCGATTGCCGAGATGAGCAGGCGGCGGCGGAACTCCCGGAAGTGCTCCCCGAGGGTCATCTTCCCCTCGGGGTTGTCCTTATGCCGAAGGACGGCCATGCCGGCCCCTCGTCCGTCCGGCCGGGGGCGGCCGGTCAGGCACCCTGGTTCGTGCCGTCACCGTGCCGGTGCGGCGACACCTGCGGGTCGGACTCCTGACCCGGGTAGGACGCCGGGCCGTCGGTCGGGCGCGTGGGATAGGGCTGATCCGGCGCCGCGTCGGCGCGCTCGCTGCGCACGGTCTGCCCCGAGGCGTCGGACGTGCCGTCGTTCTTCATGTCGCTGACCTCGCTCTTGAGGATGCGGGCCGAGCGCCCCAGGCTGCGCGCCGCGTCGGGCAGACGCTTCCAGCCGAAGATGGCGATGACAAGAATCACCAGGATGACGATGTGCCATCCCTCGAAGATGTTTCTGAACATGGCGCTAAACAGATCCTCTATCTCGGGCCGGACCACCAGGGAGCCCGGTCACGGCGTGGTCGGGGCCGATACTCCACTCTACGTGATCGGACCGGCCGCGGTGCCCACCCGTCGGCATACGGCGGCGTCTTCATCCATCGTACTGCGCCAGCGCCTCGGCGGTATCCACCGCGACCCGCTCGCGCAGCGAGGCGGGCTCCAGCACGGATGCCGAGCCACCGAGCCGCCACATGAGGCGTGCCAGCCAGCGCACGTCGGCGGTGCGCAACTGCACGCGCAACGATCCGTCGTCGGCGCGGTCGACCTGTTCGACCGGGTAGTAGTCGACGACCCATGCGGCCTCCGGCGCCAGCCGGACGGTCGCCGTCACATCGTCCGGGCCGTGCTGGAAGAGGGTCGTCTCGACGTCGCGCGGGGTGGCCCGCTCCGGCGGAGTGCCGTCCTCCTCGAGCACGGTCGCCTCCTCGACCCGATCCAGCCGGAACAGGCGCACGTCCTCCGCCCGATGACACCATCCCTCGAAATACCAGTGACCGCTCATCGTCACCAGCCGCATGGGATCGACATCCCGCTGCGTCGATTCGTCCCGGGTCGGCACGAGATATCGCAGATGCACGCGGCGGTGTCCGGCCACCGCGGCCCGAAGCGTCGCCAAGGTCTCGGCATGGGTCGCGTCGCTCAGCTCGACGCGCACGCGCTCGTGGGCCGTGTCGTCGGCCATGCCGGCCGCCTGCGTCAGTTTGGCCAGGGCCCGATCGATCGCGTCGTGTTCTTGCAGACCCGGCACCGCAGCGAGGGCGCGCAGGCCGACCACCAGCGCCATCGCCTCGTCGCGTCCCAGGCGCAGCGGGCGGGCGATCGTGTCGGCGTTGCGCAGGAAGACCCGCCCGTGCTCCCACTCGGCCTCGATCAGGTCGTCCGGCAGATGCCCCGGCGTGCCGCAGACGAACAGCAGACTGAGGTCGGCCTCGATCTGCCGGCGGCTCACTCCGAGCTCCTCCGCCGCGCGGTCGATGTCGATCCCCTGCCGGTTGACCAGCCACGGCACCATGGTCAGCAGCCGCGCGAGCCGGGTCGTCGCGCTCTCGGTCATCGCTGCTCCCCCGTCTCGTGGGCGCGGAGTGCCCCGCGCAGCCGGCGCACCACCGCGTCGACGAGCTCCGCCGGATCCTCCGCCACGACCGCAGGGCCGAATTCGGCGATCTCGTCGGCGAACATCTCCGCGTCCGAGAACTCGATCTCGAGGCGCGACCACCCGTCGCCGAGGCCCTGCGTGTCGCGGGCGCGGCGGCGCAGCACCCGCCCCGATCCGTCTCGGACCCGCAGCACCGCCCGCTGCGGCGGCCCGGCCGGTTCGTGGCCGGCGATCTGGGCCACCGGATCGTGGTCCGCGGGTGGGGTGAAGGCATCGGCGGGTCCGGTGGTGCGGACGCGTCCTTCGATGCGTCCCAACCGGAAGGAGCGAGCCGCCTCACGGTCGCAGTCCCAGCCGGTGACATACCACCGTCCGCGCCAGTTGGCCACGGCCCACGGCTGCACGGTGCGCTGTTGTGCCTCACCCCCGGGCTTGCGGTAGGTGAAGGTGATCGCCTGGCGTTGCAGGGCCGCATCCTTCACCGGCGTGAAGGCCGGCTCCGCGGTCCGCACGCGGGGCTCGAGACCGATGATCGACCCCTCGTCGCGTTCGATGTCGGCCGCGGCGAGCTTGCGCATCGCGGTCGCGGCGGCACCCCCGAGACTCGCGTGCTGCCAGGTGCGGCTCGCGAGCCCGAGGACGGCGAGTTCGTCGCGTTCGAAGGTGATCTCGGGCAGCGCGTATTCGCGCCGGTCGATGCGGTAGCCGGGCTCGTCGTCGAAGTAGGGGTCCAGAGGTTCGGTGCGCAGCGGGATACCCAGGTCGCGCAGCTCGTCCTTGTCACGCTCGAACATCCGGTCGAAGGCCTCGTCGGTCGCGGCTTGGCCGTACTGCGGGACGGCAGCGCGGATGCGCGACTTGGACAGCGGCGCCCGCGTATAGAGCAGGCATATCACCAGATTGAGCAGCCGCTCGGTCTTGGCCGCCGGTGATGGAGTGGGCATGATCCGACCGTAACCGATCATGCGTCCGACGTGGTGGCGACGCTCGCGGGTGCCGGTGCCTTAGTGTGCGAGGCGTGATGAAGTGGCGCAGCGGCACGGCGGTGTCGATCGGTGAGCGGTGGGGCGAGTGCGTGATCGTCGAGGTGGCCGTCGACGCGGACCGGCGCCGCGCCCTGGCCTACACGAGCGTCGTCGGTCTCCCCCGCGTCGGGGACCGGGTGTTGCTCAACGTCGCCGCGCAGGACCGCGGCCTGGGCACCGGGGGGCTCGCCCACGTGGTCGCCCTGCCCGACCGGCTGCCGCCGGACCCGCAGCCCGGCCCGGGACACGTGGTCAAGGCCCGCTACACCCCTCTGCAGCAGATGGTGCTGGGGGCCGACGAGCAGGAGAGCGCTCATCACCGGCTCCTGGAGGATGCCGACGATCTGGCTGGTATGCCGGTCGTGACGGCGGACCTGCACTCTGCGCTGCCCGCCGTGCTCGCCGGCCTGCGCGCCGACCTGCCGCACGCGCCGCGCGCCGCCTACGTCATGACCGACGGCGGCGCGCTGCCGATCGCCTTCTCGCGCGTCGCCCATGCGCTGCGCGAGGCCGGCTGGCTGTGCGGCACGGTCACCGTGGGGCAGGCCTACGGCGGCGATCTGGAGGCGGTCAACGTCCACACCGGGCTGCTCGCCGCGCGCCTGGTGCTGGAGGCCGACGTGGCGATCGTGGCTCAGGGGCCGGGCAACCTGGGCACCGGCACCCGGTGGGGCTTCTCGGGCACCTCGGCGGGTGAGGCCGTGAACGCGGCGGACACGCTGGGTGCCCGCCCGGTCGCCTCGCTGCGGGTGTCCCAGGCCGATGCGCGCCCGCGGCACCGCGGGATCTCGCACCACAGCCTCACCGCCTACGGACGCGTCGCGAGGGCGGGCGCCGACCTTCCGGTGCCCGTGCTGCCCGGAATACTGGGGCGGCAGGTCGCCGATCAGGCCGGCGAGATCGTCTCGCGGTCCGACGGACGGATGCGGAGGGTGGACGTGCCGCTCGGCGGCCTCGACGAGGCGCTACGAGCCTGCCCGGTGCCGCTGCGCACGATGGGCCGCGGCCTCGACGAGGACGCCGCGTGCTTCCTGGCCGCCGCCGCGGGCGGACGGCATACGGCCACGCTGCTCGCCTCGGCTGAGTGAGCAGCGAGCGCCGGCTCTGAGGGTTTTTCGATACGCGCCGGGTCGCTCGCCTACTGACCAGAAAGTAACCGACCCGACTGACGAGCCGGAACGTGCCGGAGGAGGCGTATGGGAGGGGCGGGGGACATGCGGAGGGAGCGTGGACGGGCCTGGCGGGAGCGCCTCGGTCCCGCCCGTCGGCCCGCGACCTACGTGACCACCGTGGACCGAGGCGCGGATGGTTGCGACCGCAGCGTGTCCCCCGCCCCGACCTGGTGACCACGCGGGCGACCTTTCACGCGCGCACGGCGTCACGAACAGTCCCAAGAAAACGGGGCCATCCGGGCGGGTGAGGGCGCTCGGCTACGGGGCCATCCGCAACGGCGGCCCCGCTCACACCAGGCGGAACGCGCCTTCAGCGCACCCCGAAGGAGGACCCGGCCCCGGACCGGTTGGCCGAGACCAGGTCGACGACGAAGATCAGCGTCTCGCCCGGGCCGATGGCCGGGCCCGCGCCCTGGTCGCCGTACCCCAGATGCGGCGGGATGACGATCTTGCGGCGGCCGCCGACCTTCATCCCGAGCAGGCCCTGGTCCCATCCCTGGATGACCTGGCCGACCCCGGCCTGGAACTTCAGCGGCGCCCCGCGGTTCCAGGACGCGTCGAATTCCTCGCCGGTCGACCAGGAGACGCCGACGTAATGGGCCTCGATCGTGTCGCCTGGCTCGACGGCTTTGCCGTCGCCGTCCCAGTGGTCCTCGAGGACGAGGTCGCTCGGCGGGGTGTCTCCCGGGAAGTCGATCTCCGGCTTGGTCGTCGTGGGGTCGAAAGGCATCGAGTCTCCTTGCGTGGGTGGGGAACGGTCAGCTGACGGCCAGGATGTCGACGACGAAGATCAAGGTGTCGGTGCCCTTGATGCCCGCACCCTTGTTGCCGGTCTTGCCGTAGCCGTCGCTCGGCGGGATGACCAACAGCACGCGGCTGCCGACGGTCTGCCCGACCAGGCCCTTGTCCCAGCCCGGGATGACCTTCCCGACACCCACCGGGAACTCGCTCGGCTTCGGGGCGTCGGGGTGCTTCGCGGTCGCGTCGAAGATCTTGCCGTTGCGCCAGATCATGCCGGTGTAGCTGGCCTTGATCGTCTCGCCCTGGTAGACCTTGCGGCCCTTGCCCTTGATCAGGTCCTGCACCTGGAGCTTCTTCGGCGGCTTGCCGTCAGGCACCGTGATCTTCGCGAGCTTGCCCTTGCCCTTCGGCACGGAGACCTTCGGCAGGCCGGCCTTCGGCTTCACCGGTGCGCCCTCCGCCTCGGGCAGGGTCCGCGCCGTGTCGTCCACCTTGATGTAGAACACGAGCGTGTCGGCGTTGCTCACCCCCAGTTGCGGGCTGCCGTTCGCGCCGAAGGCGTCGGCCGGCGGGATGGCAACCTTCATCGTCGTGCCGATGGTGGCGCCCTTGATCGCCTTGATCAGGCCCGGGAACTGATTCTTGTCGTTCATCGGGACGGCCACGTCGTGGATCTTGAAGCTGTTGACCAACTGCTTGCCGTTCTTGCCGTTGACGGCGACGTAGTCGACGTAGGCGATGTCCTTGCCGGAGACGGCATGGCCGCTGCCCTTGTGGAGCACCTTGACCGTGGTCTTGTTGACGTGGAAGGGCTTCTTCGACAGCGAGATCTTGGGTGACTTGGCCTTCTTGGTGTCGACGTCGATCGCGCTCATCGAGGCGACCTTCGATGCCGCGACCGTGGCCGGGGTCTTCGGGGAACTGGAGGCTGCGGACGACGACTTGCTCGCGGACTCGGATCCGTTGCAGCCGGCCAACAGAACGACGGGAAAGACGCCCAGGGCCAGCAGGCGGAAGGGGATGCGGCGCACAAAGAATCCTCGATCTCGGCGGTGGATGACGCCCTACCATAACCCGCGGACCTAGGCGGCCGCTTTGGGGAGTCCGCGCCGACTACATCGCGTCGATGAGGCGCTGGACCCGCCCGTCCTGGGAGGCGAACGGATCCTTGACCAGGACGGTGCGCTGAGCCTGGTCGTTGAGCTTGAGGTGCACCCAGTCGACCGTGAAGTCCCGCCGTCCACGCTGGGCCGCACGGATGAAGTCACCGCGCAGTTTCGCTCGGGTGCCCTGGGGCGGGAAGGTCTTGGCCTCGAAGATCTCCAGGTCGGTGCACACACGTGCCGCGTCGCCGCGGCGCTGCAGGAGATAGAACAGACCGCGCCGGCGGTTGATGTTGTGGTAGGTCAGGTCGAGTTGCAGCATGCGAGGGTCGTCCAGGCTCAGACCGTGCCGTGCCGAATAGGTGTCGAGCAGGCGGTGCTTGATCACCCAGTCGATCTCTTCGTCGACGAGGGAGAGCTGGTCGGTCTCGATCGCGGTCAGCGCGCGGCCCCACAGATCCATGACCCGCTTGGTGTGCTCGTCGACCAGGCCGCGTTGCTCGACGTAGGCCCGCGCACGCTCGTGGTATTCGTGCTGGATCTGGAGCGCCGACATCTCCCGCCCGTTGGCCAGGCGCACCGGTCGGCGTCCGGTGGTGTCGTGGCTGATCTCTCGGATGGCCCGGATCGGGTTCTCCAGGCTCAGGTCCCGCATGGGGACGTTGTCCTCGATCATCCGCAGCACCAGGTCGGCCGAGCCGAGCTTGAGCATCGTCGTCGTCTCGCTCATGTTGCTGTCACCGACGATGACGTGCAGTCGGCGATAGCGCTCCGCATCGGCGTGCGGCTCGTCGCGGGTGTTGATGATCGGGCGGGAGCGGGTGGTCGCGC
>CAZMLG010000107.1:0-10598 GCA_964566985.1 uncultured Intrasporangiaceae bacterium
TGACCTGGTGGAACTCCAGGACCGACGGTGAAAGTCCGGATGGGAGGCAGCACGTCGGCTCGCGCAGACGAGCCGAGGCCGACAGGGCCGGCCGCCGCATGGTGGCGCCACCTGCCCGCCGTCGAACGTCACCCCGGAGTCCGAGGACTTCGAAGGAGTGGCGGTGCGATCCGAACCGGTCGACGAGGGCTTCCTCCGCCGAGCCCTGGAACTGGCGCAATGCGGCCCCCTTCCCGACCCGAACCCGCGGGTCGGCTGCGTGGTCGTGCGCGACGGTCGCATCGTCGGCGAAGGCTTCCACCGCGGCGCCGGCACTCCGCACGCCGAGGTCGCGGCGCTGGCCGACGCGGGATCCTCGGCCTCCGGCGCGACGGCCTACGTGACGTTGGAGCCGTGTGCCCACCGGGGCAGGACCGGTCCGTGCACGGAGGAGTTGCGGCGTGCCGGGATCCGTCGGGTCGTGTTCGCTCAGGAGGATCCCAACCCCGCCGCTCGCGGAGGAGAGGCGTTCTTGCGTGCGCGCGGCCTCGACGTCGTCGGCGGCGTGCTCGCCGAGCAGGCCGCCGCACTGAATCGTGCATGGACGTTCGCGATGCGCCGAGGACGCCCGATGGTGACCTGGAAGGTGGCCGGGACCCTCGACGGGCACAGTGCCGCGGCGGACCGCAGCAGCCGGTGGATCACCGGCCCGTCCGCGCGGCAGGACGTGCATCGGTTGCGCGCCGAGGTGGGCGCGGTGTTGGTCGGGACCGGGACGGTCGCCGCCGACGATCCGGCACTGACCGTGCGGCACGTGGCGCACGCCGGCGGGCAGCCGTTGCGTGTCGTGATGGGAGAGCGGCCCCTCCCCGCGGGGGCGAGGGTGCTCGACGGCACCGCCCCGCATCTGGTGATCCGTGAGCACGATCCACATGTCGCTCTGAAAACCCTGTGGGAGCGCCAGATCCGGCATGTGCTGTTGGAGGGCGGACCCACGCTGGCCGCGGCATTCCTGCGCGCCGGCCTGGTCGACGAGGTCGTGGCCTATATCGCACCGAAACTGCTCGGCGACGGACCCTCGACGGTGGGGCCGCTGGGGATCGGCACGATCACCGATGCGTTGACATTCGACCTGCTCGACGTGCAGACGCTCGGGCAGGACGCACGGCTGCGTCTGCGGCCGAGGAGCGAAGGGAGTCAGTGATGTTCACCGGGATCGTCGAGGAGCTCGGGGAGGTCGTCACACTCGACCGCGGCCAAGAGTCCGCCGTGCTGAGGGTGCGCGGGCCCCGTGTCGTGGAGGATGCCACGCACGGCGCGTCCATCGCCGTCAACGGCGTGTGCCTCACCGTCGTCGACCACGACACGGAGACCTTCACGGTGGATGTGATGGCCGAGACGCTCGACCGCTCGAGCCTCGGCCGGGTGCGCCCGGGGGATCGGGTCAATCTGGAACGTGCGATGCGAGCCGACGGGCGCCTGGGTGGCCACATCGTGCAGGGCCACGTGGACGGAGTCGGCCGGATCGAACGCATCGTGCCGGGGGACCGGTGGACCGTGGTGACCGTCTCGATGCCGCCCGGGCTGGCCGGGTACGTCGCGGAGAAAGGATCCGTCGCAGTGGACGGCGTCTCGCTCACGGTCACCTGCGTCACCGACGAGGAGTTCGGCGTCTCGCTGATCCCCACGACACTCGAACAGACCCGGTTCGGCGACATGGAGGTCGGGCAGGCGGTCAATCTGGAGGTCGATGTGCTCGCCAAGTATGTGGAGCGCCTGAGCCGAGTGGGTGAGATCCGATGAGCCTGGCGACGATAGAGGAGGCCCTCGATCAGTTGCGCGACGGTCGGCCGGTCCTCGTCGCGGACGACGAGGACCGCGAGAACGAGGCGGACATGATCCTGGCGGCGCAGTACGCCTCGCCCGCCTGGCTCGGCTGGGCGGTGCGCCACGGCTCCGGGGTGATCTGCGCCCCGATGCCGGAGGCGATCGCGGACCGGCTGCAACTGCCGCCGATGGTGGCCGACAACCAGGATCCGAAGCGGACTGCCTACACCGTGTCCGTGGACGCCAGAGACCGGGTGTCCACGGGCATCAGTGCGGCCGACCGGGCGCGCACGTTGCGGGTCCTGGCCGACCCGAAGGTGCATCCCGGTGAGCTGACTCGTCCGGGGCACATCTTCCCGCTGCGCGCCCGGCCCGGCGGGGTCATCGAGCGGCCCGGCCACACGGAGGCCGCGGTCGACCTGTGCCGCTTGGCGGGCCTGGCCCCGGTCGGGGCGATCGTCGAGCTCGTCCACGACGACGGGTCGATGATGCGCCTGCCGGACGCCATGACGCTGGCGCAGGAGGAAGGCCTGGCCGTGATCACCATCGCCGAGTTGGCCCGCTGGCGCCGCCGCAACGATCGCGTCCGCCGGGCCGCACAGACCACGCTGCCGACCGCCCACGGAACCTTTGCCGCGTGGGGCTATGCCGACCTGATGACCGGTGCCGAACACGTCGCCCTCATCAGCCCCCACGGCCCCGGCACGGACGGTGACGCCCTGGTGCGCGTGCACTCGGAGTGCCTCACCGGCGACACGTTCGGGTCGCTGCGCTGCGACTGCGGGCCGCAGTTGCAGGCATCTCTCGAGCGTGTCGCCGCCGAACCCGGTGTGGTCATCTACCTGCGCGGCCACGAAGGGCGCGGCGTGGGCCTCATCGACAAGCTGCGGGCCTATGCCCTCCAGGACACCGGGCTGGACACCGTCGACGCACAGACGACGCTCGGGCTGCCCGTGGACGCCAGGGAGTTCGATGCCGCAGGGTCCATCCTGGGAGACCTCGGGATCGAGCGGGTGCGGCTGCTCACGAACAATCCGCGCAAGCGGGATGCGTTGGAACAGGTGGGGATCACCGTCGAACAACTGGTGCCGCTCGAGGTCGGGCGCACTCCGCAGAACGCCTACTACCTGCAGACCAAGAAGGAACGCCTCGGTCATCTGTTGACGGGCGCCTGATCCGAAGGAGCACACCGAATGAGTGGACACGGAGCCCCGACGCTCGCCGTCGACGGGGCCGGGCTGTCGGTGGCGGTGGTCGCCGCGTCCTGGCACGACCGGGTGATGGACGGGCTGCTCGACGGCGCCCGCCGCGGGCTCGCCGACGCCGGCGTGGCCGACCCGATCATCGTGCGGGTACCGGGCACGTTCGAGTTGAGTGTGGCGTGCAGCCGCCTCGCCACGGCCTACGATGCGCTGGTCGCGCTCGGGGTGGTGATCAGAGGGGGCACACCGCACTTCGACTACGTCTGCCAGGCGGCGACCGCCGGGCTCACCCAGGTCGCCGTGCGCAGCGGCACTCCGGTCGGATTCGGTGTGCTGACCTGTGACGACGAGGCCCAGGCACTCGCGCGCGCCGGCCTGCCCGGCTCCGAGGAGGACAAGGGCCACGAGGCCGCGACAGCTGCCGTCTCGACGGCACTCACCCTCCGGACGGCCACCGCGGCCGCCCGGCCGACCCCGTAACCTGGCCGTCGTGAAGACCTTTGAGCAGTTGTGGGACGAGCTCGGCCGCAAACGCGACGACCGTGCGGAGGGGTCGAGGACCGTCCGGGAACTCGACGACGGTGTGCACTTCATCGGCAAGAAGATCGTCGAGGAGGCCGCCGAGGTGTGGATGGCCGCCGAGCACGAGGGCCGTGACCGGACGGCGGAGGAGATCAGCCAGTTGCTCTACCACCTTCAGGTGCTGATGCTCGAGCGGGGAATCTCCCTCGACGACGTCTATGCCCACCTGTGAGTCACGCGACGACACGGCCCGTCCACGACAAGGAGCACCTCGAACCATGCTGAAAGTGGCCATGCCCAACAAGGGTGCGTTGTCCGATCCCGCTGCGCAGATGATGCGCGAGGCGGGCTACCGCGGGCGACGCGACAGCAAGGAGCTCGTGGTGCACGACGGCGAGGTCGAGATGTTCTTCTTGCGACCTCGCGACATCGCCGTCTACGTCGGGCAGGGCACCTTGGACGTCGGCATCACCGGACGAGATCTGCTGCGGGACTCTGCGAGCCCCGCCGAGGAGATGATGGGGCTCGGCTTCGGCGGCTCGTCGTTCCGGTATGCGGCCGTCCCGGGCACGGCCTCCTGTGTCGGCGATCTCGAGGGACGACGGGTCGCCACGAGCTTCCCGGAGATCGTGCGGGCCGACCTGGCGATGCACGACGTGACGGCCTCCGTCGTGCACCTCGACGGGGCGGTCGAGACGGCCGTCACGCTCGGGGTGGCCGACGCGATCGCCGACGTCGTCGAGACCGGCCGGACCCTGCGCAACCACGGCCTGGAGACCTTCGGCGAGACGATCCTGACCAGCGAGGCGGTCCTGATCCGCCCGGCGGATCGGGCGCCGAGCCAAAGCGTCGAGGTGTTGCAGCGCAGGCTGCAGGGTGTGCTCACCGCGCAGCGCTACGTGATGCTCGACTACGACATCGCCGCCGACCTCGTCGAGAAGGCCTGTGCCCTCACGCCGGGGCTCGAGTCACCGACCGTGTCCCCGTTGCACGACAAGGGATACGTCGCGGTGCGCGCGATGGTGCCGCGGTCGTCGACCAACGCGGTGATGGACGAACTCTACGAGGTCGGTGCACGAGCCATCCTGGTGACGGAGATCGCCGCCTGCCGGCTGTGACCTCGCCATGACCTCGGACCATCGGGCGTTCCGACCCCGGCGCGCACGCTTCGTGGCCGTGGTGACGGCCCTGGTCGTCATCGTGTTCTTCACCGTGCTGGCCCTGCGGATCGAACGCGGGGGAGTCACCGGGTGGAACGAACTCGACAGCGGGTTGATGATCGCGTTCGGGGTCGTGGTGGGCCTGTGCGTGCTGCGCTTCGCCTTCGTCCGGGCGGTGCCGACCGCGCAGGGCCTGACGGTGCACAACCTGGTCCGCAGACGGTTCGTGCCGTGGGAGGAGATCGTCAGCGTCCAGTTCGGCGGGGGAGCGCCGTGGCTGATCCTCGACCTGGCCGACACGCGGCAGCTGGCTGTCATGGGGGTCCAGCACGCCGACGGTGCGTATGCCGAGCGCGAGGCGGTGCGCCTGGCGACCCTGGTCGAGGAGCACACCGCCTTCGAGCGCGACGACTGAGCTCCTGCGCCGCGCGGTCGAACCGGGCTCGGGTCATTCGGTGTCCGTGACGACGACGAGATCGGCGAGCTGCTCCGTGCGCCCGGCGCCGAACACGGCATCCTCCTGGTCGGCCCACATCCGCCAGTACGGTGCGAAGTCGCCGTGGTCGCGGTCGAGTGCGCGCCGTCGCCGCGTCGTGGCGGCGGCGGTCATCCAGACCCGCAGGTCCACCAGGAGGCCGGCGCGGCCGGCGGTCGAGCCACAGCCTTCGACCACCAGGACGTCGAGTGCGCCGATCTCCTGCTCCTCGGCATACGCCATGGTGAGCCAGTCGAACCGCCGGAACCGGCCCGGCCTGCCGGAGCGCAGCGGCGTCAGGACCTCGTCCGCGAGCACGGCTACGGCGGCGGACAGTCCCTCCCAGCCGGGGTAGAGGTCGTCCATGTGCAGGATCCGCGCATGCACGCCGGCGTGCGCGAGGTCGCCGCACAGCCCGGCCGCCAGCGTGGTCTTGCCCGAGCCGCTGCGGCCGTCGATGCCGATGATGCAGGGCGTGCGCGTCACGCCCTCATCCTTCCCGATGAGCATCGAGTCCTCCCTTCGGGCCGCGGTCGCTAGCCTTGAGCGGTGACGGATCGGTGCAGCGAGGTGCGCGGGAGCACGGCCCGCGGCACCATCGGGACGGCGCCGGTCCGCCGCGGGACGTTGATCATGGCAGGGGCCGCCGTGATGCTCGCCGCGGTCAATCTGCGCCCCGCCGTGGTCGCGATCGCCCCGCTGTTGGGGGATATTCGCCGCACCGAGCATCTCGGTGGCGCCGCCGCGGGGTTGTTGACGGCGCTTCCGGTGCTGTGTTTCGGCGTGATGGCTCCGCTCGCGCCCTGGCTCGGACGCCGGCTGGGGCTGGAGCGCACGGTGCTGCTGTCCTTGCTGGTGGTGCTGGCGGGCACCGCGGTGCGCCTGCTGGTGCCGACGGCGGCGTTGTTCACGGGGACGTTGCTGATCGGCGTGGCCGTGGGCATCGTCAACGTGCTGTTGCCGGCGCTGATCAAACGCGATCTGTCGTCCTGTGCGGGGGTGATGACGGGTCTGTATTCGATGACCCTGTCCGGGGGAGCGGCCGTCGCTGCAGGCCTGACCGTGCCCATCCGGGACGCCACGGGGTGGTCCTGGCGTCCGACGTTGGCGGTATGGGGTGTGCTCGCCGTCGTCGCCCTGGCGGTCTGGGTGCCTCACAGCCGGCATCGGGCACGCGCAAACGTGGCTCCTCGGCAGATGGGAGCGTCGCTGCTGCGCAGCCCGATCGCCTGGGCCGTCACGATCTACATGGGGATGCAGTCCCTGGTGTTCTACACGGTCTCGGCCTGGCTTCCCGAGTTCTTCTCCGACCGCGGGATGAGCGACGCAGCGGCCGGAGGAATGCTGTCCCTCTTCGGTGTCGTCGGTGCGGCATGCTCACTCGTCATGCCGATGATCGCGACGCGGATGCCGGACCAGCGCTTGCTCGCCGTCGGCACGACGGCGATCTGCGCCGTCGGCCTGCTCGGGCTGATCTGGGTGCCCGCCGCACCGGTGCTGTGGGTGTCCCTGATCGGTTTCGGCCCCGGCACAGGGATCGGCCTGGCCCTGCTGATGATGGTCCTTCGCTCGAGCACGACACGGCAGGCGTCGGACCTGTCCGGCATGGCTCAGACGATCGGCTACGTGCTCGCGGCGATCGGGCCGTCGCTCATCGGCGGGGTGCACGACCTGACCGGCTCCTGGGCGATCGCCGTCGTGGTGCTCACGGTGTTCTGCCTCCCCCAGGCGGTGGGAGGACACATCGCCGGCCGCGACCGCCGCATACCGGCGTGACGGCTCAGGTCGACTCCAGGACCGCCTGCAGATCGTAGGCCGGGGCGCGGTCGACCTGGTCGATCAGGCAACTCGTGGGATCACGGTCGGGGCGCCAGCGCACGAAGGTCACGCCGTGCCGGAACCGGTGTCCCTCGAGCTGATCGAAACGCACCTCGACGACCCGCTCCGGGCGCAACGGGACAAAGGACACGTCCTTGTTGCTGCTGAACCGAGAGCGCTCCGACTCGGCGTGCAGCGGTGCACCGTCGTCGTCGCGGGCGACCAATGCGTCCAGCTCGTCGATGAGCTCGAGCCGTCGGGCATTCGTGAAGGACACGATGCCCCCGACCGGGAGCAGAGTCCCGTCACTGGCATACATGCCCAGCAGCAGGGACCCCACCCCGCGGCCGCTCTTGTGCACCCGATACCCGGTGAGCACGGCGTCGGCGGTGCGGCGATGCTTGATCTTGAGCATGGTGCGCTTGCCCGGCAGGTAGGTCGACCGGGCCGGTTTGGCGACGACTCCGTCCAGACCCGCCCCTTCGAACCTGCTGAACCATTCCTGAGCGACCGACGGATCATCGGTGATCCTCGTGAGGTGAAACGGGGCTCCGGCGCGCAACTTCCGGGCGAGCGACTCGAGCCGGGCACGGCGCTCGCCGAACGCCTCGCCGGTGAGGTCCTGATCCCCGACGGCCAGCACGTCGAACAGGACCATCTCGGCCGGGGTCTCGGAGCTCAATCGGGCGATGCGGGACGCGGCCGGGTGGATCCGGGCGCTCAGCGCCTCCCAGTCGAGCCGCTGGGATCCCGCCGCTCCGGAGCGCACCACGAGTTCGCCGTCGACCACGCACCGGCGGGGAAGATGCTCTCGCGCCGCGGTCACGATCTCCGGGAAATATCGCGTGAGCGGCTTCTTCCCGCGTGAGGCGAGCTCCACCTCGTCACCGTCGCGCAACACGAGGCATCGGAAGCCGTCCCATTTCGGCTCGTAGAGCACGCCACCGGGGACACCGTGCGGATCCGGGATGTGCTCGACGGCCTTGGCGAGCATGGGGTCGATCGGCAGGGTCACGGGGAGATCCATGCGACCAGTGTGTCGCCTCGTCGCGCCGCGCGGCGGGATCCGGTCGGGTGAGTCGACCTGGCACCATGTGGTCATGCTCAAGACCTTGTCCGGGACGACCGGCTTCTTCGCGGCCGGCGCCGTCGCCGGCGGAATGTCGTCCGCGGCGTACTTCGCGCGTCGGATGGTCTCGCCCGAGCCGCGGGTCGACGACGTGGACGTTGTGGAGGTCACGGATTCGACGCTCACTCTCGGAGCCGACGCACAGACCCGGGCCTTCGGCCGCTACGGCCTGTGGTTCGACGGGGGACACGGCCACGCCCGCATCGGGGAGATCGTGCGCGAGGACCCGCATCGCGTGGTGCGCGTCCTCGAGGCGACCGACTTCGGGACGGCACGAGTCGGTGGTGCCCGGTTCAACGGCTACTACTTCGCCGGCCCACCGGCCACGTCGTTGGGCGTCGGATTGCACGACGTCCACGTCGACGGCCCCTTGGGACCACTGCCGGCGTGGCACGTGCCGGCAGACGGTGACACGTGGGCGATCCTGGTACACGGCCGCGGGGCGTTGCGGGCCGAGTGCCTGCGCGCCGTGCCGACGTTGCACGACCTCGGGCACCCGGTGCTGATCCCGGCCTACCGCAACGACCAGGACGCGCCACGCAGCAGTGACGGCCTCTATCACCTGGGCCTCACCGAGTGGGAAGACCTCGAGAGTGCCATGCAGTACGCCGTGGAGCACGGGGCGCGGTCGCTCGTGCTGGTGGGGTGGTCGATGGGAGGGGCGATCGTCCTGCAGGCGCTGGCCCGCTCGTGGATGTCCTCCTTCGTGCGTCGCGTCGTGCTGAATGCCCCGGTGATCGACTGGGGTGACGTGATGGACTTCCACGCACATGAGCACAAGCTGCCCGCGAGTCTGGGTCGGCTGGGACAACGCCTGATGCGTGGCCCCTGGGCGCGCTCGGCGGTCGGCCTGGACGGCGACGTCGATGTGCGTCGCACCGACTGGGTGGCGCGTGCGGCGGAGTTGAGCGTGCC
Source organism: uncultured Intrasporangiaceae bacterium (assembly GCA_964566985.1). GTDB lineage: Bacteria > Actinomycetota > Actinomycetes > Actinomycetales > Dermatophilaceae > Leekyejoonella. The sequence continues at coordinate 9,028 of CAZMLG010000107.1, forward strand.
GATGCTGCTGATTCACTCGCTCGACGACGAGTTCGTGCCCGTCGGGCCGTCGGAACGGTTGGCCCGGCGCCGACCGGACCTGGTGACGATGCCCAAATGGGGGGCTGCGCGTCATTGCAGGGAATGGAACCTCGACCCGGACAGATGGGAGCAGCAGGTGCGACAATTCCTGCAGCAGGACACATGACATCACCCGCGAGCCGTGGGTGTGTCTCGACATTCGATGAGGAGCTGAGCTGTGCAGGTCAACCCACTGTCCGCGATCCCGGCGGCCGGTCTGGCGGTCGCCACGTTGTTGCCGAAGTCGATGTCCCGGCGGCATCTGATGGGCGGCGTTCTGGTCGGTGCGGCCTACGGTGCGCAACTGGCCCTGGACGACCGGGATTTCGTGCTCGTCGGGGTCGTGCCGACCGGCGAGGAGCACGCCCCGGCGACCCAGCAGGTGCTCAATCGGATCTCCTCGGCCGTGACGGTGGGCGTGCTGTCGATCCCCGTCGTGGCCACGGCGCGCCTCGTGCCGGTCCGCCGGGTGTTCGCCGCGGCCGCACTGGCCGGCGGCTACGTCGCGTTGGACGCCAAGGTCGCGGAAGTGACCGAGGTGGCGAAGAAGAAGGCCCTCGAGGCACGGGCCCAGGCGCGCCGGGCGAAGGATCGGGTCAGCCGGGTGCGGGAGTCGGCCGGATTGTCGAAGGACACCTGGCACCAGGCGGCCACGCGCTGACGGGTGGCCGCCTCGACCGCCTCATCCAGGGTCCGACTCCTCGGAGCTGCACGACAGCACGGCCAGCGAACGGGCTGGCACGGTGACCTTCGATCCGCTCGTCGCGGTGTCACCGTCCAGCACCGATTCGGCCGCGACGGTCTGTAACGCCATCTGCCAGTGTGCGCCGTCGACGACGCCGGGCACGACGAACGTCACGTCGTCGGCGTCGGCGTTGAACAACAGCAGGAAGTGGTCGTCGACGACCGGCATACCGCGCTCGTCCGGGGCGTAGATGCCGCGCCCGTTGAGGAAGACCATCAGCGAGCGGGCATAGCCGTTGCGCCAGTCCAGTTCGTTCATCTCGCTTCCGGCGGGGGAGTACCACTGGATGTCGCCCAATTCGCTGGCACCGCCGTGTGCGGCCTCGCCACGGAAGAACCGACGACGGCGGAAGGTCGGGTGCTCCCGCCGCAACGCGATGGCGGCCCGGGTGAAGTCGAGCAGCTGCTGCTGCTCGTCGGTGATCTGCCAGTCGAACCAGGCCAACTCGTTGTCCTGGCAGTAGACGTTGTTGTTGCCGCGCTGAGTGCGGGAGACCTCGTCGCCGTGAGACAGCATCGGCACGCCCTGACTGAGCAGGAGTGTGGCGATGAAGTTGCGCTGCTGCCGCGCCCGGACGGTGAGCACTCCCGGGTCGTCCGTCGGCCCCTCGACCCCGCAGTTCCACGACCGGTTGAAACTCTCCCCGTCCTGATTGTCCTCACCGTTGGCCTCGTTGTGCTTCTCGTTGTAGGACACCAGGTCCCGCATCGTGAATCCGTCGTGAGCCGTGACGAAGTTGATCGACGCGATGGGGCGGCGACCGGAC
>CAZMLG010000108.1:0-10580 GCA_964566985.1 uncultured Intrasporangiaceae bacterium
GCTGCTCGGGGGAGTTCACGAAGAACAGGCCGCCGAAGGACCACCACGCCTGGCCGCCGAGGTTGGCGGCGTTCTCCTGGTCGACGACGATGACTCGTCTGCCCGCGGCCGTCAGTTCTCCGGCGGCCACCAACCCGGCCAGTCCGGCGCCGACGACGATCGCGTCCGCATCCATGGGCATGCCTCCTCGCAGAGTCGCTGGTCCCGTGCCCCAAACCTACCCGCTGGTAGCACGCTATAACGCCGGAATCCGTCACCACCCGCTGCAGCGTCCGCGCAGTCGTGACGGTTTGTCACGCTATTGCGTGATGCCGCGGTCATGGGCCCAGGTGAGGATCTGCTCGGCGACCCACTCGGGGAAGTCGAGGAACGGCGTGTGCCCCTTGCCCCGTCCTTCGACGTAGGTCCAGCCGGGGTGCCGCGCGGCGGTGGCCCGGGCGGACTTGACGTTGATCAGCAGATCGCGGTCACCGTGCAGCAGCAGCACGGGCGGCAGGATGCGGTCGAGGGTGCGGGCGAATTGGCGCCGGCGGGCGAACTGGCGCAGCAGGCTGCGGGCGGCGACCGCGAAGGCCAGGTCACCTTCGGGGACCTCCCGCGCCCGGCGTTCGGCCAGGGCGACGTGCGCCTCGACCACGTCGGGGTCGATCCGCTCCGGATGGGTCGTGACCAGTTCCATGGTCTGCCGGACCAGTTGCCGCGGGGTGTAGCGGCTCTCCCGCTTGCCCATGGCCCACACGTCGAACCCGGGCGCGACGTAGACGCTGAACCCGGCGACGACGGCCGGATGCGGACGGGCCAGCGGGCTCGGGGGCAAAGCCGGGTCGATCAGCACGGCACCGGTCACCCACCGCGGGTCCCTCGCGGCCAGTTGTGCCGCAAGCATGCCGCCCATCGAGTTGCCGACGACGACCAGCGGCCCGTCGCCGACGGTGGCCACGAACCGGCCCAGCAGATCGAGGTTGGCCTGGATCGAGGCGTCCTTCGGATCGGCGTCGGTCAGCCCGAACCCGGCGAGGTCCAGCGCGATCACCCGCCCGTGCGGAGTCAGCAGCGGGATCAGGGACAGCCAGTTGTCGAGCGACCCGCCCAACCCGTGCACGAGCAGGAACGTGGGCCGGTCCCGAGGACCCGGCACGACCAGGTGGTGGACCCGGATGCCGTCCAGGTCGACGTAGCGGCGCCGATGGTTCGCGGAGTGCACCTCGCCAACCTATGACATGGCCCGACGGTGCCACGATGCTGGCACGATGACAGGTATGCCGGGCCCCACCTCTCGATCCGATGCGCCCCGTTCGCGGCGCGGGCCGGGGCGCGACCGAGGCCTGTCGAGGGAGCGCATCGCCCGTGCCGCACTCGCGCTCATCGACGAGCGGGGCGTGGGTGCCGCGACGATGCGGACGATCGCACGCCGGCTCGGGGTCGAGGCGATGTCGCTCTACAAGCATGTCGCGACCCGTGACGATCTGCTGGACGCCGTCGTCGAGCTGGTCGTGGACGAACTGGACGCCGACCCCGAGGTGCGCCGTGATGCACAGGACGGATGGCGCGACTATCTCCACCGGCTGGCCCACGGGGTCCGCCGCTACGCGCTCGCCCATCCGCATGCCTTCCCGTTGGTGGCCACCCGGCCGGCGCAGGCCCCGTGGGTCAACCCGCCGCTGCGCTCGCTGCGATGGATCGAGAACATGCTCGCCACGCTGCGCGCCGAACGCTTCTCGGCGGACCAGTTGATCTTCACCTACCGGTCCTTCAACAGTCATCTGCTCGGCTACCTGCTGATGGAGACCGGCGCCCGATCGCTGCGCGACCCACGCTCCGGTGACGGCGCGCTGCAGGTCGGTGCCGCCGATCCCGAGCCCGTGCCCGGAGCCTTGACGCCGACGCGCACCGATGCGCAGCAGGACCGGGTGGCGGCGGCCGACACCGCCGCCGCGGTGTTCGACCCGCAGGACGACCTCGACGCACGCCGCTTCCCGGTGACACACGACCTGGCCGGGCTGCTCGCCGAGGACCACTACGGCGAGGAGTTCGACGAGGCCCTCGAGCATCTGCTGGACCGCATCGCCGCCCGGCTCGCGGCCGGATCCTGATCTCGCCCGCCGTCGATAGCGGTCCGGGCCGCCCGCGGGCTTACACTGTAAGCCCGCGCCGTGCATGGCGGCGCCAGTCACGGAAGGACGGCATGATGGGATTCGTGGACAAGGCGAAGAACGCCGCCCAGAAGGCCAAGGGCCAGGCCAAGGAGAAGGTCGGCGAGCAGACCGACGACGACCAGATGCAGGCCGAGGGCCATAAGGACCAGGCGGCCGGCAGCTTGAAGAATGCCGGCGAAAACGTCAAGGACGCCTTCGACAAGTAGTCATGCGCCGGCCGCGCCCCTCCATGGGCGCGGCCGGCATGTGTTGTCCCCGGGTCAGGCGCGCGCCTCGACGACCTCGCCCATCCACGAACGCGCCACCCATCCCGTGTCCGGGTCCCCATCGAGCACGATCACCCCGGTGTTGTCGATGGCGTGACCGGTGATGAACTCCCGGTCCAGGTTCGTCGCTCGCACTCCCGACCAGACCCGCAGCACCGCCCCGTGGCTGACGACGGCCGCCACCGACGCGCCGGTCTCGGCCACCCGTTGCAGACCCGTGTCGATGCGGCTCAACACCTCGACACCGTTCTCGCCTCCGGGGATCCGCACATCCAGGTCGCCGGAGCCCCAGGCCCCGATGGCCTCGATGTAGGCCGTGAGGCTGTCGGGGTCCGTCTTCATCTCCAGCTCGCCCGCCTGGATCTCGAACATCCCGGGCAGGGTCTGCACCGCCAGTCGCCGCTCCCGCCCCAACGGCGCCGCCGTCTCCTGTGCGCGGCGCGCCTCGGACGCCCAGATCGCCTCCAGTCGCTCGTCGGCGAGGGTGCCCGGCAGTGCCTCGGCCTGCGCGCGTCCCCGGTCGGTCAGTCCGGGCCCGGGCAAAGACGTGTCCAGCGCGTGGATGACGTTGGACGGGGTCTCCCCGTGGCGGATGAGCAGCAGACGCATGCCGACATCGTCGCAGAGGAGGATCCGGGCTTCTGACGTGCGGGGCGTGCCCTACGGGCGTCGTAGAAGCCGACGCCCACGCGAGCTGGGGGCCTTTGGGTGACGGGCCGTGATGTATGAGGCACGCTCCGACACCCAATGCGGCTCGACGAGCACGGCCACGCCGGTCGTCACCGACGGAGATCCTCCCCCGACGAACTCTCGCGCACCCGACGGTCCAGATGACACGCCCGGTCGTAGGCCTGCGGATCCGCCCCGCCGCCGTTGAGTCGCCGGCCGAGTTCGGCCACCTCGTCGACGTCGAGCCCGTGCCTCCGGGCCCCGTCGAGGCTGCGCCGCGAGGTCAGGTCGGGCGGCCGGAAGGTGGGTGGTGGAGTCGTCCGGCAGGGACCGCAGTCGGTCGGCACCGGCCATGCGCCGGCGCCGACCGGCCGGATCGCGGCGTGCGCCGCCGACGCCCCGAGGGCCTCGGCCACGTGCCGGCCGTATGCCGTGTGGCCGGCCGCCGTCGGGTGGAAGGACTCCTCGACCGGCCAGGTGACGTCGTGGATCCAGGCGGGGTCGTCGCACACGGCGTGGCCCTCGAACGGCCCGCGCACGTCGACGAACGTGAACCCCGCGTCGGTCGTCGCCCGGTCCATCACCGTGGCGAGTTCGTCCGCCGCGTCGTTCAGCCGGCTCATCTCGTCGTCGCTGAAGAACGTCAGCAGGCTGCAGTCGACGCCGTCGAACAGCCTCGGGTAGCCGGCCACGACCACCTGTGCCTTCGGCACGCGCTCGCGCACGTCGGCGAAGAGCTGCGCATATCGCCCGGGCAGGTCGTCACGCAGCGTCCGCAGGGCGGTGTCCAGCACGGACTCGTCGGCCATCCAGGCCGGCATCGCGAATTCGGTGAGCACCGTGGTGAAGTCGAGGTCGTTGCCGCCGACCGTGATCGACACGTAGGCCGTGTCGTCGCCCAGCGCGCCCAGTTGCTGTGCGCGCACGTCGGCGACCGTGGCACCGATGCACGCCTGGTAGGCCAGGGACACCCCGAGGGCCTGCGCGACCTGCACGGGATAGCCGTCGGTCGTGCGCCGGCACTCGTCGGTGGACGGGCCGCCCCCGACCCCGGCGGCATACGAGTCACCGAGTCCGACATAGGTGGCCATCACGTCCCCCTCGGGTCGATTCACTCCGGTGCCGGACGGTGGCCGGCACGCAGGACCAGCTCGAGGTCGAATCGGGTGTCGGGATCATCGAGATCCTCACCGAACGCCTCGCGCAGTTGGGTCAGACGGTAGCCGACCGTCTGGGGGTGGATGTGCAGTTCGGCGGCGATCTTCGCCCGTTCGCCGCGGTGACGCAGCCACGCCAGGAGCGTCTCGGCGAGGCGCTCACGTTGCGCGGGACGCAGCGCGGTCAGCGGCGCCAGCCGGTGGCGCGCGAGGTCGCTGACGAGCTCGTCCTCCCCGGCGACGACGATCGCGGCGATGTGCTCGTCGACCCATTGCGCCTCGTCGCGCCGCGGCATACTCGACTGGCGCAGCGACTGCGCCAGGGTGGCCGCGCGGTGCGACTCGGCGACCCGTTCCCAGGGCCGCGGGGGACCGATCCAGGCGCGCCGCCCGGCGAGCGCGTGGGCGAGTTCGGCGCGGGACCGCCCGGTGCGCGGGCTCTCCAACAGGGCGACGACCTGTCCGCTGCGCGAACTGATCAGCGCACGCTCACCCAATGCCGGGCGCAGCCCCTCGGAGCGTTCCGGCGGCATGACCACGACGACGGCCTGCGCAGGCAGCACCCACCCGGCCCGTGCGGCGAGCCGCCGGGCCTCGGCGTCGTCGACCCGACCGGACAGCAGCCGGGTGAGCAACGCCTGGCGCCGCCGGTCCCGCTCCCCGATCTGGCGGCCCTGTTCGTCGGTGAACCCTTCGATGCTGGCGGCGGAGACCTGGTCGATGTAGACGAAGATCGACTCGCCGAGCGGCATCATCAGGGCCGGGTCGATGCCGGCGTCGGCCGCCGCAGAGGACACGGCGCGGAAGGTGATGCGCGCGCCCACCCGGTAGGCCGACAGGAGCGCCTCCAGGGACCGGCCGGTGCGCGCCTCCCCCACCCCGAGCTGGCGGTAGATGCCGCGGGTCTGTGTCGTCAACCCGGGCCGGTCGGTGCCGGGCAGGTCGACGAAGAGGCGCCGCAGCGCCGTCTCCACCCCGCGCCGGACCCCGGCCCCGAACTCGCCCTCCAGGGGCCGGGAATACTCGGGCACCTCCTGCGGGATCCGTTCGACGATCTGCTCGACCAACGCGGGGAGCACGTCGGCGAGCGTCGCGGAGATCCCTCGCGGAAGCGCTGCCCAAGGCGCGTCCCGGTGCAATAATCCCTCCGGTGCGTGGTCGGAGGAGGCCGGTGGCGGCTGCTGAGGCATACCTACCCTACGATTTGTGGTGTCCCGATGAAAACACGAGATCAATTGTAGGTCCGATGGTGGAGATTCTGCGCCGCAAGCCAATCACACTGGAGATATGGGTGTGAAGTCTGCGGCACGGCGCGCGATGGCCGTGTTCACCGCGCCGACGCCGCCCGAGGAGTATCTGCGGCTGGTCAATCCGCTCGCGTCGTCCCGGCAACTGCGCGGCGTGGTGACGAGCGTGACCCCCGAGACCGCGGACTCTGCGACCATCACCTTCCGGCCCGGCCGGCACTGGCAACCGCATCAGGCCGGCCAGTGGGCACGCGTGGGCGTCGAGATCGACGGGGTGCGCCAGTGGCGCTCCTACTCGCTGTCCGCTCCGGCGGGCGCCGACCCCGCCATCACGGTGACGGCGATCGGCAAGGTCTCGACTCACCTCGTGCGGCACACCCGGGTGGGCGACATCCTCTTCCTGGCCGCACCACAGGGCGACTTCGTGCTGCCCGCCGGGCCGCGTCCCCTGCTGATGCTCACCGCCGGCAGCGGAATCACCCCGGTCATGTCGATGATCCGCACGCTCGTGCCGCGCCGGGACGACGCCGACGTGGTGGTGGTCCACTCCTCCCGCGACCGCACCGAGAGTCTGTTCGACGAGGAACTGGCCACCTTGTCGCGCGAACATCCCGGCCTGCACGTCATCCACCGCTACACCGGCGAGTCGGGACGCATCGACTTCGCCAGCACCGACGACCTCGATGCACTGTGCCCCGACTGGCGCTCCCGCAAGGCCTACGTCTGCGGCCCCGAGGGGCTGCTGGACGACGCCCAGGGCCTGTGGGAACGCACCGGGCTGCCCGAGACGTTGACCGTGGAGAGGTTCACCACCACCTTGGCGCCCGCGGCGCCCGGTGAGGGCGGACTGGTCACGTTCGAGAAGTCCGACAAACAGGTCGAGGCCGACGGGGCGACCCCGTTGCTCCTCGCCGGCGAGGAGGCCGGCGTCATGATGCCGAGCGGATGCCGCATGGGCATCTGTCGCACCTGTCTGACTCCGCTGATCTCCGGCCAGGTGCGCGACCTGCGCACCGGTGAGATCCGCTGCGATGAGGGCGAGCTGATCCAGACCTGTATCTCGGCGGCCGCAGGGCCCGTCAACCTCGACTGCTAGGCCACCCCATGAAGTTCTCCGCTCGTACCTCGCTCCGATACTTCACAGGGACCCCGACACACCACCCCATGAAGGAGACCATCCGATGACGATCACCGCCGACCGCGCCGCGCAGGCAGCCCCCGGACCGATCACCCCGGCACCGGTGCCGGCCGCCGGCACCAAACGCACCGGCGTGCTGCCCAAGGCGGGGCGCCCGCTGGAGCGTCCGGAAGCGGCGGCACACCTCACCGACGCGCAGGTCGAGCAACTCGGCGACGAGCTCGACGCGATCCGCGACGAGGTGCTGGCCGACCGCGGTGCGAAGGACGCGGCCTACGTGCGTCGGATGATCAAGATCACCCGAGCCCTGGAGGCAGGCGGCCGCGCGTCGCTGTTGTTCGGGCGGTTCAAGGGTGCGCTGGCGCTCGGCACCGGCGCGCTGGCACTCGGCAAGATCCTGGAGAACATGGAGTTGGGGCACAACATCCTGCACGGCCAGTGGGACTGGATGCGGGACCCGGACATCCACTCGACCACGTGGGAGTGGGACTTCGTCGCGCCGGCCCGCGGTTGGCAGCACACGCACAACGACCTGCACCACACCTGGACCAACGTCGTGGGCAAGGACCGCGACGTGGGCTACAACATCCTGCGGGTGAGCCAGGACCAGCCGTGGAAGCCACGCGACCTGGGCAACCCGATCGTCAACCTCATGCTCTCCCCGCTGTTCGAGTGGGGTATCGCCTCCTATGACCTCGAGTGGGACATGGTGCAGGCCGGTTACAAGACCCGTGAGCAGTTCAACGACGACCTGAAGGCCCTCGGCAAGAAGGCCGCCATCCAGGTCCTCAAGGACTACATCTCGCTGCCGATCGCCGCCTCGGTGCTGACCGGCTCCGGCAAGCGTGCACTCATCGGCACCCTGTCGGCCAACGCCATCCGCAACGTCTGGGCCCACGCGGTCATCTTCTGCGGGCACTTCCCCGAGGGGGCGGAGTTCTTCAGCGAGGAGATGATCGACGGCGAGACCCGCGGCGACTGGTACATCCGCCAGATGCTCGGGTCGGCCAATCTGTCCGGCCCGAAGGTCTTCCACATCCTGACCGGCAACCTCTCGCACCAGATCGAGCACCATTGCTTCCCGGACCTGCCGTCCAACCGCTACATCGAGGTGGCGCCGAAGGTGCGCGCCCTGTGCGCGAAATACGGCCTGCACTACAACACCGGCCCGCTGCCCACCCAGTTGGCCTCGACGTGGAAAAAGATCTGCCGCCTGGCGCTGCCCGACGAATTGCCCTGGCGCCGCCGCCGACCCGCCACCGCGTGATCAGAAGGTCATGCGGTGGTCCTCGACGACGACATGACGCAGGTCGTGGTCACTTCTTCACGCCGATGACCCCGAGGTCGGGATACATCGAGGTGGCGGCTCCCGCCGTGTAGTGGGTGACGTCCTCGCCCCACGGGATGACGAACTTCTCCACCGACAACGGGATGTAGGCGACGCCCTTCGCCAGCTGACGGTCGGCGCTGCGGTAGGCCTTCACCCGCTCGGAGGAACGGTCCGCCGTGACTGCGCGGTCGAAGTCGTCGTCGACATCGGCGTTCTTGTATCGGCCGTAGTTGCTGCCGTTGAAGTGGTCCCCGAGCTGGTCCGAGTCGAACAGTGGCGGCAGCACCGAGGTCATCGTCGGCCAGTCGGCGCCCCAACCCATCCACATGATGTCGGCATCCTTGTCGGACCGGCCGATCTCGGAATAGTACTTTGCCGGGTCGATCTGCTGGGTCTTGACCTTGAATCCTGCCTTGGCCCACCCGTCGGTCACGGCCTTGACCGCGCTCTTCTTGTCGCCCCCGGTGTAGATGAGTTTGATCCGGTAGGGCAGCTTCACCCCGGCCGACTTCAGCATCTTCTTCGCCTTCGCGATGTCGCCGCTCTCCGGCACCGCCGTGAAACCCGGATTCTTCCGGTAGCCGTGGACGTTCGGGTTGACGATCGAATACGCCGGGTCCGCCCACTTGTTGCCCCCACGCGCCATCACCCAGGACCTGCGGGAGGTCGCGAACTTCAGCGCCTTGCGCACCTTCGGATTCTTCAGGCGCCGGAAATTGGGGATGAGATAGTCGACATAGGGCGAGTCGGCGATCTCGAGATGGTCGGAGTCGATGTCGTCGGCCATGCTCTGCGGCACCTGGTTGGATGTCACGCTGACCTCTCCGGTCCCGCTGCCCGTCGTGATGGATGTGGTGGACTGCGTTGCAGGCGTGGACGTCTGGAATACGATCCGGTCCGGGCGAGCCTTCCGCACGGGGTCGGTCGACGCGTCGTATTCGGGATTGCGCACGAAGGTGCCGCCCGAGGAGGTCCACGTCCCCTGGAGTTTGTAGGGGCCGTCCGAAAACACCTGGAGATTCGACTTCTTGCCGTGATCCTTGTCCTTGCGATAGGGATCGAATGCCCGAAGTGATGCGATCGCGCGCGGGAAATCCGGCCACGGCTTGCGGAAGTGGTAGGTGATCGTCTTGCCGTCACACGTGACCGCCTTGTCGAAGGCGGCCTCGCCTGCCGATGAGGTGTACGGCCCTTCGAAGGCGTGCGATCCGGTCGACGGCACGTCGAGGTATTCGATGGCGTATCGCGGGCCGAGGTCGAAGACATCGATCGCGAAGCTCCGGGACACGCCGTATTTCAGGTCGGCACACGTGACGGGTGTGCCGTCCTGCCAACGCACGTCATCCTTGAGAGTGAAGGACCACGTCTTGGCGTCATCGGAGGACCTGCCGGTGCCGACCGCGAGGTCCGGCACCGGGGTCGAAGCCGTCGCCGGGTCATCGGATGCCGGATACTGCACCAGGCTGCGGGTGAACAGCCGACCCGCGTTCGCGACGTCCAGCCCGATATACATCTGTTGCGGATCCCACGAGTTGAGGCTTCCGCCGTAGAGATAGTGCAGCGTCCCACCGCTGTCTGCGGGCTGCGGTGGGGTGGTGGAGGATTCGGGCACGGTGGGCGTCGCCGGTGACGTGCCGGTCGGGGTCGGCGAACTCGTCGGGCCGGTGACGGTGACGGTCGGCCCGCACGCCACCAGAGCGCCGGCGAGCACGGTGGCACCCGTGCCGGTGAGCAGCGTCTTCGCGCGCATGGCTCCCCCTCAACGACTCATCGCGCCATAAGGGTAGCAAGCGGAAGTGCGTCGCGCAGCGGATCCGTCACCATTGCGGGCGGCGCGCTGCGGCCACCTGCTGCGGGTAGTCGTCGTAGTAGGGCACATAGCCCTCGTCCCGGCCGTCCAGCACATAGACCGCATCGTCTCCGGCGGACCGATAACCCTGGTCGCGCAACTCGACCTTGCGGGACTTGAAGGTGGAGGTGTGCTCCAACGAGTCCGTGACGCGCACGAACAGCGGAACGGCATACGCCGGAAGGGCATCGGCGAGCGCGCGGGCGATCGCGGCGCCGTCGAACCTGGACCCTTCGGTCAGCACGACGGCCGCCATGCCGGCCTTGCCGTCGGCCCCGGGCACCTCCACCCCGAAGACGGAGGACTCCTCGACCTCGTCGAGTGCGTCGAGGGCGGCCTCGACCTGGGTCGTGGCGACGTTCTCGCCCTTCCACCGGAAGGTGTCGCCCAACCGGTCGACGAAGACGACGTGCGTCAATCCCTGTTGCTGCACGAGATCGCCGGTGTCGAACCAGCAGTCGCCCTTCTTGAAACCGCCGCGCACCAGCTTGGCCTCGGTGGCGTCGTCGTCGGTGTATCCGTCGAACGGCGCCCGCGCGGTGACCTTGGCCAGCAGCAGCCCGGTCTCGCCGTTCTTGACCTTGACGAGACGGCCGCGGCCATCGCGAATCGCGTGGCCGGTGTCGGGGTCGTAGGCGACCACGCTGTAGGGCAGCGGGCAGGTGCCGGCCGTCTGGTCGATGTTGAAGGCATTGATGAACGCGATGTTGCATTCGCTCGCGCCGTAGAACTCGGCGATGCGCTCGATGCCGAACCGCTCCTGGAACT
>CAZMLG010000109.1:0-10546 GCA_964566985.1 uncultured Intrasporangiaceae bacterium
TCCGGTTCGCCAGCTTCGGGCGGGTGCTGCTCGAGGAGCACTCCCCCGACACCGTCGGTTTCCCCGCGGCCATCCTCACCCAGACCGATCACGAGGTCGTGCGCCGGGCGACGACTCTGCTGGAGCACGTCGGCTGGCGCGGCTGGGCAAACTTCGACCTGAAGCTCGACCCGCGCACCGGCGAGGTCGTCTTCTTCGAGCTCAACCCGCGCCTGGGCGGCACCAGCTTCTACATCACCGCCGCCGGTCACAACGTCGTGGAGTGGTATGTCGACGAATACGTGCGCGGGCTCGACCTGTCCGACCGCGGGCTGGTCGAGGCGAGCACGGAACACCTCTTCACGTCGATCCCGGTCCGGCTGCTGATGCGCTATGTCACCGACCCACAGGTGCGCGAGACGGTGCGCCGGCTGCGCAAGGCCGGCGAAGTCACCAACCCGCTCTTCTACCGGGCCGAACGCCACCCGCGGCGCTGGGCGTGGATCCTGGCCAACCAGGCCAACTACGTGCGCAAGTATCGGCAGTACTACCCCGAGCCGAAAGCACTCGTATGACCACCCCACAAAGTTCTCCACTCGCACGCTCGCTCCGATACTTTGCGGGGACCCCGGTATGAGCGAGACCCCACAAAGTTCTCCACTCGAGGAGCTGCGCGTCGACACGGATCCGTCGTGGGCGTCACCGGTCGTCGGAGTCATCGGCGGACTCGGCCCCGAGGCGACGGCGCTGTTCCTGAGACTCGTCGTCGACCTCACCCCGGCCGCGAGCGACCAGGAGCATCTCGACCTGGTCGTGCTCGACCACTCGACCACCCCCGACCGCACGGCCGCGATCCTCGACCCGTCGCGGCCGAGCCCGACGCCGTCGCTGACCCGTGACGCGCAGCGGCTCGAAGCTCTCGGGGCGGCGTTCATCAGCGTGCCGTGCAACACCGCCCACCACTTCTTCACCGACCTCGCGCAGCACGTGACGATCCCACTGGTGAGCATCGTCGACGAGACGGCGAAGGCCGCGCACGACCGGGCACTCTGCGCCGCGCCGGCACCCGCGAGCGCCGGCGCCGGGCAACCGGCGCCACGGCATACCCCTCGGGTGGCGGTGCTGGCCACCGACGGCACCCGCGAGGCGGGGGTCTATCAGCACGCGCTGGAGGCTCTGGGCTGCGAGGTGATGCTGCCGAGCGAGGAGCAGCAGCGGCTGGTGATGTCGGTGATCTATGACGGCGTCAAGGCCGGCGGGCCGATCGACGTGCCGGGTCTGCTCGGCGTCGTCGACTCCCTGATCGCGGCCGGTGCGGACGTCGCGGTCTTCGGGTGCACCGAGCTGTCCGTGGTCTATGCCGACCAGGGCTGGCGTGCCCGCCCGGAGATCGTCGACTCCGTCGAGTCGCTCGCCATCGCCACGGTCACCCGCGCCGGGCGCGTCCCGCAGGTGTGACCGACGCTCAGTCGGCGATGCCCTGGCACAGGTCCGCACGGTATAGCGCGACAAACCGTCAACACCCGGTCGGCGCCGTCATGACTGTCGACGGCTCATTGCGGTATAGCGCCACCAACGGCAGCATGCGACTCGGGCGCTGACAGCGGGCAGATCACGGCCTCACGGCAGGTGGGTCGGCACCGGCATCCGGGGGCCGCGGCGCGGACGGCCCAGCCGCGCCGCCGTCACCAGCCACTGCACCCGATACCGATGCCCGCGATACGGCTCGAGCAGATCGGCCAGTCCCTCGTCGTCGCTGGGCTTGCCGGTCAGGGCCCAGCCGATGTCCTTGGGCACGTGATAGTCACCGACGCTGTAGGCGTCCGCGTCGCCGAGGGCTCGCTGCGCCACCTCTGCCGCGGTCCACACGCCGATGCCGCGCACCGACCGCAGTCGCTGCCGTGGCTCGACCGGGTCGAGGCCCGCGCATCGTTCGAGAGCCGGGGCGACCCGTAGCGCGCGCATCACCGTGTCGGCACGCGCGGCGTCGACACCGGCCCGGATCCACTCCCACGACGGTATGCGCAGCCACCCATCGACATCGGGCGGCGCGACGAGGTCTCGTTCGGCCCCCGGCCCGGGCGCCGCGTCGCCATACCTGCGCACGAGCCGACGGTAGGCGCCGAAAGCCTGCTTGCCGGTCACCCGCTGCTCCAGGATCGCCGGCACCAGCGCCTCGATCACCAGCCCGCTGCGGCCCACTCGCCAATGCCGATGGTCACGGTGCGCCCGCTCGAGCGCGGGGTGGATCGGCGCGAACCCCGACGGATCATCCTCGGCCCCGAGGGCTTCCGGCAGCCTGCCCAGCGCCCACCTCGCCCCGGCTCCCCATGCGGTGGCGACGACACGGTCGCCGCAGGCCTCACGGCGGCGGCGGTAGCGCACGGTCACCGTCCCGTCGGGGGTGCGCACGGCACGCCATATCTCGTCGGGCGCGGAGCACCAGGTGGGGTCGCCGGATCCGCGGCGAAGTGCTCCCAGAATGCCCTCGATCGGGACGGGCCGACCCGGTGCCCAGTCGGCCTGCAGGCCGTCGGTCACCGACGACGGAAGGTCAGCAGCGCCACGCCGAAGCTCGCGGCTCCCTCGGCGGCCTGCGCCTCGCGCGCTCGCCGGCTGTCGGAGATGTCCAGGTCGCCGACCAGGGACAGACCCTGCTCGTCGGCGCGCGCGATCAGCGAGCGCAACTCGGGCATGCCGACACCGCCCTCGTCCTGTGGTCCGAGTCGCACGGTGACGGACATGACGCCGCCGCGGCGCAGCGCGGCCGACCCCCGCGCGAGGTCCTCGTCGACCGTCTCTGCGGCGCTGAGGTGCGGGTAGAGCCGCGCGACCATGTCGACCGAGCGCGGGTCGACGGTCTCGCCCACGACCTCCGGTCTGGTGACGTCGACGTGCACCGGCGCGAAGCCGATCTTGGTGATCCACCGGGAGAAGACCGAGCGGGACCCGGTCGTGTCGATGACCGTGGCGGTCCGGCGCCCGTCGTCGACGATCCGCAGCAGCGCGGCGAGCGCGCCGAAGGCGGCCCAGGCGCTGGTGTCGTCGAGGGTCCGCGGCAGGTGCAGCGCGCGCGAGCGGCGCCGCGCGACCCGCGCCTCGACGCCGTCGACGAGCACATCGGTGGCGCGCACCCCGCTCAGATCGGCGGGCCGCAGCCGCAGCCGTTGCTCCGCCGGACGCGGAAGCCGGGCGGCCGTGCCCCGGGCCGCGTCCCGGGCGAAGCCCATCGCCCGTTGGACGGCGGGACTGGCGGCGAGTTCGGCAGCGGTCGGCAGGTTGGCCTTCACACCTCGACTCTAACCGTTCCGCCCCGGATTCGTCGGAGGTCCGGCGTGCGGCGGCACGCGTCGGCTCCTGGCGTAGCCTGCAGCCACACCGTCCCCGCCGCTCGGAGGTCTCCACCGCTCATGCCCGCATCCTGTGCCGACCTGATCGCCCACCTGCGCCGCGACGAGACGGCCCCGCGTGTCACCTACTACGACGACGCCCCGGGCGCGACCCGCGGCGAACGCATCGAGCTGTCCGCCAAGGTGCTCGCCAACTGGACGGCGAAGGCGGGCAATCTGCTGCAGGAGGAGTTCGAGGCCGGCCCCGGCACGACGGTCGCGCTCGACCTACCCGGGCAGCACTGGCGCACGCTCTATTGGGCGCTGGCGTGCTGGTCCGTCGGCGCCACCGTCGTCGTCGGCGGCGGTGACGAGCCGGACGTGCGGGTGACCGATGCCCCCGGGGAGGGTGCGGACCAGGTCGTGGTCACCCTCGCCGCCCTCGCCCGCGGTAGCGCGGCCCCCGTCCCGGACGGCGCCTTCGACGAGGCGGCGGTCCTGTCGACCTACGACGACCATTTCGACGCCTGGACGCCGCTGGACCCCGGCGACGTCGCCCTGGTCTCCCCCGCGGGCCGGGTGACGTATGCCGAGCTGCTGCCGGCGCTGGGCGATCACCCGCGGCGGGTGTGGGTCACCGCGCCCGACGCCCACGACGTGCTGACACGCACCCTGGCGATCTGGGCGGACGGCGGATCGGTCCTGCTCGTCCGCGAGCCCGACGCGGCGGCGATGGACGACCGGCTGCGCGCCGAGGGCGCGGTGCGTGACGCGGACTGATGCCCCGACTCGGGCACCTCGGCCGCCGACGATAGATTCGCTGTGACGTATGTCTCTGCGCCGGCACACAGCAAAGGACCAGGCTCGATGACCCAGACCCCTGACGCGACGCCCGAGATCCTGTGGGAGCCGCCGGCCGGCGCCCGATGCCGGTTGGACGACTTCGCCGACCGGTTGCGGGCCGGCGGCCACGGTGATCTCCCGGACTACGAGAGCCTGTGGCGGTTCTCGACGCAGCAGATGGACGCGTTCTGGAGGGAGGCGTGGCGCTACCTCGACATCCCCGCCGACACACCGGACGGCGGGGATGTCGAGGTCGCGCTCGCCGACGACGCGATGCCCGGCGCCGTGTGGTTCCCCGACGTGCGCCTGAACTATGCCGAGGCGATGCTGGCGATGCCCGGCCGCGCCGACGACGACGTCGTGATCGTCTCCCGATCCCAGACCCGCGACGAGGTGACGCTGACCGCCGGGCAGCTGCGCGACCTGGTCGGCCGGGCCCGTGCCGGTCTGCAACGCGCCGGAGTGGGCCGCGGCGACCGGGTGGCGGCCTACAGCCCCAACATCCCCGAGACCCTGGCCGTGCTGTTGGCGAGCGCGAGCCTGGGGGCGATCTTCTCCTCCTGCGCCCCCGAGTTCGGCACCCAGTCCGTGGTCGACCGGCTGCACCAGATCGAGCCCAAGGTGCTGGTGACGGTCGACGGATATCGCTACGGACGCAAGGACATCGACCGGACGAGCGAGATCGCCGCGATCCGGGCCGCGCTGCCGAGTCTCACGGCGACGGTCTGGATCGACTACCTGCACCCCGGCCAGGTGGGCCCCGACGCCGTCGGGTGGGAGGACTTCACGGCTCAGGACGCACCGCTCGACTTCGAACGGCTCCCGTTCGACCATCCCCTCTATGTGTTGTTCTCCTCCGGCACGACCGGCCTGCCGAAGGCCATCGTGCACGGCCACGGAGGCATCACGGTCGAGCACCTGAAGTCCCTGGCCCTGCAGACCGACCTCGGGCCGGACGACACGTTCTTCTGGTTCTCCACGACCGGGTGGATGATGTGGAACTACCTCGTCTCCGGCATCGGCGTCGGATCGACGATCGTCATGTATGACGGGCACCCGTCCTATCCCGACTCGAGCATGCTGTGGCGCATGGCCGCGGAGACCGGCATCACCTACTTCGGCACCAGCGCGCCCTTCCTGCTCGCCTGCCGCAAGGACGGCATCCGGCCGGGCGAGCTCGCCGATCTCTCGGCGTTGCGGGGGGTCGGCTCGACCGGAGCGCCGCTGCCGGCGGAGGGCTTCCGGTGGGTCTACGACGCCGTGAGCCCGTCGGTGCACCTGGGGTCGCTGTCCGGTGGCACCGACACCTGCACGGGCTTCGTGGGTGCGTCGCGCACCCTGCCGGTGACCGCCGGCGAGATCGCGTGCCGTTGCCTCGGGGCCGCGGTCGCGGCCTACGACCCGAGCGGGAAGCCGGTCGTCGATCAGCTCGGTGAGCTCGTGATCGAGCGCCCGATGCCGTCGATGCCGGTCGCCTTCTGGAACGATCCGGACGGGACGCGCTACCACGCGGCCTACTTCGAGGACATCCCCGGCGTGTGGCGGCATGGGGACTGGATCACCATCACCGACCGCGGCACCTGCATCATCACCGGCCGCAGCGACGCGACGCTCAACCGCGGCGGCGTGCGCCTGGGCACCTCCGAGTTCTACACCGTCGTCGAATCGCTGCCACAGATCGTCGACAGCCTCGTGGTGCACCTGGAGGATGCCGAGGGCGGCGCGGGCACGCTCTATCTGTTCATCCAGCCGGCCGAGGGCGTCGAGTTGGACGACGCGTTGCGCACGGCCGTCGCCTCCGCGCTGCGCACCCGGCTCTCGCCGCGGCACGTCCCGGACGTCATCCGCGCCCTGCCCGCCCTTCCGCATACGCTGTCGGGCAAGAAGCTCGAGGTGCCGGTCAAGAAGATCCTGCAGGGCACCCCGGTCGAGCAGGCGGCCGCCAAGGGGGCCCTCACGGCGCCGGAGAGCCTCGAGACGTTCGCGCAGATCGCGGCCGAGCGCCGATAGCTCGGTGGGCGGCCTCACTTCCGCTGCCGGTGCCCCCGCCGAGTGGCGCGCGTCGTCGCCTCCGTGGCCTCGGACTGCCGACGCTTCTCCTGCGCGGCCAGCCGCTTCTGGCGGCGCTTCTCGCGGCCTTCCTCGCGGCGGGCGCGCCGCGCCTCGCGCTCCTCGTCGGTCGGCGGCGTGTAGGCGTCGCCCATGACCTCCGCGCGGTACTGCTCCATCACCTCGTCCATGGGACCGTCGGCGGCCAGCCGGCCGCCGTGCAGATAGATCCCGCGGGTGCAAAAGCGCAGCAGGTCCTTGGCCGAGTGCGACACCAGGAAGAGCGTGCGGCCGTCGTCCAGCAGCGCTTCCATCCGGTTGTAGCACTTGCGCCGGAAGGCCGCGTCGCCGACGGCCAGCACCTCGTCGACGAGGATGATGGGCTCGTCCAGGCAGGTGATGACCCCGAACCCGAGCCGTGCCTTCATCCCGGAGGAGAAGTGCCGGAAGGGCACGTGCAGGCCCTTGCGCACCTGGGGGCCGGCGAAGTCGACGATCTCCTCGAACCGCTCGTCGACCTGCGCGGTGTCCATCCCGTGCAGCCCGGCGGTCAGATAGATGTTCTCCTCGGCCGTGAGGTCGCCGATGAAGCCGCCGGTGAGCTCGATCAACGGGGCGACGCCGTCCTTGACGGTCACGGTGCCCTCGTCGGGCAACAGCGTCCCCGCGATCATCTTCAGCAGGGTCGACTTGCCGCCACCGTTGGCGCCGACGAGCCCGACGGCCTCACCGCGGCCGACCGAGAAGCTGATGTCCCGCAGGGCCCAGAAGCTGTCCTTGACGTGAGTCGTCTCGTGTTGGAAGAGGATCTCGCGCACCGACAGGTTGCGTTTGCGGCCGGTCAGGAACTCGATCCCGACCCCGTCGACGGTGATGACCGGCTGCCCCGGCTGCGTCCTCCACTGCACCGCCATGTCAGATCTCCTTCAGGATGGTCGGTTCCATCTTGCGGAAGACCTTCAGTCCGATCCACACCCACAGGGCCGTGACGACCACGGACACGACCCACGCCTGGTAGTCCGGTGTGTATCCGGTGACACCGACGCGATACATGTCCATCACCCCGGTGAGCGGATTGAGCTTTTGGACGTAGCCGGCGAACGCCAACCGGTGGGTCAGATATCCCGTGGAATAGACGACCGGGGTCAGATAGAACATCATCCGCAGGCCGATCCGCACGATCCGCTGGAAGTCCTGCGCCATGACGGTCACGGGGGCGAGCACGAGCCCCATCCCGACGAGCAGGAAGAGCAGGATGATCGCGCCCGGGACGATGAAGACCAACCGCCAGTTGAGCGAGACCTCGTCGCGGGCGAGGAAGATCACCACGAACAGCACGTAGACCGGCATCGACATGATGTGCTCGATGCCCTTGGCGAGCACCAGCCGGATGACCCAGAACTCCCGCGGAATGTTGGTCGAGCGCACCAGCAGGCGCTCGGACTTCAGCGCACGCGTCGCCTCACTCAGGGTGCCGTTGAACCAGTTCCAGGGCAGGAAGCCGGGCACGATCCACATGACCATCGGCAGGCCGTCGGTGCGGGAGAACTCTCCCTCGGTGATGGCGTGCTGGTAGATGAAGCCGAACACGAACGCATAGATGAGCGACATCATCAGCGGGTCGATGAGGGTCCACACGTAACCCAACCAACTGCGGGCATAACGCACGCGCAGGTCGCGACGCACCAGGATCCACAGGACCTTGCGGTAGTCGACCATGCGCTCGATACGTGCGCGAAGAGTCATCTCGTCCTCAGCCTCATCGGGTGACGGTCGGCTCAGGCTACCGGGACGTCGCTGAGGGAACCCTGAACGTCGCCGGTGAGCCGGATCCTGCTGGTGAGAAAACCCCACCCCCACGACAGGTGCATGGTGGCAAGGACCGCCGGGATGATGCGCCGCACCTCGGGCTCCAGGTCGCGGGAGATCGCGGCGCCGCCCACCGTGACGGCCCCGGCATACGTGAGCGGAATCACCCACAGCGGACGCCAGAACACCCCGCCGATCGCCCCGCCCGCGATGGCCGCGAGCGCGGTCGGCGGCGCGAGGTAGCGTGCGTTGATCGACCCCTTGTGGCGCCGGGACACCGCGCGGCGCCACTGGCCGTACTGCCGGTACTGCCGCCCCAACGTGCGCAGCGAGCCACGCGGACGGTAGGCGACACGCAACTCCGGGGTGAACCACACGACACCGCCGAGGGTGCGGATGCGGTAGTTCATCTCCCAGTCCTGGGCCCGGCTGAACCGCGGGTCGTAGCCCCCGACGCGCTCGAGCCACTCGCGGCGGAACACCCCGAGGTAGACCGTGTCGGCCGGACCGGCCGTGCCCCCGAGCTTGAACTTCGCCCCGCCGACGCCCAGCTTGGACTTCATCGCCGCGGCCACGGCCTTCTCGAAGGTCGTGGTCCCCTGAGCGTCCATGATGCCGCCGACGTTGGCGGCGCCGGTCTCCGCGAGGGTGCGCGCGGCGATCTGCAGGTACTGCGGCGAGAGGATGCCGTGCCCGTCGACCCGGCACACGGTGTCGTAGGCCGCGACGTGCAGTGCCGCGTTGAGGGCGTCGGGCGTGCGCCCGGAGGGGTTCTCGACGATCTTGACCCGGTCGTCCTCGGCGTGCAGGGTCTCGGCGACCCGGTGAGTCCCGTCCTCGCAGGGGCCGATGGCGAGAATGACCTCGAGCGGGTCCTCCCAGGTCTGCGCGAGCACGGCGTGCACCGCCTCGGCCAGATGCCGCTCCTCGTTGAGGATGGGCATCACGACCGACATTCCCGGGGCCGGGGCGCGTTCTGGGCTCGACACGGGGCAAGATTACATGCGCGCCTCACCCCGGCTCTCAGCCGACCGGGTTAGTCTGACGCGATGCCTGATGACGACGACGCCTTCACCGTCGACACGCGGCGCGGCGGTCCGCGCGGGCGGCGTGGGCCCCGGCGTCCGTCGCCCGAGGCCGGCGCGCAGGAGATCCCGGTGCGCGGTCCGGACCGCAGGGCGGGGCGGTTGCCGCGGCAGCCGGGCCGGCCCGCCGCTCCCCCGCCCTCGGACTCCACGCGGGTCATGCCGACGCGAGGCCCGGCACGTCCGACCGGCGGGTCCGGGTCGTCCGGCGGATCCGGTGGGGGTCGCCCCACCGGTGGAGGCGGCTCGGACTCCGGCGGCCCGCCCCGGGGGGCGCCGGTGCGTCGCAAGCGCAAGCATCCGGTCCGGCGCGTGGTGCTGATCATCCTGCTCATCCTCGTGCTGTGGATCGCCGCGCTGATCTGGGCGGGCCTGAGCGCCTGGGGCGCGGTCCGCAAGGTGGACGCCTTCCCCGGCGGTGACCGCCCGGCGGAGGGCAAGGGCACCAACATCGTGTTGGTCGGCTCGGACTCCCGGGCGGGGCTGACCGCGAAGGAAGGCCGCAAGCTCGGCACCGGCGGGCCGAAGATCGCCGGTCAGCGCACCGACTCGATCATGGTGCTGCACCTGTCCGACAGCGGCACGTCGACCCTGGTGAGCATCCCCCGGGACAGTTGGGTCCCCATTCCGGGCCACGGCCAGAACAAGATCAACGCGTCGTTCTCGATCGGCGGGCCGAAACTGCTGGTCTCGACGATCGAGGGGGCCACCGGCCTGCACATCGATCACTACATGGAGATCGGGTTCGGCGGCTTCGCCGGGGTCGTCAACGCGGTCGGCGGGGTGCGCATGTGCCTGCCGGAGCCGGTCAAGGACTCCTATGCGCACATCGATCTGAAGGCCGGATGCCAGACGCTCAACGGGAAGAACGCGCTCGGGTATGTGCGCTCACGGCATGCGTTCGCCGAGGGCGACTTCGCCCGCGAGCAGCACCAGCGCGAGTTCCTCGGTGCACTGATGAAGAAGGCCGCCAGTCCGGCCAACCTGCTCGTCCCGTGGCGGCTGAAGAAGCTGGGCGAGTCCGGCGCGCAGGGCCTGGCCGTGGACAAGGACATGTCGCCGATCACCGCCGCGAAGGTGATGTGGACGCTGAAGAAGATCACGACGAACGGCCAGTCCGTGCAGGTCCCGATCGCCAACCCCAACTACATGGTGAACGGTCAAAGCGCCGTGCAGTGGGACCACGACAAGGCGACCGCGTTGTTCACGGCGCTGAAGAACGACACGTCGGTCAACGTCAAGCCCTGAGCACGAGCCCCACCGGCCACCCACCCGGATGGCCCCGTAGCGAGCGCCCTGGCGCGAGCAATGGGGGTACCTCCCGCATGGAGCGAAGCGCGCGGGGGAGCGAAACCTCGCAAGGGACGTAGTCGACTGGATTGGCAGGGTGTGCTCGGGGTCAAGTCCTTCGGGGTGGTGTATCAGGGTGTGGACCCTGCGGGTGGTTTATTC
>CAZMLG010000110.1:0-10541 GCA_964566985.1 uncultured Intrasporangiaceae bacterium
CCGCCTGACTTTGAATCAGGATTAGCGACGTTGGTTCGATTCCAACCCGGGGAGCATCTGTCTACGTCGCCCACTCCGTTCTGACGTCTGCGACGATCGCCTGCACCACCGCTGGGGGCCACCACTTGGGCGGCTCACACCCTTGGTCGTTCGGCTGTTTGGATTGTGCCGTCGGTCGGGCGTTTCGTCGCGACTGCTGGAGGCCGCGTGCACCGCTGGTCAGATCGGCAGGCCGAATGCGCGCGGCCGATCATGCGGACCGTTGGAACACCACCTGCTCCAACCGAGCGAGGCGATCGTTGATGCTGCCGCCGCCTTGCTACGCCAGGGTCGGAAGAACGCGTTGCCCTTCTCACCGGAAGGTATCGGCGGCGTCCTGGATCTTCGCGACGTAGCCGGCCCAGAACGCCTCGTCTCCCATCTCGTCGTTGCCGCTGCCCGAATGCCCGTCGATCAGCTCCCGGACGATGTCGCAGTGCCCGGCGTGCTGCGCGGTCTCTGCGACGACGCGGACGACGAGCGACCCGAAGGTGGTGTCGGCTCGCTCCGCCGGCCACCATGCCACGTGGGCGGGCGCGTCGAGCGGCAGTAGGCCGAGTGACTCGTCGGTGTGTGCCCACGCGCGACGGTACAGATCGATCAGGTAGTCGCTCGATTCGTCCGCCTTGGCCCACATGTCGCCGTTCTGCCAGACCGACCCGTCCGCATACCAGGGCAGCACCGGACCCGGCCGGCCCACCGAATCGCCGAGGTATCCGAACTCGACCCCGGTGAGGTGCTTCACGAGTCCGAGCAGGTTGGTGCCACTGGGCGTGAGTGGACGCCGCCGGTCGAACTCGGACAAGTCGGCCAGTGCGGTGAGCACGTGGTCGCGGGACTCCTGCAGGTAGCGGCGCAGGTCGTCGATGATGGCCATGCCGCAAACGTTATGGCTTGCCGCCGACAGTGGTGTGGACTCGGACGACTGGTATCCACAGACTACGGGGATCTTGTCGGCGTGACTCCTGAGTCTCTCGCAACGATGCAGGATATCGGCGGGGTGCGCGCCGTGCGTGATGATGAGCGGCAAATTCGCGGCACATTGGGTGACGCAACGTGACGTATTCATCACGGGTCGTCACCCAAGACCGCTCACGAGGTATCTCTCCGGGCGCCCACTCGTCACGCCAGGGAATAGCCGCCCGGTTGCGTTCGCGCTCGCCGACGGCGCGATCGCGGAGGCGGACCGCGCGGCGGCTCTGGAGCTGCCGCGCGAGGCGGTGACCACGGCCTACGTCCCGGCCGACGACGAGGTGCAGGCGTCGATCGACGAAGAGCTGCTGCGCAAGTATGTCGGTGCGCCGCAGTCGTCGGTCGATGCGATGTTGAGCGACGCGGCGCGCGCGTGCACGCTGCGGGTGGAGCCGGCCCCCTGACGCTCAGTCCTCGCGCACGGCGACCCAGTGCGCGTCCTGTGCGCCGTCGTCCGGCGCCGGGGCCAGCACGACGTCGAAGCGCACGCTGGCCCAGTCCCGGCCGCCGAC
This sequence comes from uncultured Intrasporangiaceae bacterium, assembly GCA_964566985.1. Classification (GTDB taxonomy): domain Bacteria; phylum Actinomycetota; class Actinomycetes; order Actinomycetales; family Dermatophilaceae; genus Leekyejoonella. The sequence goes on from CAZMLG010000110.1 coordinate 1,524, forward strand.
GTCGCGCCCGTCGGGGGTCGGCTCGCTTGCCGGGTGCTGCTCGAAGGTCCTGATCAGTGACGGCTTGACGCCGAACACGGTGTCGCTGTCGAGGTGGTCGCCGCCGTCGACGAAGATGTGGGTGACCAGTGTGCGCAGCCCGGGTGAGGACACCATGAAGTGCAGGTGGGGTGCGCGCATCGGGGAGCGGCCGACGGCGTCGAGCATCTGGCCGACGGGCCCGTCGTAGGGGATTGGGTAGGGCACCGGCGTCAGCCCCCAGAAGCGGAAGCTGCCGTCGGTGTCGGACTGCAGGTAGGCGCGAGAAGCGGTGCGTCCGTCGTCGTATTGCACGTCATACATGCCGTCCTCGTCGCACTCCCACACCTCGATGCGGGCGTCGGGCACGGGGTGGCCGTCCACGTCGGTGACGGTGCCGTCGACCCAGCAGGGCTGTCCGTGCGCGCCGAACGCCATGTCGTCGCCGAGCTCGATGCGGGGCGCGCCCTCGACGAAGAACGGCCCGAAGACCGTCGCCTCGGTCGCGTTCTTGTGGGCCTCGTTGTTGATCGCGATGGTCTGCATCGACAGTCCCAGCACGTCGGACAGCAGAATGAACTCCTGACGGTTGTCGTCGGTGATGTGTCCTGCGGCGGTGAGGAATTCGATGCCCGCCTGCCACTCCTGCTCGGTCAGCCGCACCTCGCGGGCGAACGCGTGCAGGTGGCGGGTCAGCGACTGCATCAGTTGCCGCAGCCGGGGTGAGGCGCCGTCGAAGGAGGCGAGCGCCTGGTCGAGCACGAGTTGTTCGCGCTCGGCCTGCTCGGCCGTGACGACCTTGGTCTCGGTCGGCACGCCCTCCGGGACGCTCGGGGTGGTCGGGGGCGGATAGCTGGTCGTCATGCGTTGCTCCTCGGGGTGGCGCCGGCCCACGCGTCGTGCAGCAGGTCGGTCATGGTCTCGCGGGTGACCGTGGTGGGGTTGGACGGCGGGGCCGCGGCGAGCACACGCTCGACGGCCTCCGGGATGCCGTCCTCCGGCATACCCAGATCGCGCAGCGCACGGGGCGCGTCGGTGGCCTCGCGCAGCGCCTCGAGCGCCGTGGTCGCGGCGACGCCCTGGGTGCCGAACGCGAGCGCCAGTCGTCGGTCGATGTCGGGCACCGACGGCGCGTTGAAGGCGAGCACATGGGGCAGCACGACCGCGTGGGTCTGCGCGTGCGGCAGGTCGAACGTGCCGCCGAGCACGTGGCAGATCTTGTGGTGCAGGCCCGAACCGGCGCTCGTGAAGGACAGCGCCGACAGGTAGGCGCCATACAGGCACCGGTCACGCGCCTCGACGTCGTCGGGGTGGTGCGCGACGGCCGGCAGGCCGGCGGAGAGGACACGGACGCCCTCCACGGCATACGCCTGCGCGATCGGGTCGGTCTGCGGCGCCCACATCGAGTCGACGCAGTGCGCGATCGCGTTGAGCCCGGAGGCGACCGACAGCTCGACCGGTAGCCCGAGCGACAAGGTGGCGTCATAGATCACCGTCGTGGGCAGCACGCGGTCGTCGATGCCAGTGGTCTTGGTGCGGTCCTCGGTCATCCCCCACGTGCGCGTCGCCTCCGAGCCGGCGTAGGTCGTGGGCACGGCGACGATCGGCAGGCCGGTGGTGAGGGCGATCGCCTTCGCCAAGCCGGTCGTGGAGCCACCGCCGACGCTGACCAGGACGTCCACGTCGGTCCCGGTCGCAGCAGCGCGCGCCCGCTCGGCGCTCTCGACGGGGACGTGCGGGTGAACCTCGGTCCAGTGCAGGGCGATCGGCAGGTCGCCGACGGCTCGTCCGATGAGGAGTGGGTCGCGCTCGGAGGCGATCAACATGACCCGTTCGACGCCCAACCGCTCCAGCTCGGACCGCAGTCGGTCGGCGGCGCGGCCGGAGTCGAGGATGACGCGTTGCGGGAGCGTGTCGTGGACGAAGGGCATCAGACGGTCACCTCGGCGATCATGTGTCGGCGGTGAGGACGATGCCGGTCGGGCGCCGTCATCACCGTCCGTGTGCTGCCATCATCCGCCCATTGTGGGTGGCCGCGTCGTCCGGGTCGGTGGTGTGGACGGAGCCGTCGTCGGCGAACCGGTGACGGCAGTGCCACGCCTCATGGCGTGGCATCCCCGTTATCGGCGGCAGGCCGTTGGACCTGTGTGAGGATGGCCGTCATCGCGTCGAGCGACATCGAGGCGTCGCACCGCAGAAGGCGCACGAGCAGCGGCTGATATTCACGGCTGGCGAGTCGTTGTCGTGGGATCATGATGCACTGCTCGCCGGCGCGCACGATCAGCCCGACCGGACGCGCCGGTTGATTCCCGACGATCAGTCCGATGGTGTCGATCTCGCGGAAGCGGAGCGTGAAGCCTTTGCCGGGTCGGCTGCGTTGGTAGATCGCGGCCGGTGAGCAACTGAGTATGCCGACGGATGTCCCGCAGGCGGCGGCGATCAGACCGCCGGTGACGACGATCAACAATGCCGTGCCGGTGTGGTGGATGATCCCGACCCAGATCGCCACGGCGGCAGAGAGGGCCGCGATGATCCAGCAGACGCCGATGACCTTGGCGGACGCGACGGTCACCAGGTCGGCAGATTGTCCACCCGGCCTGCGGGCCTCGTCGGCGATCGGTGCCCTGAGATGCGCCGTTTCGGCGTCGGTGATCACCTTCCGGACGTCTTGTGTCGGTTCTGGGGCAGTGGTTCGACCGGCGTGTTCGCGAGCCTGTTTCAGGTCCGAGGACATGGGCATGCGTGCGATCTGCAGCGCGCGCCTGCGGTCCGCGTTCGACCCGACATGAACGGCGAAGGCGCACCCGGCCAGAACGATCGCGAAAAACACGCCGAGGCGCTTGGTCGGCAGGCCGACAGCCACACCAACCGCCATGGCACCGCACACGATGAGGGCGACCGTCCAGATGGTGCGCGCCCTCGTGGAGGGGGGGTGTTCGTCCTGTCAGTTTGGGAGATTTCACGATGTCCTTGCTGCGGAGTCTTGGACCTTGCCGGTCGATCAGCTCAGTGAGAGCGCGAGGGCGCGGTTCTCGTCGTCCAGGCCCCAGAGCACGTTGTCGAGGGCGGTGGCGACGGCCTGGGCGAATCCGGCCTGGTCGACGGCGCGCCGGCTCATGGGGATCTTGTGGCGCATGCCCCGCCCGATGGGCGGCTGGTCCAGCGACCTCGGTGCGGTGAGAGTCGGCTTCTTCCCTGTCCGGTCGAGCGTCAAGGGCAGGATCGAGCCGCTCAGGTCGGTGGCGAAGAGACTGGTCTTCGACGTCTGCCAGGCGTCCGCGGCGATATGGCGCACGAGGGGTTCGACGCGTTGCAGGCTGACGGTGAAGACGCCCTCGTGGTCGGGTTCGGGTATGGCCAGCCCTGCAGCGTCCCTGCCGTTCGGCAGAAACATGATTGCGGTGCCGCGGCTCGACTCCCAGAACCAGCTTCGGGATCCGGGCCTCATGAGGAGTCGGTTGAAGGCCAACAGCAGGCCGGTGGGTTTGCCTTCCTCGTCGATCCAGTCGCGCTTGCGCAGGGCGGTGCGCGCGGAGGCGAGTTCGTCTTCGGTGGGGTCGGGCAGGTCGAACGGAGGCGAGGGCACGAACGCCGCGACCGACTCGGCATACGAGATGGTCACGGGCCCGGGGCCGTTGCCGGCTTCGACGGCGCTGAGCGTCTCGTCGAGATTCATGCGATCTCCAATGCGTCTCGGATGGCTGGGGCGAGTCCGCCCTCGGGGAGGAGCCCTTCGATGGTTCCGTCGTCGGATACGGCTGCCACGCGAGGTTGTTCGCCCGCGACGTCGGCGATCCAGCGGCGCCGTGAGATCGCTCCGTCGGGCCCGGGGAGCATGAGTTCGAGGGAACGGGCAGAGGCCTCGCCCTCCTCGGGCGGTCGCACGAGCCACAGCGCGACCAGGTCGACGGTCTCGGTCACGGTCGCCAGGCGGAAGTCGTGCATGCCGCGTGCATGGGCGTCCACGACGAATCCGTCGAGCACTCCGGTGGGGCCGTCGTCGCCGGCGTCGACGCCGTGGGCCACCAAGGGAGGCGTCAGGGTGACGTCGTCGTCGGTGGACACGTCTTGCACGACGATCAGCCGCAGCGGGGTATGCCGTGTCCGAAGGATCAGTGAGGCCGCGGCGTCGAGGTCATACCCGCCCTCGGTCGGGGTCAGCAGGCCGCGGGCGACCAGGCCGCGCCGGGCCGACTGGTCCACGGCGTCGCGCACCTCGTCGGACATCTCCTCGCGGGCATGGTCCGTCTCCGCGTCGCGCAGCAGCGGGTCGTCTCCGAGTGTCGCGAGCTCGTCGTCGGTGAGGGTGGGCAAGTCGAGGGTCGTGGTCGGTGCGGCGGGCGTGGTGTCGGTCATGTGCCTCCTTGGGCGTGTATCTACTTGGTGTCAGGGGGTGGTGTCGTGGTCGGTGGCGGCGAACTTTTGGAGTGTTTGGTCCAAGGCGGAGTAGGTGTCGAGTGATCTCGTGGCGTTGCAGTGGGCGAGGCGTGCGAGGATCGGCTGCCAGGTGCTGATGATGAAGGGTTGCCGGGGGAGGATGACGCGGCGATCACCGATCTGCAGGATCAGCCCGGCGGGGCGTGGTAGGACGGTGCGCGTGACATAGCGGTTGCGGAAGATCACGGTGATGGTGTCGATGTCGCGGAAACGGACGGTGACGCCGTTGCCGGGCCGCGTGCGATGGTAGATCGCGGCGGGTGAGCAGCTGGTTACGGCGAAGGATGTGTTGCAGGCGAGCGCGATCAACCAGATGCTCAGCAGGATCAGGAAGGCTGTGGCGGTGTGGAGGATGATGCCGACACAGATCGTGGCCGCGACGCACAGGGCGGCGACGATGGTGCAGCCGGCGGCAATCCGGCCGGGTGCGGTAATCAGGGTGTCGGCGCGTTGTCCGCCGGGGCGTAGGGCGTCGTCGGGGATCGGTGCCAGGAAGCGCGCGGCGTTGGTGCGGGTGATGATGGCGCGGATATCGTGGGACGGACGCGGTGTTGCGTGCTCGACGGGAAGCTTGTGGACCTCTTGCGGGTCCAGGACCTGAGGCATCTGCGCGAGGATCAGCGACCGCTTGCGGTCGGAGCGCGAGAGGAAGCCTATGGCCAGGGCGCACCCCACCAGAAGGATGGCGAACGCCACCCCATAACGGCGCAGGACCGCGCCCACCAGCAACCCGGTGAACAGCATGACTATGATGATCAGGTAGAACACGCTGTAGCGCAGGCCTTGGGACGGCGTTCGCTGGCGTGGCGCCGCATCGGTGGATCTCATATGCCGCGTTCCCCTTATCTCCCGGTGGCGTATTACCACGGGGTCACCGCGTGCCAAGCCGACTTGGCGGCACCCCAGGTGTCCTTGGCCGCGTTCTCGACCTTGTGAACGGTGCCGTCGACCACGTGCTTGAAGGGCTTCCAGTGGTGATAGAGGTAGTCGCCCGCGAGATACAGGCCGGTGCCCACCATGACGACCTCGCCGACACCGGGGATCCAGTCCGCTCCTGCGTTGATCATCGCAAGAGTGCCACCTTCCTCGAGTAGGGGCGCCGACAGGACGGCCGCGGTGCTCGCGAAGTTGACCGCTGATGCACCCCTGTTTGCCCAGATCTCGCCCGTCGAATAGCCCTCCGCATGCGTTCCGGGGTGAATGAAGGTGTCCACGTCGGCGGCCATGCCGAGGACACCAAGCCCGGGGCCTGCGACCCGCGAGATCTTTGCCGCGGTTTCGCCCGGGACCTTGAGGGCCTCCAGAGTCTTGGTGAGGCCGCCGTCCTTGACCATGGCCTTGACATCGGCGCCTTCTGCGGCTCGGGCCGCCATCGTGGTCTTTTTGACCCCATCGAACTTCTTGTAGACGAGAGCCAGTTCCTCCAGCGTCGACTCGCCGCGGTCGTAGGACAGGCCTACTCGAGACACCGTCTCGGAATAGAGCTTCAGCAGGTCGGATGACACGCGTTTGCCGTCGTGGGCATACTTGATCAGTCGCCCGAACGACCAGATCGCGGGTGGGGCGGTGGCCAGAGTCGAGGAGGTGCTGGCCTGCCCGAGCAGCTTCTCCCAGTCGATGGTGCCGGTGGAGCTGACGGCCTTTTCGGGGACGGCCTCGATCGCGCCCTGCAGCGCTTTCCACGCCTGCTTGCTGGTCATCGTCGCGTCGGTGCCGAGGCTGCCGACGCCGTCGGCGTGGCGGACCTGGCGGCGCAGGTCGGCGGGGCTGAGCTTGCTGGGTGACTTGACCAGGCCGCTGGTGATGCCGTCGATGCGGTGGGCGGTGGTGCGCGCCTTGCGCGCGAGGTCGTCCTTGGCGTCGTTGGCCAGCCCGATCAGGTGCTGCAGCGAGTGCTGGGCTCCCGGGTCGACGGCCTGCGGGCCGCCGTGGGCTCCGCCGGAGCCGGTGTGGTCGTCCAGTTTGGCGGCCTGCTTGCGGTAGCCGCTGACCTCGGAGGTCGTCGACGTCAGGGTGGAGTGGAAACTGTGCAGCGCGTCGGCGATCTCCCCGACGGCGATGGCGGCTTCGTCGGCGCGTAGCTCCAGGCCGGCGCCGGCGCGTTCGAAGTCGCGCTTACGTGGCCCGTTCCACTGGCCCACGGCCGTCTGGACGGCGCTGGTGACGCCGTTCTTGTCGGTGACCAGTCCCTTGGCCAGGCCCTTGAGCTTGGTGATCGCCTGCTGCAGCGAGGCGGCATCACCCTCGGGCGGGTCGAACGCCGGGTCCATCACTCACCGCCCGCCGTCTCGAGGTCCTTGGCGGCGTTCTTGGCGAGGGTGGCGGCGGCATGGAGGCCGGTCGCCAGATCGGCGGCCTCGGTGCTCCACGCAGCGCGGCCGCGATCGATCGCGCTCGCCAGGGAGGCGTGCCCGACGGCGCCCGACGCGGAGGTGAGCGCCGATTTGAGCGACGTGACCGCCTTGTCGACGTTGGACGAGCGGGTCTCCAGCGCCGCTCCGCCGTCGGCGATCGCCCCGGTGTTGCCGCCTACTTCTGCCTTCAACATTCCTGCCCCCACTGGCTCGTGCGTCTGCGGACCGTGGGCGAGGGTATCAATCGGTCCTGGAAAATCCGGGAAAACGACGCCCCTCGATTTTGAGGAGGGCGAGGCACCGCTCGCGACGGCGCGACGTGACCACTCGCCGGTTCTTGCGCACCACTCGGCGGGTGCGGGATGCCGCCGACGGGACCCGCGCCCCGGAGGCGATAGCATCGGCGTGGTCGCACGGCCACCCCTTGTTCAGCGACGCTCCAGGAGACATACGCGTGAGCGCAACCCCCGCCGCCGTCATCGTCCTCGCTGCCGGTGACGGCACCCGTATGAAGTCGTCCACCAGCAAGATGCTCCACCGGATCGGCGGGCGCACCCTGGTCGCCCACGCGGTGCTGGCCGCGGCAGGCACCGGCGCGCCGCACGTCGCGGTGACCGTGCGGGCCCATCGCGATGCCGTCGCGGCGCAGGTCACCCAGACCTGGCCGGAGGCGATCGTCGCCGACCAGGACGAGATCAAGGGCACCGGCCGCGCCGCCGAATGCGCCCTCGACGCCCTACCGGCCGGGCTGACCGGCACCGTCGTCGTCACCACCGGGGACACGCCGCTGCTGGCGACCGAGACCCTCTGCGCGCTCGTCGAGCGGCACGAACGAGAAGCCAACGCGGTCACCGTCCTCACGACGCACCTGGACGACCCCACCGGATACGGCCGGATCCTGCGCGACAGCGACGGGGCGGTGCGCTCGATCATCGAACACAAGGACGCCCTGCTCGCCCGCGAGCGCGGCACGCAGGACCGCGACGCGCTCGACGTGACGGAGATCAACTCGGCGATTTATGCCTTCGACGCGGCGATGCTGCGTGACTGCCTGCCGAAGGTGACGACCGACAACGCGCAGGGGGAGAAGTACCTCACCGACGTGCTCGCGCTCGCGCGGCAGGCGGGTGGGCGGATCGCCGCTCACGTCGTCGAGGATCGTTGGCAGATCGAAGGGGTCAACGACAAGGCTCAACTGGCGCGCATGGGCAAGGAGCTGGGTCGGCGCACGCTGCGGCGCCTGATGGTCGAGGACGGCGTGATCGTCATCGACCCCGACACCACCTGGGTCGACGTCGACGTCACGGTCGGTCGGGACACCGTGATCCAGCCGGGCACGCAACTGCTCGGAGCGACGACCATCGGCGCGGAGTGCGCCATCGGCCCGGACACCACCTTGACGGACACCGAGGTCGCGGACGGCGCGTCCGTGGTGCGCACCCAGGCGGAGCTCGCGGTGATCGGGCCGCGCGCCACGGTCGGCCCGTTCTCCTACCTGCGGCCGGGCACGACCCTGGGGGAGGCCGGCAAGATCGGCGGGTTCGTCGAGACGAAGAACGCGCAGATCGGCGACGGCGCGAAGGTGCCCCACCTGAGCTACTGCGGCGACGCGACGCTCGGCCCGGGCGTCAACATCGGCGCCGGCACGATCTTCGCCAACTACGACAGCGTCGACAAACACCACACCGACGTCGGCGCCCACGCGTTCGTGGGCAGCAACAGCGTCGTCGTCGCGCCCCGCACGATCGGCGACGGAGCCTACGTCGGTGCCGGGTCGGCGGTCGTCAAGGACGTCGACCCCGGCCAGCTCGCGGTCACCCGCGCCCAGCAACGCAACTTCGACGGCTGGGTCGCCCGGCGCTTCCCCGGAAGCGCCGCCGACCGCGCCGCTCAGCAGCAGATCCCCGCCCCAGACAAGGATGAGAAGGACCGTCGATGACCGGTATGAAGCGCACCACCGAGAAGAACCTGATGGTCTTCAGCGGGCGGGCCTATCCAGAGCTGGCGCAGGAGGTGGCGGACGGCCTGGGCACCTCGCTCGTGCCGACCCAGGCCTACGACTTCGCGAACACCGAGATGTATGTGCGCTTCGACGAGTCGATCCGCGGGTGCGATGCGTTTGTCATCCAGAGCCACACCGCGCCGATCAACAAATGGATCATGGAGCACCTGATCATGGTCGACGCGCTCAAGCGGGCGTCGGCCAAGC
>CAZMLG010000111.1:0-1564 GCA_964566985.1 uncultured Intrasporangiaceae bacterium
CACCCGTTCAACCCGGTCTCGCTCGCGCTCGGCGCCGAGGGCACCTTCGTCGCCCGGACCATGGATGCCGACCCCAAGCATCTGAAGGAGACCCTGCGGGCCGCCACCGCCCACCGCGGCACCTCACTGGTGGAGATCTATCAGAACTGCCCGATCTTCAACGACGGCGCGTTCGAGATCCTGCGGGACAAGGACGAAGCGGCCGGGCGCATCCTGCACCTGATCGACGGACAACCCCTACGCATCGGCACCGGCGAGCACGCCCGCGTCGTCGTGCGCGCCCCCGGCGGCGGCCTGGCCGTCGTCCCGGAAGCCGAAACCACACCGGAGCAGATCCTCATCCACCACGCCGGCACCGACGACCCCTCCCAGGCCTTCGCCCTCTCCCGCCTGGACGACCCCTCCTTCGCACAGATCCCCATGGGCATCTTCCGCGACGTCGACCGCCCCGCCTACGACGACCTCGTCCGCGATCAGATCGCACAGTCGCGTCCGCACGGCGATGCCACCGACGCGGACCTGGCCGACCTGCTGCGCGGCGGCGACTCCTGGCTGGTGCGGGAACCGGCTCCCGTGGCGGGACCACGCCCCACCCCGGGGCCGCGGGCGCGCCACCGCCGGCGGCGCACGGCGCCGCCTTCGGTGTCGCCGCCTACAGCCTCTGGGGCCTGTTCCCGCTCTACTTCACCGCGCTGGAGCCGGCCGGAGCCGTCGAGGTGCTGGTGCACCGCATCCTGTGGACCCTGGTGGTCTGCCTGATCGTCCTGGCCGCCACGCGGGGCCTGTCCTTCCTCTGGGAACTGCGCCACCACCCCGGACGGGTCGGCGCGATCAGCATCGCCGGTCTGGCCATCGCCGCCAACTGGGGCATCTACGTCGGCGCGGTCGTCAGCGGTCACGTGGTGGAGGCCTCCCTCGGATACTTCCTGAACCCGTTGGTCACGGTCGGCCTGGGCGTCATCGTGTTGCACGAGCGGCTGCGCCGGCTGCAGTGGGCGGCCGTGAGCGTCGGCATCATCGCCTTCGGTTATCTGGTCGTCGACTACGGCAAGGTGCCGTGGATCTCCGCGTGCCTGGCCGCGTCGTTCGCGTCCTACGGGTTGATGAAGAAGCGCGTCGGCGGCTCGATGACCGCATTGCAGAGCCTGAGTTCGGAAACGGCGGTCCTCACCCCGATCGCCGCGATCGTGTTGGTCGTCCTCACCATGACCGGGCACACGACGTTCACCACCGACGGGACCGGTCACATGCTGCTGCTGATGAGCACGGGGATCGTCACGGCCATCCCGTTGCTGCTGTTCGCCGCTGCGGCCCGGCGGGTCCCGCTGGTGACGATCGGCCTGCTGCAGTTCATCACGCCCGTGCTGCAGTTGATCTGCGGTGTATGGCTGCTCGGTGAGCACCTGAGCAGTGGTCGGTGGATCGGGTTCGGGATCGTCTGGGTTGCGCTGGCGCTGCTGAGCGCCGACTCCGTGCTGACCGGGGCGTCCGGTCGGCGTCGGCGCCGCGCCCTGGATCTCGAGGCCGCGGCCGAAGACTACCGCTGATGCCACCCCACAAAGTT
>CAZMLG010000111.1:1664-10468 GCA_964566985.1 uncultured Intrasporangiaceae bacterium
CTTCGCTCGTGCCTCGCTCCGATACTTTGCGAGGACCCCGACTGATGCCACCCCACAAAGTTCTTCGCTCGTGCCTCGCTCCGATACTTTGCGAGGACCCCGACTGATGCCACCCCAGTGATGGCACGACGCACCTACCGTCGCCGCGAACTGCTGAAGGCACTGCGCGATTCCATGTCGGTCGGCTTCGCGACCGTGCCGACCGGCCTCGCCTACGGCGTGCTGGTGTCCCAGTCCGGACTGCACTGGTGGTGGGCGCCGCTGTCCGCCCTGGTGATCTTCGCCGGGTCTTTGGAATTCATCGTCCTCGGCATGGTCACCGTGCTCGCGCCCCTCGGTCAGATCGCACTGACGTCGTTCATGGTCCACTTCCGGCACGTCTTCTGTTCGCTCTCGTTCCCGCTGCACCGGGTGCGCGGCGCGTCCGCGAGTGCCTAGAGCACCGACACACTCACCGACGAGGCCTACGCCCTCACCACGGCGCCCGATGCGCAGTCCTGGAGCAGGCTTCGGATCGTCAGCATGCAGGCCCTGATCCAGCTCTACTGGGTGGCCAGCGTGGCCGGTGAGATGCTCTTCGGCGCCGAGATGCTCGTCTTCGCCCTCCCCGTCTTCGCCGCGTTCCTCGTGGGGCGTTTCCTCCTGCTGCGCCGGGGGCTCGCGCACGCCTGACACCCGATATCTGTTGGCCGCGCTCGCCGTCAGCGCCGGCGTGACGTGGGCGCTGCGTGCCGTGCCGTTCATGCTGATCGCCCAGCTTCGCCGCAGCGGTGGCCGTCACCATCGCGTTGCATGTGTGGCGGCGCAACGTCCTGCTGTCGATCTTCGCGGGCACGGCGGTGCACGTCGTGCTGGTCAGCACCGTTCTCGCCGGTTAAGGTCTCATTCGGCCCGACCCGCGTCGGCAAAACGCTCGCGACCGAGCACGGCGAGCAGGCGCAGCTTCTCGTCCGCCTCACTGTTCGGTTCGGCCGTGAGCACCAGCAGAGCCTGCGACTGGTCCTCGGTGAACAACACCTGACAATCCAACTCGATCTCGCCGACCTCAGGATGCACCAACGTCTTGTGATCGGCGAACCGCTTGACCACCTCGTGCCGCTCCCACAGTCGCTCGAATTCGGCACTGCGCTTCTGCAGGGCGCGCACGATCCGCCCTGCCGGTGAATCGGCGCCCATGACGCCGTAGGCGGCACGCAGGTTGGCCACCTGGGCTCGGCTCTGCCGGTCATGGTCCTGCGGCGGGTAGAGGCTGCGCTCGGCGTGATCGGTGAACCATCGGTAGGTCTCGCTGCGCGCGAGACCCGTGTATCCCGCACGGTCGCCGAGCAGCGCCACGGACATCTGATTCTGCACGAGCGTTTCGCCCACATGAGAGACGATCAGCGCCGGGGTGTCGGAGAGCCGGTCGAGCACTCTCATCAGTGCGGGCGCCACGTGCGTGGCGGCACCGGTCGACACCGGCGGATTGTGCCCAGCCATCTGGAACAGATAATCCCGCTCACCGCTGGTCATACGCAGTGCACGGGCGAGGGACGTGAGCATCTGCTCGCTCGGCTGAGGGCCACGACGCTGCTCCAAGCGGGTGTAGTAGTCGACCGACATCACCGCGAGTGCGGCGACCTCCTCACGCCTGAGTCCGGGAGCGCGACGTCGGACACCCGCCGGCAGCCCGACGTCCTCGGGTTGCAATGCCTCGCGCCGACGGCGCAGGAACTCTGCCAATGCTGTGCGATCCACTCCGACAGTGTCGCGCAGGCTGCACCGCCGAGCCAGGGACTGCCGGTCCCCCGATCATCGGACTCTGCACACCGCGGCGATCGACGACGAGCATCGAGGCATGAACATCACCGGAAACACCATCTTCATCCCAGGCTCCACCTCGGGCATCGGCCTCGCGCTCGCACTGGCCCTCCAGGACCGAGGCAACACCGTGATCGTCGGCGGTCGGCGCTCGGACGCGCTCGAGCGGATCGCGATCGAGCATCCGGCCCTCGACACGGTGCAGATCGACACGACCGATCCCGACAGCATCTCGGCCGCCGCGAACCAGGTGCTCACCCGACACCCTGACCTCGACGTCCTCGTCACGATGGCGGGAATCATGCGCGCCGAGGACTGGCATCGGCCCGAGTCGTTCCTCACATCCGCCGAATCGACGATCACGACCAACGTGCTCGGCCCGATCCGCTTGATCGGCGCATTCGTGGAACATCTGCGGACCCGCCCGACCGCCACGATCATGACGGTCTCGTCCGGGCTGGCCTTCACACCCCTTGCCGTGACGCCGAGTTACAACGCGTCGAAGGCGGCCATCCACATGTTGAGCGAGTCACTGCGCCTGCAGCTGGCCGACACCGGCATCACGGTCACCGAATTGGTGCCACCGGCCGTGCGCACCACCTTGATGCCGGGCCAGGAGACCAGCGATGCCGCGATGCCTCTGGCCGACTTCGTCGCCGAGGTGATCTCCCTGCTCGACGAGCGACCCGACGCCCACGAGATCCAGGTCGAGCGGGTGAAGCTTTTGCGCTACGGCGAAGCACGCGGGGACTACGACCGGGTCGTGGCGACGCTCAACGCCACGGACCCGCATGCCAGGTCCTAGATGACGCGGTGCGCGCGGTCAGGCGCCCAGCACGTGGTCCAGGTAGGCGTTGGTGAAGACCCGCTGCGGGTCGAGCCGGTCGCGCAGCGCCACGAAGTCGTCGAACTTCGGATAGCGGGGCCGCAATTCGTCGGCGCCAAGGTCGTGCATCTTGCCCCAGTGCGGACGCGCGCCGTGGTCGCGCAGCATCGACCAGAAGGCCTCGAAGTAGGCCGAGTGGTCCCGGCGGTGATACTGGTGCACCGCGACATATCCCGTCTCCCGGCCGTAGGCCGTGGACAGCCAGCGGTCATCGGCCGCGGCGAAGCGCACCTCCACCGGGAACGCGACCTTTTCGGTGCCTCGCCTCAGCCAGGACTCCAGCTCACGCAGCAGCGACGGCACGGCTTCCCGCGGGACGGCATATTCGCTCTCGCGGAAACGCACATCGCGCGCGGTCGCGAACACCGAATAGGACCAGTCGGCATACGATCTGGCCGAGAGTGCCCGTGCCGACACCTGGTTGACGGCACCGATCAGTCCGGGAGCCCTCGTCGTGAGCCGGTTGATGCCTTCGAACAGCTTGTTGGACAGCAGGTCGTCGTCGAGGCGCGATCGCCAGCTCGGCAGCGGCGAGCGCAGCGTCTCGTCATCGGTGCGTGTGTTGGTCTTGGTGAGCACCCGGTCGGTGTGGGGGAACCAGTAGAACTCGAAGTGGTCGCTGCCATCCACCCGGTGATCCAGGGTGTCCAGCACCTCGCGAAGGGTGCTCGGAGACTCCTGCGCGCACAGCAAGAATCGGGGCACGCACTGGATCTCGACGGCGGTGAGGATCCCCAACGCCCCCAACCCGAGGGAGACCGCAGGCAGCAACTGCGGATCCTCGTCCTCGGTGACGCGCTTGACCGTTCCGTCCGCGAGCACCATCTCCACACCGGTGATCTGCCCTGCCAGGCCGGTGAATCCGACTCCGGTGCCGTGCGTCCCGGTCGAGATCGCCCCCGCGATCGACTGCCGGTCGATGTCGCCGAGGTTGGTCATCGCCAGGCCCCGACGCGACAGCTCCGGCCCGAGGACGTGCAACGGAGTCCCCGCCCGCACCCAGGCACGGGATGTCTCGTCATCGGTCGAGATCACTCCCGACATCCGATCCATCCGCACCAACACGTCGGTGGCCTCGGCGACGCCGGTGAAGGAGTGGCCGGCACCGACGGGTTTGACCCGACCGCCGGCGGCCCGCGCATCCGCGCACACCTTCTGCAGGTGCGCGGTGTCCCGCACCATCTCGACCCGATTCGGTGACACCTGCACGGTGCCCGCCCAGTTGGACCATTCAGCCAAAGTTCTCACCCTCTCCGCGATAGGTCGGCACCCGGTCGACCACCTCGCCGTCACGCACCAGCAGCACCGTGTCGAACCGCTCGCACATCTCCCCCGCCTTCCCGTGCCGGAACCACACCGGGTCACCGACCTCCAATCGGCGGGCTGCCTTGCCCTTCAACGGTGTCTGCACTTCACCCGCTCCCTCCTGGGAGAACCACCCGAGCCCTTCGGGATGCACCGGCACGGGCACGCGGGACCGGCTCGGCGGGCCCGAGGCGATGTATCCCCCACTGAACGTCACGACGACGTCGGCGGCCGGCTTGCGCACCACCGGGGAGGCGAAGTAGGCCGCCGGCCGCAGGTGGGTGTTGCGATAGTCGTCGAACAACCGCGGCGTGAAGAACCCCGATCCCGCGGCGAGTTCGGTCACGGCATCCGACCGCGTCGTCTCGTGCAGACTGCCGGTCCCCCCGCCGTTGACGAACTCGAGCGCGGCGTGCCGGCCGACCGCGTCGACCACCTCACCTCGCCGCGTCGCCAGCTCGGCGAGCGAACGGCGTTTGATCGTGCGCACGGCCGCGTTCGAGTCCGGGACGCCGGCCACCTGGGCCTCGTAGAACATCAGCCCGACGACGCGGACCCCGGGCAGCCCGGCCGCGAGCTTCGCCGCGCGCTCCCCGTCCGCCGCGGTATGCAGTGACGAGCGGTGGGCGCCGATCGTCACCGGGCCGACGCGCAGCGATGCGTCGATGTCGAGGCACACCCGCAACGGGGTCTCGCCGGCGAGGTCGTCCAGCAGGTGGAGGTGCTCGGGCAGGTCGGCCATGAAGGTGACCCGCTCGGCGAGGCTCGGATCGGCGGCGACGCGGGAGATCGCCTCACGGTCAACCGTCGGGTAGGCGACGACGACGTCGGTGACCCCGTGCCCGGCAAGCCAACCGGCTTCGGCCGCACTGTAGGCGAGCACCCCGGCATACCCCTCCCGACTCAGCGCCCGCTCGATCAGGGACCGCACCCTCAGCGACTTGGACGCGACCCGGATGGGCTTGCCGTCGGCGCGGCGCAGCATCTCGGTGCCGTTGGTGTCGAACGCGTCCAGGTCGACGACCGCGGTAGGGCGCCCGATCGGCCCGAGTGCGCTCCACAGCATCCTCATGCGCCCTCCTTCGTCTCGGCCACGAGGGCACCGAACGCCTGCGCGAACCCGTCCAGCACCTCGAGCGCCTTCTCGTCGTCGTGATCGGCGATCCACGCCAGTGCGACCCCGTCGGTCGCTGCCGTCACCATCCGGGTGAACACCTCCCGCGGCACGGCGAGCGCCCCGAAGTGGTCGGCGTGTTCGGCGATCACCGTGTCCACGGCGACGTAGGCGCGCTGGAAGATCAGGCGGGCCAGTCGCGGTCCCGGCTCCTCCTGTCGCACGAGGTGGGTGACCAATTCGTAGACGAGGCGCTGGCGCTCCTGGTTGCCCCCTGCGGCCGACCAGTAGGAGCGAAACGCCCTGCGGATCAGGTCGACCACGTCGTAGTGCGCCTCGGGCTCCAGATCCACCCGGATCTGCGGTTGCGCCACGCGCTCGACCACGGCTTCCAGCAGCGCGCGCTTCGAGCCGAAGCAGTAGTGCACGGTCCCCAGGGGGACGTGGGCCTCCTGGGCGATGCGGCGCACCGTGGCCGCCTCGAGCCCTTCGGCGAGGGCCACCGTGATCGTCGCGTCGACCAGCTCCCGCCGGCGTACGTCTGCCGCTACTCTGCCCACACCCCGACCATACCTGCGTCTTGGACGCTTGACCAGGTTTGGCCGGTCAGCGGTCCCGGGCGGCCAGGGACGCCGGCAGGGCGCGCAACATGTCCAGCGCCGGCCCGTCACCCAGCGGCTCGAGCAGGTCGCTCGCCTCCTGCGCAACCGTGTGGGTGCGTTCGCGCGCCTGCTCGACCGCGGGGTGGGCGCGCAGCAGGCGCAGCGCCTCGGCGTGCTCCGCGTCGTCGGTCAGTGGACGAGACAGCAGATCCTGCAACCGGGCGTCGGCGGGGTCGCTCGACGCCATGGCATACAGCACCGGCAGTGTCGTGACCCCTTCCCGCAGGTCGGTCCCGGGCACCTTGCCCGAGTCGGTCGAGTCCGACGTGATGTCCAGGACGTCGTCGGCCAGTTGGAAGACCATGCCGACGAGTTCGCCGTATCGCGCCATCAATTCGACCGTCTCGGGCGGGCAGCCGGAGAACATCGCGCCGTAGCGTGCCGCCGTCGAGATCAGCGACCCGGTCTTGTCCTCCAGCACCGACAGATAATGGGCCATCGTGTCGGCGCCGGCGGGCGCCTGGCGATCGTCCTGGATCTGCCCCGTGCACAGTCGCACGAAGGTCTGAGCCTGGATGAGGACCGCGTCGGCTCCCAACCCCGCGACCACCTCCGAGGCGCGCGCGAAGAGCAGGTCGCCGACGAGGATCGCGGCCGTGTTGCCGAACTGTGCGTTGGCGCTCGGGACGCCGCGCCGTATGTCGGCCCCGTCCATCACGTCGTCGTGATACAGCGAGGCGAGGTGCGTCAGCTCCACCCCGACGGCCGCGTCGACGACCTTCGCGTTGCGCCCGCTGCCGAGCTCGGCGGCCAGCAGCGTCAGCAGCGGCCGGAACCGCTTGCCTCCTGCCGCCAGCAGGTGGCCGGACGCACCGGCCACGAACGGGTCGTCGTGGTCGACGACCTGCGCCAACCGGGCATCGACCTCCCGCAGTCCCTCCGCGAGGCGGGCGGCCAGCTGCGGATCCGCATCGGAAAATCCGCCCGCGAGAACGCTCATCGAAGGAAGAGCGTCGAATGCTGCGCCATCTGGAACAGCGGCGACGGCACGATCCCGAGCAACAGGGTGAGGACGGCGCCGACGGCCACCGAGATGCCCGTCAGTGCGGTCGGCGTCACGACCATCACGTCGTCGGCGGGCTTCGAGAAGTACATCAGGACGATCACCTTGAAGTACACGAAGGCCGTGACCCCGCTCATGATCATGCCGACGACGGCGAGCCAGGTCGCACCGTGCCCGACCGCGGCGGAGAAGATCGCGAACTTCGCCGTGAACCCGGACGTGAGCGGGATCCCTGCGAACGCCAGCAGCAGGAAGGAGAAGACCGCGGCGAGGACCGGACTCGTCCGGCCCAGGCCGGCCCATTGCGACAGATGTGTCGCCTCCGACCCGGACGAGCGCACCAGGGCGACGAGTGCGAAGGCGGCGATGATGCTGAATCCGTAGGCCGCCAGATAGAACAGAGTGCCCGAGATGCCGGTCTTGTTCAGCGCGATCAGACCGACCAGCACGAATCCGGCGTGGGTGATCGAACTGTAGGCCAACAGTCGCTTGATGTCGGTCTGCACGACCGAGAGCACACCCCCGACGACCATCGTCAGCAGCGCCACGATCGCGAGCACGGGCTGCCACGACCACTTCAGGTCGTCGAACGCGACGTAGAAGATCCGCAGCAGCGCGCCGAAGGCCGCGGCCTTCGTGCAGGCTGCCATGAACCCGCTGAACGGGGTCGGTGCCCCTTGGTAGACGTCCGGGGTCCACGAGTGGAACGGCACCGCTCCGGCCTTGAACAGCAGGCCGACACCGATCAGCAACACGCCGGGGACCAGCAGCGAGTCCATCCCGGTCTTCGTCCCGAGGGCGGTGTTGATCTGGTCGAAGTCGAGCGACCCCGCGAACCCGTAGATCAACGCCGTGCCGAAGAGGAAGAACGCCGAGGAGAACGCACCCAACAGGAAGTACTTCAGGGACGCCTCCTGCGACAGCAGCCGTCGGCGGCGCGCCAGGCCGGTCATGATGTAGAGCGGCAGCGAGAGGACCTCCAGCGCGATGAACATCAGCAGCAGGTCGTTGGCGGACGGGAACAGCATCATGCCCCCCACCGCGAACATCGTGAGCGGGAAGATCTCGGTGCTCGTCGCGCCACGGCGCACCGCGGCGGCCTCCGGCGCCGATCCGGGCACCGACGAGCCGGCCGGAGTGAACGCGTCGGGGGTCTTGGACCCGAGCGGCTCGGCCATCGCCAGCAGCGCCAGGATGGACAGCACCAGGATCGTGCCCTGCAGCATCAGTGCGGGTCGATCGATGACGATCAGGTCTCCGGCGGTGATCACCTCGTGGTTGCGCGAGATCGTGACGAGCACGATCAACGCGGCCACCATGCCGCCCACCGCGACGGGCAGCTGGATCCAGAACCGTCCGGCGCGCGGAACGAAGGCCTCGACGAGCACTCCGACCAGCGCGACACCGAACACGACGAGCATCGGCGCGACGGCGCCGTAGTCGATGTGCGCCTGGACGAACGTATCGGCCGCGATCACTTGTTGCTCCCGTCGACGGCCACGCCGGCGGACGGCGCGGGATCATGGACACCGACGTGCTGCAGCGTCTGCGAGACGGCCGGGCGCAGCATGTCGAGGGCGGGCTTGGGATAGAAGCCGAGCCCGATGATGAACACGGTGAGGATGCCGGCCACGACCTTCTCGCGCACCCCGAGGTCGAGCACGTGGCCCTTGTCCTCCGGCTTCTTGCCGGTGTAGAGGCGCTGATAGAGCAGCAGCATGTAGAGGGCCGACAGGATCACCGCGAACACCGCGAAGCCACCGGCCACCGGGTAGCGCTGGAACACGCCGACGACGGTGAGGAACTCCGACACGAAGGAGTTCAGTCCGGGCAGGGCGAGGCCGGACAGGCACGCGAGCAGGAAGAACCCTGCCAACACCGGCGTGACCCGCTGCCATCCGCCGTAGTCCGGGTAGTTCTTGCTGCGGTTTCGGGCGATGAGGAACCCGGCGAACGCGAACAGTGCCGCGGTCGTGAACCCGTGGTTGATCATGTAGAGGTTGGCGCCGGTCTGCGACGTGGTGGTCATCGCGA
>CAZMLG010000112.1:0-10441 GCA_964566985.1 uncultured Intrasporangiaceae bacterium
ACATCTTCTACGTCGTCGAGGCGATGATCGAGGCCGGCGTGCTGCTCGGCCTGCCGAGGGCCACCGCGACCGAGCTCACGGTCCAGACCCTCTATGGCGCCGCGACGATGCTCCAGGAGACCGGCGAGCACCCCACGGTGCTGCGCGAGCGGGTCTCCAGCCCGGGGGGCACCACGATGGCCGCGTTGCGGGAGTTGGACGACCACAAGGTGCGCGCCGCGTTCCTCACGGCGATGGAGGCCGCCGCGCGGCGCTCGGCCCAGTTGTCGGCCGGAAACTGACCTCGGACGGCGTCGGCAAAACGGAGACTGGCTGACATCACCGGTCGCCGTCGTGCGAGAGTTGGGGCATGACTGACATCACGGTGCGCGCCCTCGGCGACGAAGACTGGCAGGTATACCGCGACGTGCGGCTGGCCGCGCTCGCGGAGTCGCCCGACGCCTTCGTGGCCACCGCCTCGCAGGAGCGGGACTACGACGAGGACTTCTGGCGCAAGCGGATGGCCCGCTCCCGCCGCCTGGTCGCGGAGCAGGACGGCGCGGTCGTCGGTGTCGTCTCGGTCGGGGGCCGCAAGGGCCAGGACGAGAAGGTCAGCGAACTGTTCGGGCTGTGGGTGATGCCCGAGCTGCGCGGTCACGGCGTCGCCTGGCGGCTGGTCGAGGCCGGTGTCGAACAAGCCAAGAGCGACTCCTACGACTTCGTCCTCTATTGGGTCGGCACCGACAACGGCCGGGCCGTCGCCTTCGCCAGCAGCTTCGGCTTCCGCCCGACCGACACCCGCCGCCCGATGCGCAACGCCGAGACCGACGAGGAGGGCGACGCCAGCGAGGACGAGATGGCGATGGTCTACCCGCTCGGCGACGACCCCGGCGCGACCCCGAGCGCCATGGTCTGAGGACATGACTGCTACCGCTCGGACCCGGTTCGTCTGGGACGAGCAACTGACCGCCTACAACTTCGGGTCCAGCCACCCGATGAACCCGTTGCGGCTGGATCTGACGGCCCGCCTGGCCCGTGAGTTCGGGATCTTCGACGCCCCCGGCGTGCAGGTCGTGTCCCCGGTGCTGCCGTCCGGGTCGCACGCGTTCCTCGGGCAGGTCCACACCCCGGACTACATCGCCGCGGTCCAGCGCGCCTCGGCCGATCCGGCTCAGGCGGACCCGGCCTACGGGCTCGGCACCGATGACGACCCGGCCTTCGTGGGGATGCACGACGCGTCGGTGCTCATCGCGGCCGGGACGGTGGCGATGTGTGACGCCGTGTGGGCCGGTGAGATCGATCACGGCGTGAACTTCTGCGGCGGCCTGCACCATGCGATGCCCGATCGGGCGTCCGGGTTCTGCATCTACAACGACGTGGCGCTGGGCATCCAGCGGCTGTTGGATCTCGGTGCCGAGCGGGTCGCCTACGTCGACGTGGATGTGCATCACGGCGACGGGGTGGAGAAGGTCTTCTGGAACGACCCGCGGGTGCTCACCATCTCGATCCACGAGAGCGGCCGGCTGCTCTTCCCGGGCACCGGATTCCCCGGCGACATCGGCGGCCCGGCGGCAGAGGGCAGCGCCTGCAACATCGCGCTGCCGGCCGGGGTCGGGGACGGGCCGTGGCTGCGCGCCCTGCACGCGGTCGTGCCGCCGCTGGTGCGGGCCTTCGAGCCGGACGTGCTGGTCACCCAGCAGGGCTGCGACTCGCACTACACCGACCCGCTCGCGCACATGGCCCTCACCGTGGACGCCCAGCGCGCCTCCTACGAGATGCTGCACGATCTCGCCCACGAGGTCTCCGACGGCCGCTGGGTGGCGGTCGGCGGGGGCGGCTACGAGGTGGTCGACGTGGTGCCGCGCGCCTGGACCCACCTGAGCGCGATCGCGGCGCACCGGCCGATCCCGGTCGACACCGAGGTGCCCGCGGCCTGGCGCGACCACGTCGGCGGCCGCTACGGCCGCGTCGCCCCGACTCTGATGGGCGACGGGGCCAGTGAGGCCGGTCGGGTGTGGTGGCGCTCCTGGGCGACCGGATGCGACCCGGCCGATCGGGTCGATCAGGCGGTTCTCGCGACCAGGGAGGCCCTCTTTCCGCGATACGGTCTCGATATGTGGTTCGATTAGGCTACATTTCGTGTTGCGGCACGGCGTGTCGACTGGACACAGAAGACGGTAAGATCGCGCTGGACTTTCCAAGCGGTGCTCGGGACCTCTATCGTGCACCCAAGGGATGTCTGGTCACCCGGAGAGGATGCTATGGCTCAGGATCATCAGGTCGGCGACGTCAACTTCATGACCGTCGCCGAGGTGGCGGCCATCATGCGGGTGTCGAAGATGACCGTCTACCGGCTGGTGCACAGCGGAGAGATGCCGGCCGTGCGGGTCGGTCGCTCCTTCCGGGTGCCGGAGCAGGCGGTCAACGAATACCTCAACCAGTCCTACATGGGGACCGCCTGACCGTCGCCGGGGACCTGCCCGATTTCCGCGCGGGTCCTGCCATGCCGTACTCTGCCGTGGACAGGCTTGCCGCCTCATCGACGGCGCCGCACCGACGCGCCCGCACGGCGGAGCCGGTGGCGCCGCGGGGGTGGGCTGACCACCGGGCCATGACGGCCGCATCAGTTCGAGACGAGTAAGGACACCCATGGGATCCGTCATCAAGAAGCGCCGCAAGCGCATGGCGAAGAAGAAGCACCGCAAGCAGCTGCGCAAGACGCGTCACCAGCGTCGCAACAAGAAGTAGCCGAGCGCTGCCCGGCCAAGGCCCCGCCCCGGTCCTCCTGATCGGCGGGGCCGTCTTTTTCGCCCTGCACGACTAGAATCGCAGCGAACCGCGCAGGAGGTGGGTATGCCACGAGTCGTCCTCGTCACGGGGGTGTCCGGGATCATCGGTGGTCTCACGGCGCGCGCGCTGAGTGCCGACCCCGACATCGAGCGGATCATCGGCGTCGACGTCGTGCCGCCGCTGCAGGACATCGGTCGTGCGCAGTTCCTGCGGGTCGACATCAGGGGACCGATGATCGGCAAGATCATGACTCAGGAGCGGGTCGACACCGTCGTGCACCTGGGCGTGCTCTCGACGCCACGGCAGGCGGGGGGACGGGCGTCGCAGAAGGAGATCAACGTCATCGGCACCATGCAGCTGCTGGCCGCCTGCCAGAAGGCCGACGCGTTGGAACGATTCGTGGTGAAGTCGTCCTCCGCCGTCTACGGGTCGTCGCCGCGGGACCCGGCGATGTTCACCGAGGACATGACCGCCCGACGCGGACCGCTCGGCGGCCTCGGCAAGGACGCGCTCGACGTGGAGACCTACGTGCGCGGGTTCGCCCGCCGCTCGGGCACCGACGTCCTGGTGCTGCGCACTGCTCCCGTCGTGGGGCCGGGGCTGCGCAGCCCGCTGGTGGGCTTCTTCTCGCTCCCCGTGCTGCCGGTGCCGATCGGCTTCGACGGGCGCTTCCAACTGCTCGATCTGGGCGATGCGTTGCGGGCGCTGCAATTGGCCGTCCGCGGCACCGCGACCGGTATCGTCAACGTCGCCGCCGACGGGATGCTGACCATCCGGCAGGCCTGTCGGATCGCCGGGCTGCGCACGGTGCCGGTGATCGCCCAGAGCGCCGGCCTGGTCCAGCAGGGTGCCCGCTACCTCGGGCTGGGCCGCTTCGACGCCGATCAGATGGATTTCCTGTGTTACGGGCGCGGACTGGACACGACCCGGATGCGGGCCGACCTCGGCCTGGAGCCCGAGCTCAGCACCCGGGAGGCGTTCGCCCGGCACTTCGTCGCCACGCCGCAGGCGGCGGCGGTGGGAGGAGACCATGGCTGAGGAGAAGCACGCACGGAAGGCCGCCGCGCAGGCCAAGGCGACCCGCAAGGCGGCGGGTGGACAGGCGTCTCGCAAACGGGCGTCGGCGACCCGGTCGGCGTCACGGCGCCCGTCCCGCGGCGCGATCCGCGCGCAGGCCGCGCAGGCCCCGACACCGACCCTGCGGGTCGTGACCGAGCCCGAGGACTCGCCCGGTCGACCCGCCGACACCCACCCGTCCTCGCTGCTCGACCCGGAGGCGCTCGTCGAGGCGCTCGTCGGCACGCTGCGTGCGGCCGGTGCGGCCGCCGGCCTCGAGGGCGACGACCTGGAACACCGCGTCGCGCAGACCCTCGCGTTCCTGCGCCGGCGCCTCACCGGTGACTACGAGATCGACGACTTCGGGTTCGATCCCGAGTTCACCGCCGACGTCTGGTTGCCCATGCTGCGCCCGCTCTATCAGCGGTGGTTCAGGGTGGAGGTGCGCGGCATCGAGCACATCCCGGCGGACTCCGGTGCGCTCGTGGTCGCCAACCATTCCGGATCACTGCCGATCGACGGCCTGATGACGCAGGTCGCGATCCACGACGAGCATCCGGCCCGCCGTTTCGTCCGCTCGTTGGGCGCCGACCTGGTCTTCCAGTCCCCGGTCGTCGGGCAACTCGCCCGCAAGTCGGGGGTGACCCTGGCCGCCAACCCCGACGCGGAGCGTCTCCTGCGGTCCGGCGAGGTCGCCCTGGTCTTCCCCGAGGGATTCAAGGGGATCGGCAAACCCTTCGGGGAGCGCTACCGCCTGCAGCGCTTCGGACGCGGCGGATTCGTCACGTCCGCACTGCGGACCGGGGTGCCGATCGTCCCCTGCTCCATCGTCGGTGCCGAGGAGATCTTCCCGATGATCGCCAATCTGGGCGGACTCGCCCGGCTGCTCGGGTTCCCCTACTTCCCCATCACGCCGACGTTCCCGTTGCTGGGACCGCTGGGCATGATCCCGCTGCCGAGCAAGTGGATCATCGAGTTCGGCGAGCCGATCGAGACCACGTCCTACGGCCCGGCCGCCGCCGAGGACCCCACGGTCGTGCTCGACCTGTCCGACCAGGTCCGTGAAACGATCCAACAGACGCTGCACGACCTGTTGCGACAGCGCCGGTCGGTGTTCTTCTGATGGCCGGGAGGCCACGGATCACCCTCATCGGCAAACCCGACTGCCACCTGTGCGACGACGCGCGGGAGATCATCGCCCGGGTCGCCGACGAGACCGGCGCCGGGTGGGAGGAACGCTCGATCCTCGAGGACCCGGACCTGCGCGACCGGTATGCCGAACAGATCCCGGTGACCCTCGTCGACGGGCGGCAACACGACTACTGGAGCGTCGACGAACGGCGGCTGCGGCGGGCTCTGCGGCGCCCTCGATGGCTGTGATCCGACCCGGTCGAGGGGTGGTATAGCACCTTCCGGCAGATTTCGCGACTTTGTGCCTGGCTTCACAAAGACCTATTCTCGGGGGGTCCCAGATCCTCTGGTGCAGCCATTTGGTATACGCGCTGCCCACGACGGTGAGGAGTCGGAGCACTCATGACCCAGGCCCTCGGTGATCGCCGAGAGATCCCCGACGCGACCGTGGCCCGGTTGCCCGTCTATCTGCGGGCGCTGCGTGCCCTCGAGGCGGCCGGCACCGACGTCGTGTCCTCCGAGGATCTGGCGCAGGCGGCCGGCGTGCGGTCGACCGGGCTGCGCAAGGACCTGTCCTATCTGGGGTCCTACGGCGTGCGGGGCGTCGGCTACGACGTGGCGCGCCTCACCGACGAGATCTCCCGGGAACTCGGACTGCAGCGCGACTGGTCGGTGGCCATCGTCGGGATGGGCAACCTCGGACACGCGCTCGCGGCCTACAGCGGATTCGCGACGCGTGGCTTCAAGGTGCGCTGGCTCGTCGACGAGGCCTCGGACGTCGTCGGCACGCACATCGCAGGGCTTCGGGTCATCGGCTTCGAGGAGTTCGAGCAGGTCGGCGGCTCCGGGGTGATCGCGGTCATCGCCACCCCACCGGACGCCGCCCAGGCCGTCGCCGACCGTGTGGTGGCCATCGGCGTGCACTCCATCCTCAACTTCGCTCCCTGCGTGCTCCAGGTGCCGCGCGGGGTGGAGGTCCGCAAGGTGGACCTGGCCACCGAACTGCAGATCCTCGCCTTCCATGAACAGCGCGGCCGGGACGACGCGCCGTTCGACGTCGACGCGAAGGAGGCACTCTCATGAGTCTCGTGGTCGTCGGGATGTCCCACCGCACCGCGTCGGTCGACCTGCTCGAACAGGTCGTCCTCGACCCCGATCGCGGACGCGAGTTCTCCGCCGTGGTGGAGCGCTCCGAACAGATCGGTGAGCACCTGCTGCTCACCACCTGCAACCGCGTCGAGGTGTATGCCGAGGCCCTCGCCTTCCACGGCGCCGTCGTCGACGTGTCCGAGGCCCTGGCTCAGATCACCGGGGTGCCGCTCGACACGCTGCGCGACCACCTCTACGTCCACTACGAGGACCGTGCGGTCGCCCACCTGTTCTCGGTCGCGGCCGGACTCGACTCGGTCGCCGTCGGCGAGAGCCAGATCCTCGGACAGTTGCGCGACGCACTGCGCACCGCGCAGGACGAGGCGCACCTCGGCCCGGTGCTGTCGACACTGGCGCAGCAGGCGTTGCGTGTGGGCAAGCAGGCCCACTCGGATACCGGCATCGACCGGGTCAGCCGGTCCCTGGTCGAGCGTGCGCTCGACCGGGCGCGCGACGCTCTCGGAGACCTGTCCACGCGCCGCGCCGTCGTCGTCGGTGCGGGTGCGATGAGCGGGCTGGCCGCGCACACCGTGCGCCGCGCCGGAGCAGGTGAGGTCACGATCGTCAACCGGACACCGGGGAAGGCCGAGCGGCTCGCCTCGGCGATCGACGGTATGTGGCGCCCCTGGGGCGACCTCGTCGACGCCATCGGCTCGGCAGACGTCGTCGTGTCCTGCACGGGCGCGGTCGGCCACGTCATCGAGGAGGCCACCGTCCCGAAGGGGTCGCGGCACAAGGTTCTGATCGACCTGGGCCTGCCCCGCGACGTCGACCCCGCGCTGGCCGGGCGCGACGACCTCACCGTCGTCGACCTCGCATCCCTCGGGGGACGCGACGGGGTCGAGGGCGACGAGCGCGACCAGGTCGCCCAGGTCGAGGAACTGGTCACCGGCGCGGTCGCCGACTTCCTGATGCGTCGCCGCGAGGCCGCGATCATCCCGACGGTGGCGGCGCTGCGCTCGCAGTCCTCGACGGTCATGGACGCCGAACTGGCACGCCTGGAGGGCCGGCTCGACCTATCGGAGCACGACCTGGACGAGGTGCGTCTGGCGATGCACCGGGTCGTCGAGAAGATCCTGCACACGCCGACGGTGCGGATGAAGCAGCTGGCCGGACGCGAGAACGGCGCCGACGTCGCCGACCTGTTGCGGCAGTTGTTCGACCTGGACCCGCACGAATCCCGGGTCTCCCGCCTCCCCAAGGGAGGTGATCTTGCGTGAAGCTCAAGCTCGGCACTCGACGCAGCGACCTGGCACGCACCCAGTCCCAGTGGGTCGCCGACCAGCTGACCGCTCTGGGCCACGACGTCGACCTCGTCGACATCGTCACCGAAGGTGACGTCTCCCGCGCGCCGCTGGCATCGATGGGCGGCACCGGAGTGTTCGCCGCGGCGCTGCGGCGTGCCCTCCTCGACGGTGACGTGGACCTGGCCGTGCACTCCCTGAAGGACCTGCCCGTCGTGCCCGAACCGGGATTGACCGTGGCGGCGGTGCCGCAGCGCGCCGACCCGCGCGACGCCCTCATCGCTCGCGACGGTCTCACCCTCGGTGAGCTGCCGACCGGGTCACGGATCGGCACCGGCTCACCCCGGCGCGCCGCGCAGCTCGAGGCGCTCGGGCTGGGCCTGCAGGTGCACGCGATCCGCGGCAACGTCGACACCCGCATCGACTTCGTGCGGCGCGGCGAGCTCGACGCGGTCGTCCTCGCCCGAGCCGGACTCGACCGGCTGGGCCGGCACACGGAGATCACCGAGACCCTCGACCCGGTGCAGATGCTGCCGGCCCCCGGGCAAGGAGCACTGGCCGTCGAGGTCCGCGAGGACGCCAGCGAGGTGCGCGCCGCCGTGGAACACCTCGAGGACGCCGACGCCCGGCTCGCGATCACCGCCGAGCGCGGACTGTTGGGCACCTTGGAGGCGGGATGCTCCGCCCCGATCGGTGCCCTCGCGCAGGTCTGCGAAGACGTCGACGGGGGGCTGGAGATCTCGCTGCGCGCCTTCGCCGGTGCCGTCGATGGATCCTTCGGGTTGCGCCGCTCGGTCACCGGACCGGCCGACCGCGCAGCGCACCTCGGCGACGAACTCGCACGGATGCTGCTCGCCGACGGCGCCGGCGACCACCTCGACCTGCATCCTCCCGGAGGGGATGCGCCAGGGCGTGAACGACCACCCGTCGGGGACGGTCCCCACTCCTCCCGTGAGGCCGACCCCGTGACCACCGACATCAGCCGACATGTCCCAACCAGCGCTGTGGAGCGTGAGAAGTGAGCACCACCAATCAGACCGTCACCATCCCGGCCGCCATCGCCTTCGTCGGGACCGGCCCGGGCGACCCGGGCCTCCTCACCGTGCGTGCCGCGGAACTGTTGCGCCGCGCGGACGCGGTGATCATCGACCGCGTCGCCCGTGAGGAATTCGTCGCGCCGTTCATCGGCGAGGACACCGAGATCGTCGACGCGGGTCATGGCCAGACCGGTCAGCCGCTGACGACGGCGTCGCGCTCGAAGCTCGTCGTCAAGACCGCCAAGCAGGTCGGCAAGGCCAAGGACGAGGCCTTGGTCGTCCGCCTGATGGACGGTGACCCGGCCCTGTTCAACGGGCTCGCCGAGGAGACCTCCGCGTGTCACACCGCGGGGATCCAGTTCGAGGTCGTCCCGGGTGTGAGCGCCGCCTCCGCGGTGCCGGCCTACGCCGGGGTCCCGCTGACCAACAAGACCTCCCGCGCGGTGCACGTCATCGGGTCGGGAGACGCGAAGGTCGACTGGAGCCGTTCGGTCGACCCGACGACGACCGTGGTCGTGCTCGGGGAGTCCGATGCGCTCGCCGTCGGCCTCGGACGCCTGCTCGACGCCGGCCGCGACCCGCAGACCCCCGTCGCGCTGACCCAGCACGGCACCACGATCCAGCAGACGACACGCACCATGACCCTCGGCGCACTCGCCGACGAGTTGAGCCGGGCCCCGCTCACCTCGCGGGCGGTGGCCGTCGTGGGCAGCACGGTCGACCTGCGCGAGAAGATGTCGTGGTGGGAGAGCAAGCCGCTGTTCGGCTGGAACGTGCTCGTCCCTCGGACCAAGGAGCAGGCCGGCTCGATGATCGAGCGTCTCGCGTCCTACGGGTCGTCCAGCGACATCGTGCCGACGATCAGTGTCGAGCCGCCGCGGACGCCGCAGCAGATGGAGCGGGCCATCAAGGGCCTGGTCACCGGGCGCTACGAGTGGATCGGCTTCACGTCCGCCAACGCGGTCAAGGCCGTGCGCGAGAAGTTCATCGAATTCGGTCTGGACGCCAGGGCGTTCGCCGGCCTGAAGGTCGCCGCCGTCGGCGGAGTCACGGCCGACTCGCTGCGTGCCTGGGGTCTCGAGCCCGACCTGGTGCCGACCACCGAGCAGTCCGCCAAGGGGCTGCTGGAGGCCTGGCCGGAATACGACGAGGTCCTCGACCCGATCAACCGGGTCTTCCTGCCGCGTGCCGACATCGCGACCGAGACTCTCGTGGCCGGGCTGGAGCAGATGGGCTGGGAGGTCGACGATGTCACGGCCTACCGCACCGTGCGTGCCGCACCGCCCGCCCCGGAGGTGCGCGAGGCCATCAAGACCGGCCGGTTCGACGCCGTGTGTTTCACCTCCAGCTCGACCGTGCGCAACCTCGTCGGCATCGCCGGCAAGCCGCACGCCACCACGGTCGTCGCGTGCATCGGCCCGGCCACCGCCAAGACGGCGGAGGAGCACGGCCTGCGGGTCGACGTCATGGCGACCGAGCCGTCGGCCGTCGCGCTCGTCGACGCGCTGGCCGGATACGGTCACGGCCTGGCGCTCGCGGCGCACGAGGCCGGAGAGCCGGTCCGCCGCCCCAGCGAGCGCAAGAAGTCGTCGTCGCGGCGCAAGGCCAAGGCCTGAGCGTGAGCCTGATCGAGCGACCCCGCCGGTTGCGTCAGACCCCGGCGATGCGTCGACTGGTGTCCGAGACGCGGCTGCATCCGGCCGATCTCGTCCTGCCGATGTTTGTCAAGGAGGGTGCCACCGAGCCCGTCGCGCTTGCGTCGATGCCCGGCGTCGTTCAGCACACGCTCGACTCTCTGGAGAAGGCGGCGGTCGAGGCCGTCGACGCCGGCGTCGGCGGGCTGATGCTCTTCGGCGTGCCGCAGGAACGCGACGAGATCGGCTCGGGCGCAACCGATCCGGACGGCATACTCAATGTCGGCCTGCGCCGGCTGCGGGATGCCGTCGGTGATCGGACCGTCGTCATGGCCGACCTGTGCCTCGACGAGTTCACGTCGCACGGACACTGCGGTGTACTCGACGCCGACGGCAAGGTCGACAACGACGCCACCCTCGA
>CAZMLG010000113.1:0-10413 GCA_964566985.1 uncultured Intrasporangiaceae bacterium
CGGCTCGCCCTGGGGGCTCGCCTACTCGACCAGCCGGTTACTTTCCGGTCAGTAGTGAACTCAAGCGGCGCGAGCGTATCGAAACCCGCCGCACCGGCCACGATAGCCGAGCACCGCTGTGCCTGAACAGATCTCGATACATCTCGCCTAGCGGCTCGACTACTCGATCAGCCGGTAGGGATGCGTAATCATCTCGACTACTCGATCGGCCGGCGGGGGTGACGTAGTCGGCTCGACTACTCGATCGGCCGGCGGGGGTGACGTAGTCGGCTCGGCTGCTCGATCGGCCGAGGGAAACGCCTACACCGATGACGATTCAGGCGTGGTCGCGACGAAGAGTTGCCCTGCGCCATCCGCCTCGATCCTTCCCTCGTCAGCGCCGATGAAACACGACTCGCCGCTCGCCAGCAACAGCGCACCCGAGCTCCCGTATATCGTTACAGGACCGTGCAATGCCAGAAGAATTCGCGGGCTTTTCGACCCCGGCACGGCGACGTGCCGGCCACCATCGTGCCCGGGATGGACCGTGTGGAGCCGAAAATACGGGACGCCCGTCGGATAGGTGCGCACGGACCCACAAACGTCCGGGTCGGCCGGCCTCATGACCCTGTCGGGATCGACGATGCGCAACAACTCCTCGATGTTGATCTCTTTGGGAGTCAATCCGGCTCGCACGACATTGTCGGAATTCGCCAGGATCTCCACGACCGCCCCACTGACCGGAGTGTGCAAAATCCCGGCGGGCACGAAGACGTACGAGCCGGGTTCGATGATCCGGTGGCGCATGAGCAACAACACGACCAATCCGATGTCATCGGGATAGTGGTCTGCAAAACGTGCGATCACGGCAGCCGCGCCGTCTCCGCACGCTCGCGCACCGCGGCATGCCGCCACCACCTCGCGCACCAGCGCGACCCGGGCGTCTGGTTCCAGATGAAGCAGATCCGACAGCAGCGCGTGCATCGGCCGCGCAGCAGCTCCGACCGCCTCCACACTCCGTATCAGGCCGGGCGCGCCGAGATCGGACGCCAGGGAGCGCATCTGCTCGATGGTCCGCATCCCGGCGAAGAACTCGAAGGTGGTCACCGCAAGCCATGCCTCCGGCTTCGGCCACCGATCCGCATAGGTTCCCGGATCCGCGGAGAGCGCTTGCCGTGCGTCCGGATGACACTGGATCGACAACGGCTGCTGCGGCGCAAGGATCTTGAGCAGGAAGGGCAGTCGCCCGTCGAATGCCCGAGCGCGGGATCCCCCGAGCAGTTCGGGGCGCTCGGCGACCAACCGGTCGAGCGTCGTCTGCCGGCCGTCGACCTCGACGCCGCTGGGCGCGTGCTCGTGGGCACCCATCCACAGCTCCGCCTCCGGCGCGGCGGTCGGCGCCTCCCGACCCGTCAAGGTGGCCAGCGTCTCGTGCGATCCCCACGCGTAGTGCATCACCTCCGGCGTCAGGCGATACATCACGGCTCGCTCACCCACAGGAGGGACTTGATCGCGCGACGTTCGTCCATGGCGGCGTAGGCTTCCGCGACCTCGTCGAGCGGAAGCTCCAGGTCGAAGACCTTGCCCGGAGCGATCTGACCGGACAGCACGGCGTCCCGCAGCCTCGGGAGGTACTGACGCACCGGCGCCACGCCACCGGCGACACCGACGTTGCGACTGAACATCTGCGGCACCGGCAGATCGACGCCGTGGGGCACCCCGACATACCCGACCGTCGCGCCCGGCCGGGCGACCGACAGCGCGGTATCCATCGACTCCTTGGTGCCGACACACTCCAGCACGGCGTCCGCACCGACCCCATGGGTCAACTCCAGGACCTCGGCCTCGCCGTCAGCCCCGCGCGCGCCCACCAGGTCGGTCGCGCCGAACTCGGTGGCCAGTCGGCGCCGCGCGTCGTGGCGCGACATGACGATCAGCCGAGCGGCGCCCATCACGTGCGCCGACAGGGCGGCACACAGGCCGACCGCCCCGTCGCCCACGACGACGACTGTGTCACCGGCGCGCACGTTGGCGGCCACCGCCGCGTGCCATCCGGTGGCCATGACATCCGAGAGCGCCAACAGGGACGGGATCATGCGGGTGTCGTGGCCACGCACCGTCACGAGGGTGCCGTCGGCGAGCGGCACACGGGCGTATTCACCCTGCCCGCCGTCGGCCTGGCGGCCGTCTGCATCGACGGTGCCGATCACGCCGCCGTGCGCGCAACACGATTGCATCCCGACCTGGCAGTGCGGGCAGGTGTTGTCGGAGTATTTGAACGGTGCGATCACGAAATCGCCGGCGCTCAGGCTGCGCACGGCGGATCCGACCTCCTCGACGACGCCGACCAGTTCGTGGCCGATCCGTCTCGGGCCGTGGAATTCGTTGATCCCACGGTAGCCCCACAGGTCGGACCCGCACACGCATCCTGCGACGATCCGCACGATGGCGTCGGTGTCATCGAGGATCGTCGGGTCCGGCACGGTGTCCAGGCGCACGTCGCGAGGTCCGTGCAGCACGGTCGCCCTCATGAGAAGAACTCTCCCACCAGGGTGCGCACCTTCGCCCGGTGCGACCACAGGATCCCGCCGGGCGGCAGCACCTCGACCGTCGCGCCCGGGACGAGTCGACCGATCTCCTCGGCGACCGCGACGGGATGCGCCGGGTCCTCCTCCTGGGCGAGCACCAGCATCGGGGCACGTATGCCGCGCAACGCCTCTCGGTCGCGCATCGCCACTTCGTGCGGGATCGTGCGCAGAGCCCGGCTGACGTCGGTGCGCACGATCGTCTCCGCCTGGGTGCGGCACCACGACCGGACGGCCGGGCGCTCGCGCATGGGCGCCGGCTGTTCCTGCAGCATGAGGTCGAAGACGCCGTCGACGTCGCGATCCTGGGCGAACTCGCCCATGCGGACCAGCCGCTCGAGCGCGCTGTCGGTGCGCGGCGTGTCCAGGACGGCCGGGATCACCATGACGATCCGGTCGAATCGTCCGGGATCCTGCTCGAGCAGGTGGCACAGCGCGCCCGCCCCCATGCTGACCCCCAGGGCGCGGGTGGCCCCGACGTGGTCGGTGACGGCACGCAACTCGGCCGCGAGCGCGGCATACGTCCAGGGCGACTCGGGTGACGAGGAGGCGCCGTGGCCGCGGAAGTGGAAGAACGCGCGAGTGCCGACCACGGCAGAGCCGAACGGACGCGTCGTGTCGATCGACCCGGCGAGACCGTGCGCGAAGATCGTCGTCGGGTCACCCGAGCCGGTGCACAGGTATTCAAGGCTGCCCTCGGCCGTCGGCAGCAGGCTGGTGCGCCTGCCGGAGGTCGCGATCACCACCGGTTGAAGGGGTTGCTCTGCTTGTGTCCGAGCATCCGCCGCAGCGCCGGGCGCACGTCGGCGAGGAAGATCGCCGCACCGACCACGGCAAGCACCCCGAACAGGTTGAGCGGGTTGAACAGCGTCAAGAACCCGACGACCGCGCACACCGCGGTGATCGCACACCACACGGGCTTGGTCAGCTTCCCGGCCGCGACGTAGGCCTCGGCCCGCGGCCGCACGGCTTCGATGAACGCGAAGACCTCCATCGCGAACAGCACGATACCGAGCACCATCGCGATGGTGCTCTGCACTTGCCACACCGTGGAGGGGATCATGCATCCAGCCTAACCTCCACCGCACGCGCCGTCCTCCCTCCGCCCGTGACGGCGGGCCGGCGCGCCGATCGGGTCGCGCGAACCGCTGTCACGGCCCACGCCGGGGAACTAGTGTCGGTCAGGTGAGCATCGACACCTATCTGAGGTTCCCGCACGTGCGCGCAGACCAGGTCGTGTTCGTCGCCGACGACGACGTCTGGACGGTCGACGCGGCCGGCGGCCGAGCCTCCCGAGTCACCAGTGACCACCTGCCGACACAGTCGCCCCGCATCAGCCCCGACGGCACACTCGTCGCCTGGTCGACGACCCGCGGCCCCGCGCAGGAGGTGTATGTCGCGCCGATCGACGGCGGTGCACCGCGGCGGCTGACGTATTGGGGCCGTGCCGGCACGGCCGTGCGGGGTTGGGCGTCCGACGACGAGGTGCTGGTGGTCAGCAGCGCGGGCGAGGCCGACCGCAGCCGCATGTTCGTGTATGCCGTGCCGGTCGACGGCGGTCCGATCCGGCGGCTGCCGCTGGGGTGGGCTCACGATCTGGCGCTCTCCCCCACCGGCGGGGTCGAGGGCGGGGTGCTGCTGTCGACCACCACGACGGCCGAGCCCGCGTGGTGGAAGCACTATCGCGGTGGCACGGCGGCGCAGTTGTGGTGGGACGCCACCGGTGACGGGCATTTCGACCGCATCCTGGAGTCGCTGGAATCCGGGCTGGTGTCCCCGCTGTGGACGACGGGTGACGGCGGCGAGCGCCTCGGTTTCGTGTCCGACCACGAGGGACGCGGGCAGATCTTCAGCACCCCCGCGGACGGCGAGCCGGATGCGGGCCGCCTGACACGGCATACCGACCACGAGCTGTATGCGCGGCACGCGAGCACCGACGGGCACCGGGTGGTCTATGTCAGCGGCGGGCGGGTGCACCTGCTCGACTCGCTGGCGCCGGGCGCCTCGCCGCGGCCGCTGGAGATCCGGTTGACCGGGGCGCGGGCGGGGTTGCGCCGCCACCACGTGACGGTCGACGCGAAGGCCCTGGAGCACCTGTCCACCGACCGGGAGGGTGTGGCGTCGGCGGTCGAGGTGCGCGGCCGGATCGTCTGGGTCACCCACCGCGACGGCCCGGCCGCCGCTCTGGCCGACGACTCGAGCGTGCGTCGCCGCATGCCGACGCAGCTGGGTGACGACGGCCGGCTCGCGTGGGTGACGGATGCGGACGGCGACGACGCCCTCGAGGTGGGCCGCTCCGATGGCACCGGGCGACGCACCCTGGTCGCCGCGGGTCAGGTCGGCCGGGTCCTCGACATGGCCGGCTCGCCGGACGGCCACCGGCTCGCGCTGGCCACCCATGACGGCCGGTTGCTGCTGGTCGACACGACCGGCACCGAACCCGTGACGCCGACCGAGGTGGACACGACGGCCTACGGGGACCTGTCGGGGCTCGCGTTCTCGCCCGACTCGCGCTGGCTCGCGTGGTCGGCGCCCGGGGTGGAGCCGCTGCGGCACATCCGGATGGTCGAGGTCGGGCAGGTGGGTGCCGAGCCGTTCGACGTGACGCCGCTGCGCTTCACCGACACCGCACCGGTCTTCACCCCCGACGGGAAGCATCTGGCGTTCTTGTCGATCCGCAGCCTGGACCCGGTCTATGACTCCGTCGTGTTCGATCTGTCCTTCCCCGGGGGCTGCCGCCCGATGCTGGTGCCGCTGGCGGCGGACACCCCGTCGCCGTTCGACCCGCTGGTCGGCGGGCGCCCGGTGCCGGGTGGGCAGGTCCCGGGTGACGACGCCGGTGCCGGCGAGACGCCGAATTCCGGGCAGGAGCCCTCCCGGAAGCCGACCCCGACCGTCCGGGTCGACGTGGAGGGCCTGGACCAGCGGATCGTGCCGGCGCCCGTGCCCGCGGCGCGGTATGCCGACCTGCAGGCCGTCGAGGGCGGGCTCGTCTGGCTGCGCGTGCCACCGCACGGCGAGCTGGGCAGCGACCTGGCCCACGTCGGTGACGAACCGACCCGCCCGACCCTGGAGCGGCTCGACCTGGCCAGTGGCCGGGTCGACGTGCTGGCCGAGGCGGCCGACTCGGTCCGTGCGACCGGCGACGGCACACGGCTGCTGGTGGGCGACAAGGCGTCCCTGCGGGTACTGCCGTCGGCGCGGAAGGTCGAGGACGACGCGCCGGACAACATCACCGTCGACCTGTCGCGGGTGCGCATCGAGGTGGATCCACCCCAGGAGTGGACGCAGATGTTCCACGAGGCGTGGCGCCTCATGCGCGACCACTACTGGCGGGCCGACATGGGCGGCGTCGACTGGGCCGGGGCACGCGATCGCTACGTGCCGCTGCTGGAGCGGCTGGCCACGCACGACGACCTGATCGACCTCATCTGGGAGATGCAGGGCGAGCTCGGCTCGTCGCACGCCTACTGCATACCGAAACCTGGCGAGCCCGAGGCGGGCACCGGGCAGGGGCTGCTCGGTGCCGACCTGACCTTCGACGGCGACCGGTGGCGCATCGACCGGATCGTGCCGGGCGAATCCTCCGAGCCCCAGGCTCGCTCGCCGCTGCTCGCACCGGGGGTCGGCGCTCGGGTCGGGGACGCGATCACCGCGGTCGACGGCCGTTCGGTATCGCGCACCCGGCCACCGGAGGCGCTGCTGCTCGGGTCGGCCGGCAAGGCGGTGGAGCTGACGTTGGAGCCCGCCGGCGACGGCGGCCCGCGCCGCGTCGCCGTGGTCCCGCTGGGCACGGATCTGCCGCTGCGCTATCAGGACTGGGTGAACGATCGTCGCCGCTACGTGCACGAGCAGACCGACGGGGCGATCGGCTACCTGCACATCCCCGACATGGTCTCCGGCGGCTGGGCGCAGTTGCATCGCGACCTGCGCACCGAGGTCGGCCGCGACGGGCTGATCGTCGACGTGCGCGGCAACTCCGGTGGCCACACCTCTCAACTGGTCGTGGAGAAGCTGGCACGCAAGATCATCGGCTGGGACACCGCGCGCCACTGGCACCACACGTCCTACCCGGCGGATGCCCGGCGCGGCCCGCTGGTCATGGTGACGGACATGCACGCCGGCTCGGACGGCGACATCGTGACCGCCGCCGTGCGTTCACTGGGGCTGGGCCCGGTGGTCGGCACGCGCACCTGGGGTGGCGTGGTCGGCATCGACGGGCGGTACGCGCTGGTCGACGGAACGGTGGTCACCCAGCCGCGGTTCGCATTCTGGTTCGAGGAGTTCGGTTGGGGCGTGGAGAATCACGGCGTCGATCCGGACATCGAGGTGCCGGTGTCGCCGCAGGATCGCGCGGCGGGCCGCGACGTGCAGCTCGACCGGTCGCTGCAGGAGATGCGGGCGCTGCTGGAGGCCACTCCGGCGCTCACCCCACCCCCGCTCCCGCCCGTCGAGTAGTCACTCCGCCCCACCGAGTGGTGGGTTAGGACACGCGAGTGGTGGGTTAGGACACGCGAGTGGTGCGTTCGCCCCGCCGAGTGGTCACTTCGAGTGGGCGAGCGGCGTGTATGACGTGTCAGACGTCCACGATGAGAGTGAACGGGCCGTCGTTCACCAGGGAGACCTCCATCATGGCGCCGAACCGGCCGGTGGCCACCTCGATCTCCATCTCCTGCAGTGCCTGGGCGACCGCGTCGACGAGCGGTTCGGCGACCGGCCCCGGCGCGGCGTCGCTCCAGGACGGGCGCCGCCCTTTGGTGGTGCGGCCGTAGAGCGTGAACTGCGAGACGACCAGCACCGCGGCCCGCGCATCGAGCACCGACTGCTCACCGTCGAGGATGCGCAGCTGGGCGATCTTGCGCGCCATGGCGGCGACCTGGTCGGCGCCGTCGTCGTGCGTGACCGCGACGAGCGCCAGCAGTCCGGGCCGGTCGATCCGGCCGACGACCTCGTCGCCGACGGTGACCGATGCCTGCGTCACGCGTTGCAGCACCGCCCGCATTACAGCCCCACCGGCGTCACCGAGCCGACGGGCTCTCCGTGGCCGAGCACGGTGGCCGTCACCTGATCATCCAACACGTCCGCCTCGATCCCGAGGCCGCGCAACAGCCGCGCCATCACCACGGCACGCGCCCTCGCCCCGCCGTCGGCGATCTTGACGGCGAGCCCGTGGCCGTCCGCCAGCCCCACGGCATACACCGCCTCGGCGCCGTCCTTGGCGATGAGCCCGTCGACACCGCGGATCAGCGCGGTCACGTCGCGGCGGGTGCCACCCAGGTATTCCGGGTGCTCGCGGATCGCGCGGGTGATGCGTCCCGCGTCGGTGCCGTCGGGTGCGGCGGCGATGCGCCCGAAGGCGCGCGCCAGCCCGGTCGGGGAGATCGCCATGACCGGCGCGCCGCACCCGTCGGTCGCGACGGCGGCCAGTGTCTCACCGGCGAACTCGGAGAGCGTTTGCGCGATGAGTTGCTGGAGAGGGTGCTCCGGATCGCGGTAGGTCGCGGTATCCCACCCCGCAGCCACGCAGGCCGCGAGCATGCCGGCGTGCTTGCCGGAGCAGTTCTGCGCGATCGACTCGCGGCCGTGTCCCGCCGCCAACCAGGCATCTCGCGCCTGCTCGTCGAGCGGCAGGTCCGGGGTGTTCTGCAGGTCGTCGACGGACAGGCGGGCTCCCTCGAGGATGCGCCGGACCCCCTCCCGGTGGAAGTCCTCACCCGAGTGGCTGGCGCACACGAGCGCGAGCAACTCCCCGTCGAGATCGAGCCCGGCGCGGAGCATCCCGAGCGCCTGCATCGGCTTGTTGGACGAGCGCGGGAAGCACGGTGCCAGAGCGTCGCCGACCTGGCGCACCACCCGACCGTCGGGAGCCGTGACGACGGCGACGCCGCGGTGCACGGATTCGATGAAGCCGCCCCGCTCGACGTGGGCGATCACAGGAGCGTTGGACAGGGCCTGCACGGATGAAGTGGTCACGTCCGCACACTATCCGCCGGCGTCCGGCGATCGTCACTCATGCCGGGCGGCTCGGGCTCCAACCGGCGCAGCTGTTCTGGGGCCAATGGTTCGACACTACCGATTGATGGTGCGTGTCGTGCGATAGACTGATATGCATGGATCGCACTACGGATGGATAGGAGGTTGTCATGACTGACGTGGCCGGGCCTTCGGCAGACATGACCGACGCCGTATCGGCCGTAGCCGGTGACCTCGAACAGACACGGCGGAACGTGGCCGCCCTCGGGGATGCGATCCATGCCGCACACTTGACGGCGTCGCCGCCACTGGCACGAGCCGTGCAGGCCCAACAGAACCTGTACGGCCGGATCGAGGCGGAGTTCGGGCTGCTCACCAGCCGCGAGGCTGCCGACCGCATGGGGTCTCGTGCGGTTGCGCGGCGAAATGCGGCGACGGCGGCCCACACCGAGCGGAGGCTCCTCGCGCTGCGCCGAGGCCGTTACCTGTTGTATCCCGGATTTCAGTTCGACTCGGCCGGGATCCGCCCGGTCATTGCTGCACTGTTGACCGTGGCGCGCGAGCACGGGTGGGACGAGACAAGTCTGATCGAGTGGCTGGTGTCTCCCACGACCTACCTGGCCGGGCAGCGTCCCGTAGACGTGATCGAGGATCCGGACCGGTTGTTGGAGGTGGCCAAGGAGTCCTTCGGGGTCTCCTGGTGAGCCCGAGCCTGCCACCGGACCCGTTCGACGCCGCCGACGACCCGCTCCCTGTCGGGCAGCGGCTCTACCGGGTGCACAGCAACACCCGGACGGTGACCGAGTTCAACCCGGGGGTCGGTAGCAGGACCCGGTTCGCGTTCTTCGGCGATCCCGTGGTGTCGGTTCTGTACGCCGCCGACACCGAACAGGCGGCCCTCGCGGAGTCGCTGCTGCACGACATCCCCGCCACGGGGGGCATCCTTCCCTACGCCAGGTATGCCGACAAGGTGATGGGGATGGTCGTCGTCACACGTGAGTTGCACCTGGCAAGCCTGCGGGGGCTCGGACTACGCCGCCTGAGGGCCGAGGCCCGCGACGTCACCGACACCGACGCCAGCGACTACCCGCACACCGTGCGGTGGGCGCAAGCCGCTCACGCGGCAGGCTTCGATGGGCTCACGTGGACTTCCCGCAAGTGCAACGACACCCGGGCCGTGGTCCTCTTCGGCGACCGCTGCGCCGACGCGGTCGCCCAAGACGTCACCTTCGCCCGCATCTTCCAGACCGGACCCGGCCTGGACTGGCTCATCGCGACCTGCGACCCCCTCCACGTCGACGTGCTGCCCCCGGCACCACGCTGACGTCGAGCAGGCGTGCCCGGCAGGTACCGCGCAGAGCACGTCGATGGTTCCTTCACAGGGGACCGTTGATCCCTTCCAGTCTCACTGATCGTGGCGGTGCTGATCGGACGAACGTCGAGATGGGGTCGCCGTTGACGCCCTCAAGCACACTCCATTCAATCGGCACACCGCGGTTGCCCGGCCGCACCCGATGCGTGAGGTCGCCTACGAGTCGCCGCGTCGGTGACGCCGCGTGTCGCGAATGGTCATCACGGACTACGACCCGAGACCCCACGATGAGCCCGACATCCAACTGCTGGACTCGCTACTCCGATAGCCGATCCGACTCCGGGCCTGAACAGGCGATCCGTTCATTCGCGAGACAACGCAGTACAATTCGCCGTATGAGTACGCTTACGATCCGTACTGATCGTCCTCGGAATCGACCGACGGGCGGCAACGCCCGGGCGTCCGGAAGCCGATCGGCATACGGCAACTGGCGCCGCTTGTAGTGTGAGGGCCAGAACCTGCAGGAGGCAGTGATGCCCGCGACCGAAAATCCCCCGGCTCGCT
>CAZMLG010000114.1:0-10393 GCA_964566985.1 uncultured Intrasporangiaceae bacterium
GTGGTGGCTCGATCCGTATCCACCGCAAGGACATCCAGGAGCGGGTGTTCGACGTCATGGGCCTGACGCACGAGGAGGCGCAGGAGAAGTTCGGCTTCCTGCTCGACGCGTTTGCCTTCGGCGCACCGCCGCACGGCGGGATCGCCTTCGGCTGGGACCGCATCTGCGCACTGCTCGGCGGGTTCGAGTCGATCCGCGAGGTCATCGCCTTCCCGAAGT
The DNA here is from genome assembly GCA_964566985.1 of uncultured Intrasporangiaceae bacterium. Classification (GTDB taxonomy): domain Bacteria; phylum Actinomycetota; class Actinomycetes; order Actinomycetales; family Dermatophilaceae; genus Leekyejoonella. The sequence continues at coordinate 220 of CAZMLG010000114.1, forward strand.
CCGGCGGCGGTTACGACCCGCTGACCGCGGCACCGGCGCCGATCACGCCGGCACAGCGCAAGGAGGCCGGAGTCGACGCGAAGCCCGAGGCGAAGGCGCCCGCGTCGCAGGGTTCCCCCGAGATCAACCCGAAGCAGAGCTGATGGACGCGGGCCCGCCCGGCGCGGTGCTGTGGGATGCCGACGGCGTCCTGCAGACCGCCGCGCCGGGCTGGCGCGAGCGTCTCACGGCCTACGGCGGCGAGGAACTCGTCGAGGACCTGTTCGCGGCCGAACGTCCTTGTCTCACGGGGCAGCGATCATTCCGCGACGTGGTCGCCGAGGTCGTCTCGGCACGTGGCCTGACGGCCGATCCGTCCGACATCGTGGCGTGCTGGGAGCGCATCGACGTCGACACGCGGGCCCTGAGCCTGGTCGACGAGGTGCGCGCCGGCGGGGTGCGATGCTTCCTCGCGACGAATCAACAGGACGTGCGCCGCGACGTCATGCGCTCCCGCCTACCGTATGCCGAGCACATGGACGGTGCCTTCTACTCCTGCAAGCTCGGGGTCGCCAAGCCGGCGGCTGCATTCTTCGAGGCCGTGCTGGCCTTCCTCGACCTGGAGCCGGCTCAGGTGCTCCTCGTCGACGACTCGAGCGCAAACGTCGCGGCAGCGCGACACTTCGGGCTGGCCGCTGAGCGGCACGACCCGGCGCTCGGGGCGGAGGGCCTGCGGTCGCTGGTGGCCGGCTACGGCCTGCCTTGAGAGGTGGGGCCGAGCGCGCCCCGTTCAGGCGAATCGGGCCGACGCGAGCTGACGGGACTGCGCGACGAGGCGCCCGGTGCTGTCCCAGATCTGGGCATCTTCCTCGAGCAACCCGCCGGCGACGGTGCTGGTGGACAGACGCATCTGCAACCACCCCGGGGCAGGGTGGGCACGCACGTATCCGGTGAACTCCACGGTGGGCACCCATCCGTGGGAGCCGAAGTCGAAGGCGACCGGCGGGAACGAGTCGAGCGCGAGCAGCAGGGACAGCGCGTCGAAGTCGCGCCCGTCCGCGAACCGCAGCCACCCGCGCAGCTCGCCTCGCCCGCTCGGCTCGCCGAGCGCCCAGCCGACGGTGGCGGGGTCGAGGCGCACGTCGAACCGCTTGATGAACCCGGACTCGGTGAGAGGCGTGGGCGGCGCGTCCGCGGTGCCGGGGCAGTCGTCGGGTCGGGGCATCTGAGGCGGCCGCGTGCTCTTGAGCACGGGCTCGGCATACCTGTCGAGGTCTCCGAGTGTCAGCAGGCCCCGGGTGCGCTCGATCGGTCGGCCGTCGACGTCCTGAGTGGTGTGCACCTGCGCGGTGGTCATCGACCGACCGGTGCGCAGGATCTCGGGGGTGATGGTGAGCTCCCCCTCGCCGGCGGGAGAGAGGAAGACGCCGCTGTAGCTGATCGGGTCGCCGTGCCCGCCGGTCCGTGGTGCCGACCTGCCGGCGGCCTCCGCGGAGAGGGCCATCAGCAGGCCGCCGTTGACCGCCCCACCGATCGCCCAGTCCTCGGACAGATTCGCCACGAACGGGCCGTCGTCGGAGCCGACCAGCTTCATCGCGTCGTCGTAGTCGCTCATGGGGCCATCCTCTCCGACGCTATGGGGCGGCTGCGCGCCGCGTCGACCAGCCAAGTGAAGGGCTCGAGTCGGCGGGGGCAGCCCGGCGCCTCGAGCTCGGGGTGCCATTGCAGGCCGAGCAGCGGCGCGCGGGTGTGCTCGATCGCCTCGACCAGACCGTCCGACGTGCGCGCGGTGATGCGCAGGTCGGAACCGAGCTGCTTGACGACCTGCTGATGGAAGCTGCGCCCCATCAGCGAGAGCGGTCCGACCACCGACGAGGTGAGCGAGTCCGGTGCGGTGATGTCGACCGGATGCACACTGTCCCAGTGCTCGACGCTTCCCGGCTCGAGGTGCTGCACCAGGCTGCCGCCGAGCGCGATGTTGACCGTCTGCATGCCGCGGCAGATGGCCAGCGTCGGCATACGTCGGGCGATGGCCTCGCGGATGAGGGCGATGTCGCCGGAGTCCTGCAGCGGTGGCACCAGACGCAACAACGGATGCCGGTCCGGTTCGCCGTAGAGCGCCGGATCGGAGTCGCCGCCGCCGGGCATCAGCAGGCCGTCGATCGTGTCCAGGTCGGCGCGGGCCTGGTTCTCGTCCTCACCGCTCAGCACCACGGGCATGCCACCGGCGTCGCGGACGGCGCGGGTGACCGTGCGTGACGCGGCGATCCGGTCGACGGGGCTGTCGTCGCCCGCGAGATATCGCGGGGCGACGCCGATGAGGGGTCGACGCGTCATGCCGCACCTCCTTCGGAGTCGGCGGGAGTCAGGCGGCGTGACGCCCACGCGTGAGCGACGCGATAGCCCAGCCTGGTGTAGAGGCCGCGGGCGACGTCGTTGTCGGCATACATCCCGAGCGAACAGATCCCCTCGGTGCGCACGGCATACCGGGTCAAGGCCGCGGTCATCGCCAGGCCGAGGTGTCGGCCGCGGTGCGTGGGCGCCACGGTGATACCGGCCAGGTGCGGTATGCCGCCGGCGGTGCGTTGCATCGCCGCCGCGGCGACCAGGGCGCCTCCCTCGCGCAGTCCGACCCATCGCTCGCTGCGCCCCTCGCCGGGTTGGGACTCGGCGCTCGGATTGCCGATCTCGTTCAGCGCCAGGACGTCTGGTGCATCCCTGAGGTCGTCCAGAAGGGCGAGATCGTCTTCCTGCGAGATCCTCGGGGGCTCGGTCGTGGTCCACAACCAGTCCCAGTCGCCGCCGGGGCCGCACGACCACCCGCTGCCGTCGAAGGAGCGGGTCAGCAGCGCGAGGCGGTCGCGGTCGACGCTGATGGTGTCGATGTCCCTGAGGTCGACGACGCTGGGCAACTGCCGCAACAGCACCGCTTCGTCGTCCGCCGGCCCGACCACACTGATGCCGCGTTGGGTGCCGGACTGGCGCATCCGGAAGATCGCGACGGCGTGCCCGGCGACCCACGCGGTCTCGTAGGACTGCCGGGGCACATCGTGCGCGACGAAAGGATCGTGGTCGGTGAGGTCGAGCAGATGCGCGCGGGACTCCACGCGGTGCAGGTCGTACGTCGTGGACACGACTCCTAGCGTCTCAGGTACCCGCTTGTCCACTGCACCCGAGTAACCACTCGGCGGTGCGGAGGCACCACTCGGCGGCGCGGAGGCACCACTCGGCGGGGCGGAGTGACTTCTCGCGGAGGGTGGGCGCCGGATAGCGTGGTGGGCGTGTCCGACGCACCCGATGATCTCTTCTCCGCCGGGCGGGCCCAGCGCGCCACTCACGCCACAGCTGCCGGAGCGGCCGGCGTAGACGATGACGCCGGGCTACCGCCGCTGGCCGTGCGGATGCGTCCCCGCAGCCTCGACGAGGTGCGCGGACAGCAGGAGGCGCTGCGCCCCGGCAGTCCGCTGCGCCGGCTCGTCGAGGGCGCCGGGGGAGCCGCCGGTCCGCTCTCGGCGATTCTCTGGGGACCCCCGGGGACGGGCAAGACCACGCTCGCCCATCTGATCGCCGGTGCTGAGGGTCGCCGCTTCGTCGAACTGTCCGCGATCAACGCCGGGGTCAAGGACGTGCGCTCCGTGATGGAGCAGGCGGCGCGTGACCGGGACCTCTATGGCCGGATGACGGTGCTCTTCCTCGACGAGATCCACCGGTTCAGCAAGGCGCAACAGGACGCCCTGCTTCCCGGGGTCGAGAACCGCCTGATCGTCCTGGTCGCCGCCACGACGGAGAACCCGTCGTTCAGCATCATCGCGCCCCTGCTGTCCCGGTCGGTCCTGGTCCGACTCACCGCCCTGGGCGACGACGACGTGGCTGCGCTCGTCGACGACGCCGTGACCAGTGATCGGGGTCTGGGCGGCGTGATGACCCTGGCCGCCGACGCCCGTGACCATCTGGTGCGCATGGCCCAAGGCGACGCGCGCAGGTCACTGACCGCGCTCGAGGCCGCCGCCGGGGTCGCGCTCGACGCGTCCGGAGGGCACGAGCCGGTCGACATCACTCTCGCGCACGTCGAGCAGGCGATGGCGACGGCGGCCGTGCGCTACGACCGGGCGGGCGACCAGCACTACGACGTCGCCAGCGCCTTGATCAAGTCGATGCGCGGCAGCGACGTCGACGCCGCCTTGCACTACCTGGCTCGCATGATCGAGGCGGGGGAGGACCCACGCTTCATCGCGCGCCGCATCGTCATCGCCGCCAGCGAGGACGTCGGCATGGCGGACCCCACCGCCCTGCAGACCGCCGTCGCGGCGATGCACGCGGTCGCCCAGATCGGCATGCCCGAGGCCCGGATCATCCTGGGTCAGGCCGTCGTGCACAACGCCGTCGCGCCGAAGTCCAACGCGAGTTATCGAGCGATCAACGCGGCGCTGGCCGACGTGCGCGACGGGCGCGGTGGGGCGGTGCCGGCTCACCTGCGTGGCAGCGGGTATGCCGGGGCGGAGGCGCTCGGGCACGGCGACGGCTACCGCTACACCCATGACGAGCCGGCCGGCGTCGGGCCGCAGCAGTTCCTGCCCGACGATCTGCAGGGGCGCGCCGACTACTACCACCCGACCGACCGCGGGTGGGAGGCCAATCTCGGGCCACGCTGGCAGCAGTTGCGCGCGGTCATCCACGACACCGATGCGGGTGATTAGATAACGATTTCGGTTCGACTGGTGATTTTCTCCTGTACGCAGCCGATCTGTGTCAATATTTTTCACGGAGGAGCCCTCTCGAGGGATCACGCCGTCGGTGCGTGCCACGCAAGCCCAAGGAGAATCGATGAGGAAATCGACCAGATCAGTTTCGGCCGTCGGCATCGCCGTCGCGGCCTCGACGGTGCTGGCCGCCTGTGGTGGCGGCAGCAGCACGAGCGGGTCGAGCGGGTCGGGGGGTGCCGGGCCCACGAGCAGCGCCAAGGGCGGCACGCTCTACTACCTCTACAACCATCCGATCGATCACTGGGACCCGGCGCGGACCTACACCGGTGCGGGGCTGACCAACATCGGTCGGCTCTTCTCTCGCAGCCTGGTGCAATATCCCGTCACCTCGGACAAGAAGAAGGCCACCACGCCGGTGCCGGATCTGGCGAAGGGCACCGGCAAGATGTCCGACGGCGGCAAGACGTGGAAGTTCACGCTCAAGGACGGCGTGAAGTGGCAGGACGGCAAGCCGGTCACCTGCGCGGACGTGAAATACGGCGTGTCGCGCAACTTCGCGACCGACGTGATCACCGGCGGCCCGGTCTACAAGTTCAACTACTTCGACATCCCGACCAAGAAGAACAGCAAGGGTCAGACCGTGTCGGCCTATGACGGGCCCTACAAGAACGACGGCAAGAAGTACTACGACCAGGCCGTGCAGTGTCACGGCAAGACGATCACCTTCCACTTCAAGAAGCCGTGGCCGGACTTCAACCTGGCCGTGGCCGGTCTGCGTTCGTTCGACCCCTACCGCAAGGACCAGGACCAGGGCAACAAGTCCAACTACACGATCTTCTCCGACGGCCCCTACAAGCTGCAGGGCAAGTGGGTCAAGGGCAAGGGCGGCACCTTCGTGCGCAACCCCGAATACGACGCCAAGACCGACGGCGTGCGCAAGGCACTGCCGGACAAGATCGTGTTCCAGTCCGGCCTGGAGCCGGAGATCATCACCAAGCGGCTGATCGCCGACAGCGGCCACGACAAGGACGCGGTGACACGCGAGCAGATCCCCCCGGCGATGTTCAGCCAGATCACCGGGCCGGTGGCGCAGCGCGCCGCCAACCCGCAGTCCGCGTTCAACGAGTTCTTGATGCCCAACTTCCGCAAGATCAAGAACAAGCTGGTCCGGCAGGCGCTGGCGGTCGCGCTCAACAAGAGTGCGTACATCGCGGCCGGCGGTGGCAAGAAGCTGTTCGAGCCCGCCTACACCGTCACCAATCCGGCGGTGAAGGGCTTCGCCAAGAACCCGGCCTTCGCGAATATTCCGGGCCAGGGCAACACGGCCAAGGCCAAGAAGTTGCTGAAGCAGGCCGGGGTCAAGACGCCCTACCCGATCAAGGTGACCTATCCCAGCGACGCCACGATGGACAAGCAGATGTCGGCGCTGAAGGAGGGCTGGGACAAGGCCGGGTTCAAGGTGACTCTCAACGGCCTGACCGACACCTACTACAGCGTGGTCCAAAACCCCCACCAGGACTCGGACGTCATCTGGGGCAGTTGGGGTGCGGACTGGCCGGCGATGTCGACGGTGCTGCCGCAGGTCTTCGACTCCCGGACCAACCTGAAGCCTTCGACCACCGGCCAGGACTACGGCTCGTACAAGAGCGCCAAGGTCAACAAGCTGTTCGACAAGGCGGCGAACCAGAAGTCGGCGGAGGCCGCCGCGAAGGTCTACGCCCAGGCCGACAAGGTCCTCGGCCAGGACGTCGCCTACATCCCGCTCGCGGTGGACAAGTTCTACATGCTGCGGGGGTCGAACGTCACCAACTACATCACCAGCCCGGCGTCCTGGTGGTACCCGGACCTGGGCGGGATCGGCGTGAAGAAGTAGCGCTGTCTCGGCAGGTACTCCTCGGTGGCAGCGGATCCCGGGGTAGCCTCCGGAATCTGCCACCACCGGCGTTTGGTAACAATTGCATAGCGAGCCAGGTCCCGTGTTGCGGCAGTGGCGATGCTATGTGGCATAGTTCACGTCGGAGTGAGCCGAGTCTCGACGCGAGTTCTCGCGAACCCCTGAAGATCTGGGTGCCGCATCCGCCCAGCACCTACGTCCTCACGCATAGGAGCCGCACAACGTGACGATGTCGACGCCCGAGCTGTCGCAGGGGGACGACCTCACCGAAGTCCAGGAATCCGAGGGCGAGTCGCGGATTGAAGGGCGATCACCCAGCCAGCTCGCGCTGGCGCGGTTGAAGAAGGACCGGATGACGCAGGTCGCGATCGTCATCGCGGCGTTGTTCATCCTCATCGGGATCGTCGCCCCGATCCTGGTGAAGTTCGGGGTGCTGGACCCGTATACCGGACACAACACCGGCAAGGGCAGCCTGCTGGTCGCCGACGGTGACCGGATCGGTCTGCCGAGGGGAGCCTTCGGAGGGATCTCGTGGACCCACCCGTTCGGCGTCGACCCGCTCAACGGCCGCGATCTGCTGTCGCGCCTCATGCTGGGCACGACCTATTCGCTGTTCATCGCCCTCGCGGCGATGGTCATCTCGATCGTCATCGGCACCGTGCTCGGGCTGCTGTCCGGCTTCATCGGCGGCAAGGTCGACTTCTTCATCAGCCGGTTCATCGACCTGGTGCTCTCCTTCCCTCAGGTCCTCATGCTGCTGGCGCTCTCCGGCACGTTCGTCCTGGCCCTCCAGAAGATCGGTGTGCCGGGAGGCAACGTCGCGACCGGGCTCTACGTGGTGCTCGTGCTCGGCGTCTTCGGCTGGCCGGCCTACGCCCGTGTGATCCGCAGCCAGGTGATGTCGCTGCGGCACCGAGAGTTCGTCGAGGCGGCCCGCAGCCTCGGGTCGAGCAACAGGCGGATCTATTTCACCGAGATCCTGCCGAGCCTGTGGCCGCCGATCCTGGTCTATTCGAGCCTGATCCTGCCGATCAACGTCTCGACGGCGGCAGCCCTGCGCTACCTCGGCGTCGGCATCAAGCCGCCGACGCCGACCCTGGGCAACATCCTGACCGACTCGGTCAACTACTCGATCTCCGATCCGGTCTACTTCTTCCTCCCGGCGCTGTTCATCATCTTGATCGTGTTGGCGTTCAACCTCGTGGGTGACGGCATCGGCGACGCCATCGACCCGAAGAAGGACCGCTGAGGAGGCGGCACACGACGCGGGATGAGACGGAACCCGCACGACACTCAAGCCCCTGACGGTGAAGACCCACGGTCAGGACCGTTGGACCGCCCGCAGGCGTGACAACAGACAAAGGAGAGGTAATGAGCACAAAGACGAGAGCGATCTCCGTCGTCGGTGTCGCGGTGGTGGCATCGACTGCGCTGGCCGCCTGTGGTGGAGGAAGCAGCTCCGGTGACAACGGGAGCGACAACTCCGCGAGTTCCAGCAAGGGCGGCACCTTGTACTACATGTATGAGACGCCCACCGAGCACTGGGATCCGCAGCGGGTGTACACCGGCGTCGACATGGCCGATGCCGGTCGACTCTGGTCGCGCAGTCTGGTCCAGTTCCCCGCAACCGAGGACAAGAAGAAGGCCTCGACGCCGGTGCCGGACCTGGCGAAGGGCACCGGCAAGATGTCCGACGGCGGCAAGACGTGGAAGTTCACGCTCAAGGACGGCGTGAAGTGGCAGGACGGCAAGCCCGTCACGTGCGCCGACGTGAAGTACGGCGTGTCGCGGACGTTCGCGACCGACGTCATCACCGGTGGTCCGAACTACAAGTTCACCTACTTCGACATCCCGACGAAGAAGAACAGCGAGGGTGAGGACGTCCCGGCCTACGACGGCCCCTACAAGAACGACGGCAAGAAGTACTTCGATCACGCGGTGCAGTGCCACGGCAAGACGATCACGTTCCACTTCAAGAAGCCGTGGCCGGACTTCAACCTGGCGGTGGCCGAGTTGCGGTCGTTCGATCCCTACCGCAAGGACAAGGACCAGGGCAACAGGTCCAACTACTCGGTGTTCTCCGACGGCCCCTACAAGCTGCAGGGCAAGTGGGTCAAGGGCAAGGGTGGTACCTTCGTGCGCAACCCGAAGTACGACGCCAAGACCGACCCGGTGCGCAAGGCGCTGCCCGACAAGATCGTCTTCCAGGAGGGCGTCAAGACCGAAGTCACCGCCAAGCGGATGATCGCCGACAGCGGCACGGACAAGAACGCCGTGACGTTCGACAACCTGCCGCCGTCCTCGTTCTCGCAGATCACCGGCCCGGTGGCCGACAGGGCCGAGAACCCGCAGTCGCCGTTCGTGGACTATCTCGTGCCCAACTTCAAGAAGCTGACCAACCCGAAGGTGCGCGAGGCGTTGCTTTACGCGACGAACCGGGCGTCCTACATCGCCGCCGGCGGCGGCAGCAAGATGTACACCCCTGCCAGTTCGGTCGTCAGCCCCGCGGTCAAGGGCTACACGAAGAACCCGATCTTCTCGAAGGTCCCGGAGAAGGGCGATATCGCCAAGGCGAAGAAGCTGCTGAAGGAAGCCGGGGTCAAGACGCCGTACCCGATCAAGCTGACCTACCGCAGCCGCGGCACGATGGACAAGCAGATGTCCGCGCTGAAGGAGACCTACGACAAGGCCGGCTTCAAGGTGACGCTCAACGGCGTCACCGAGACCTACTACAGCACGATCCAGAACCCACACGACGACTCCGATCTGAAGTGGGGCGGCTGGGGTGCCGACTGGCCGGCGATGTCCACGGTCATCCCGCCGTTGTTCGACTCGCGTCGCAACCTGACGTCGAGTTCCAACGGTCAGGACTACGGCGGCTACCAGAGCAAGAAGGTCAACAAGCTCATCGACAAGGCAGCCACACAGACCAGTGTCGAGGCGGCGGCGAAGGTCTACGCCCAGGTCGACAAGCAGTTGGCCAAGGACGTCGCCTACATCCCGCTGGACTTCCAGAAGTTCTACTGGTTGCACGGCTCGAACGTCACCGGCTACATCAACAACCCTGCGGTCGCGATGTATCCGGACCTGGCAGTGCTCGGAGTCAAGCACTGATCGCCTGACCGGTCGGTCCCGCCCCCGCCGCCCCCGGGGGCCGGGCCACGGGCGGATAAAACCCCCCCCCCGCCAAGCGGGTGCTGCCGGAGGAGTCCGGCGCCTTCACGACGCACGGGAAGCCGATGCGTTCCGCCGCCCCCGCCCCGAGGCTAAGGTCGGTAACGTACTCGAAGCGAGGTTGCGGCACGCCTGCTTCCAGCCATCTGGCTCGAGCTAGATGCTTGCGGCTGCAAGTACGTGCTACCTCCAGGTTCACCCCGGGAAGGCCCAAGGATTGGTTCACGAAACCGACCGTGGGAACCGGAAGGTCCGATTGCATGGTCATGGCGCCGTCAATGTTCTCCGCCCTGGCGACGGCCAGCACTCCGTCGAAGTCCGTTACGTCCACCACGTGGGCGCTATCGGCCACTGCCATCCCGGGCGCGTTGGGTGAGCGATCAACGGTCACTGTGCGCCAGCCCAGCCGCTGCGCCGTCTCAAT
>CAZMLG010000115.1:0-10288 GCA_964566985.1 uncultured Intrasporangiaceae bacterium
GAAGCTGATCGTCGACCTGATGGTCGAGGGCGGCATCGCCAAGCAGCGCTGGTCGATCTCCGACACGGCCGAATACGGTGACTACGTCTCCGGTCCGCGGGTGATCGACCCACATGTGAAGGAGAACATGAAGGCGATCCTGTCCGACATCCAGGACGGTACCTTCGCCAAGCGGTTCATCGCCGACCAGGATGCCGGCGCCCCGGAGTTCACGGCGCTGCGGGAGAAGGGCGCTCAGCATCCGATCGAGGCGACCGGCAAGAAGCTGCGCGGCCTGATGAGCTGGATCAAGGACTCCGACAGCGACTATGTCGAGGGATCGGCCGCCCGCTGACGGCCGCCCGGAGGACCCGAGCGAGGGACGAGTGAGGCCCGGAGGGTGGCGCGGAAGCGGGCGAGAAGAAGCCGCCCGCTGACGGCCGCCCGGAGGACCCGAGCGAGGGACGGAGGGGCCGAGGCGAGTGATCGCCTCGGCCCCCTTGGCTGCATCCAATTTTTCGGCGGTCGTGCTCCCGGCATCCGGCCCGCAGCGGTTAGGCTGGTCGGTGGCCGTCCACGGGAGCGGCACGGCCTCGGGTACGGAGGAGAGGGAGCCATGATCGAGTTGGACACTCGACCGGCACGACGCCGCGTGGTGCGGTGCGTCGCGATGACCGTGGCCGGTGGCGTGACGTTCGGCGCCGCGGCACTGGTGGCTCCTGCCGCACACGCGCGGGCCGACCTGTTCAACGGGATCCAGTCGCCGAGGATCACGACGGCGTCCGGGGCCAAGAAGATCGTGCACATGGGGGTTCTGGGCTACGGCTCGGTCGATGCGATCGCTGTGGACACGGGTGTTCCGTCCCCGAACTCCATCTCGACCAAAGGCTCCGAGCTCGTGAGGAGCCCGAGACTCTCGTACGGCGTTTATCGATGGATCGACACGTCCACGCCGTATCTGGCGGCCGCGGTGTCGTGGTACCTGCGCAAGAATGCTCCCGACAGTCATCTGGGCGATACGCGAAAAGCCATGGCGGCGATCAAGGCCAAGGACCACGTGCACTACACGCGCATCATGGACGGCCTCGCCTCGATCTCCTCCAAGGCGAACAAGTGGGGCGGACCCTATTCGGTGTCCCCGAAGGTGACGATGAACGAGTCCGGTGGGACGGTGGACCAGATCGGTGTCAAGACCAGGTCGGGTGCGTGGTACGGCAACAAGAAGATCACGGTCACCCTGATCGGTCCGGCGGAATTCGAGGACGGCTCCGTGACCAAGGTCGGCACCACCAAGGGGCATCCACTCTCATGGGCGTGGGTGAGGACCGGGGAGGGCCAGGTGTCCGCCAAGGTCACGGCGTCGGGCCTGTCTCCGATCCAATATCGCATCTACTATCCGAAGGCGAAGGGTCAGCAGCGACTCGTGGTGCCCGGCCCCTTGACCACGGTGTCGAAGACGGTCAGTCAGCCCGTGCCGATGCGACCACCGTCGCCACCTCGGGTCCCCTGGTCGTCGAAGCCTTCCCACGAGCCTTCGTCGGACTCGCCTCATTCGTCGACGCCGACACCATCGTCGTCGGCACCGATGTCGCCGTCGGCGACCGCGTCCCCGGCCGCCGACGAGTCTTTCGTCGCCTCACCCGGGTTCGGGGTGCCCCGAGAGAGCCGGTGGCCGGTCCTCGACCTCATGTCCAGGGCGTCGGACCACCCGGTCAGGCACGGGTGATCGCACGATGGAACCACTGACTCTCGGTCGTAGAGCACTCCTGGTCGGAGCCGCCGCCGCTGTGCCGACGACGCTGCTCCTGCCGAGTGCCTCCGCAGCACCGAATCGCCATCCGTCGAAATACCCCAGCTTGTACGGAGAGACGGTCGGCCCCGAGGACGTTCGTGCATTGCAGTATCTGCTGATGCACGCCGGTTTCGAGCAGCCCGTGATGTATCGCACCTATGCCCGGCCCATCTACGAGAGCGTGAAGGCCTTTCAACGGAAACACGGCCTCGCGGCCACCGGGCGATGCACGCCCGGAACGCTGGGGAAGCTGTGCGTGCGCGTCGAACGCGGATCGCGAAACCGCGCCGTGACCGCCATACACACACTGCTGGACAAGCATGGATACGGCCTGCACCCCTCAACCGTCTACGGCTACCAGACGAACAGAGACGTCCGTGGGATCCAGGCGGGACATGGACTCAAGCAGAGAGAGGTCGTGACGGACTCCACCTGGAAGGTGCTTTTCGGAGACGTCACCTCCGGCCCGATGTTCCCGATGATGCAGGCGGGCACCGGAGCCGCGGAGTGGGCCAACTGCGGGCCGACATCCCTGTGCATGGTGCTCCTGAACCGGGGCAAGAAGCCGGCGAAGTGGAACTGGAAGACGAAGGAGCGGTCTGCCGCGGTGCGTGCGCTGCGCTACGGCGCGATGGGCGTGGCGAACACCGCATCACGCAACCAGCGGGGCACCGAGTATCCGGACCTGAAGAAGGGACTGTCGCACTACGGATTGTCCTCATGGCACGGCGGGATATCCGACACCCTGCGATACGCACGTCAGGGCAAGTCGTCCCTCGCGGGCGGCAACGCCTATGCCCTGCCTTGGAATCGAGGCGGAGCCTCGTACGTGCACGGACCCGTGTCCCACTGGATCGCGGTCCTGGGCTACAACGGCACCCACTATCTGGTGGCCGACCCGATCGCCTATCGGACGCACGATTGTGTCCACCTGGTCAGCGAGAAGGTGCTACGCACCTACGCTTCGACGAACCCCGGCTGGTACCCGGGGCACCCCACGATGGCTCCGCCGTCGAAGAACAGCGTGCTGGTGCGCTGAGTGCTGTCCACGCCGTCATCGGCCGGGGGTATAGGTCGCGCTGCAGGCACCGGAGCGCGGTGCGATGTGCTTGGTCCCGTCCGGAGTGATCGCGGTGCACGAGGTGATCTTTCCGCCCAATGACACCGCGGTGATGGTGTAGCCGATCTTGACCGACGGGTCGATCGTGACGGACAGAGTCGCGGGGGCGGGCACCGTGTCGGTGAGCGCTCCCTTGGTGGTGATCTTCGTCACCTTGAGTTTTGCCGTGCCCACGACCTTCAGGGTCATCTTCGGCCCGGACTTCTTCGACCCGGGCCACGTCGACCCGGATGTCGACGGCTGGTGCGCCGTGGACGTGCGCGGCCCGGGCGTGCTGCGAGTGGAGGATGTTCCGTGGCTGCCGTCGGTCGGTGATGCCGCCGAGGAGCTCGAGTCGGGCCGCGACGTGGCGCTCGTCGTCGGTGCCGACGCCGTGGTGCGAGCCGGTGCGTCCGGCGTCGAGGCACCCGAGGTGCCCTGGGACGAACTCTGTCCGTCACATCCCGCCAACGCCATCACCACGGCGACGGCGGCCAGGACGAACCCCCTGTGGTTCCAGCTCATCGACACCTCCCAGGGCCTGGACCGTGTGGGGACGCGGTCGCGTCGGTTCTCTCCGACTGTAGTCGAGGCACGCCGCAGGATGAGGTTCTGGGGAGCCCCGTCATCGCATCGATGCCGTCGTCGTGCCATGGGGAGGACGTCCACCGGCCACGTCGGGTTTGCAGGGTCACGTCGATCGTGCAGAATTGGCGTTCCAGCGTGCCGGTGTCCCGGGGGCCCGCCTTGTCGGAAAGGCCGGTGCGGTGCCCCGGCTTTCGATACGGTCGGCGCATGGCTGCTGTCGACGTTGCGGATCCGCTCACGCTGCCCGAGGGGTCGCGCCTGTTCTACATCGGCCCACCGAAGACGGGCACGACGAGTCTGCAGGAGGCCGCCCGGGAAGCGCGAGAGACGCTCTACGAGCACGGCGTCCACTACCCCGGGTCGGGCCGAAACCACCGCGCGGAGGTGCTGGCGCTGATGGGCGAGCCGGAGATGGTCGGCATGCGGGTGGGCACATCGGTGCTGGCTCCTGGGACGCCTCGGGCCGAGGCGGATCGCGTGCCGCCCATGACGAACTGGACGGCTCTGCGGGAGTCGCTCGACAGCACTCCTGCCGAGCGGAGCCTGGTGTCGCACGAGTTCGCCGCGACGGCGTCGGACGGCGAAGCCGCGATGTTCGTCCGTGAACTCGGTGAGGATCGCACGCATGTGGTCATCACCTTGCGTCCGCTCTGGGCCACGCTGGCGTCGCTGTGGAATCAGATGCTCAAGCGAGGTGTGTCCGACAGTCTCGAACAATGGCTGGAGCGCTTCTACGGGCCGGCCGACGACGTCATCACGACACGCATGCGCCGATATCTCGACCAGGGCGGCCTGGTAGAGCGGTGGGCGTCAGCAGTAGGCCCCGACCGCGTGACCGTCATCATCGTCGACAAGAACGACAAGGACCTGCTGACCGATACGTTCGAGCAGATGCTCGACGTCCCCGCGGGCACCCTCACCGGGGTGGTGAGCGGCGGCAGGCGCACCAACAGGTCGATGTCGAGGCCGGAGACAGAGGTATTCCGTCAGGTCAACGGGGCGATCTACGAGCCCACCGAGATGTCCTGGCCGATCTATCTCGAGGTGGTGCGGAAGGGAGCGATCGATCATCTCCTCGAAGCTCGCACCCCGGGTGACGACGAGCACGGGCCCGCGATACCGGACTGGGCGGTCGCCCGGCTGCTGAGGGACGCCGAACGATCCACCGAACGCATTGCGCGCAGTGGAGTCCGGATCATCGGCGACCTCGACCGGTTGCGCGTGACGCCACCCGTCGCCGGCGGGGCGACCCCTGCGAACGAGGACACTGTGCAGGAGATCGCCGTCGAGTCGATGATCGGTGCGATTCGTGGCGCGACAGCCTACGAGCGGCGTCTGGCCAGGCGGACCGATCGACTGCGTCGCCGACTCGCCGAGACCCGGGCCGAACGCGACCGGATGCGGAAGCGCCTCGAGCAGGAGAAGGCGGCGAGGCAGAGGGCCGAGCACCGTCGCAGGTTGCGCGACGAGGTCAGGCGGCTCCCTTCGAGCGAACGACCGCGACAGGCGGCCGAGTCGTTCGGCACCCGGGACCTGGCGAAGGCATTCGTGCTTCGCCTGAAGCTCCGGTTGCGGGGCAGCCATCCCCGGCGGGCCGGATAGGCGAGACCCGAGTCACGGCCGGATTGCACGACAACCCTGGCATTTCCGCGGCCCGCCGGTGGCGGCGCGCACGATTCGATACCGTCGCTTCATGGCTGCGACGGAGCACACTGACCCGCCTGCGTTGCCGGAGGGCACGCGGGTGTTCTACATCGGGCCGCCGAAGACCGGCACGACGAGCCTGCAGGAGGCGGCCCGGGCTGTCCGGGAGACGCTGTACGAGCACGGCGTCTACTATCCGGGCACGGGTCGCAATCATCGAGCCGAGATCCACGCGCTCATGGAAGAACCGGAGCCGATTGTCGACAAGGTCGCGGATCGTCCGATGCCGCCTGGCATCACACGGCCGGAAGCAGACCGCATCCCCCCGCGCACCCTGTGGACCGGTCTCATGGAGGACATCGACGCCAAGCCCTCCAAACGTGTCATGGTCACCCACGAACACGCGGCCACGGCATCCGACGACGAAGCGGCCACCTTCGTCCGCGAGCTCGGAAAGGGCCGGACGCACGTCGTCCTCACACTGCGTCCGGTGCAGGAGATGCTCGTCTCACGGTGGATCGAGAACCTGAAGGAGGGCATGGCAGCCCCCTTCGAACGCTGGATGGAGGCGGTGTACGAACCGTCCGACGATCTCGTCCCAGGCAGGATGCGGCGGTATTTCGACCAGGCAGGCCTTATCGAGCGGTGGGCCGCTGCGGCCGGACCGGACAACGTGACGGTGATCGTCGTCGACAAGTCCGACCGCAACCTGCTGACCGACACGTTCGAAAGGTTGCTGGACCTTCCGCCGCAGACGCTGACCGGTGTGGTGAGCGGCGGGATACGGGCGAATCGCTCGATGTCGCTTCCGGAATCGCAGGTGATGCAACGGGTCAACGCCGAGGTCGTCCGACCCGAAGAGATGTCCTGGCCGGCCTACCTGACGGTGGTGCGGCGCGGAGCGATCAACCGTCTGCTCGACGTCCGGGTGCCGACTGCGGATGAGGCACGGGTTCGGTTGCCGCAGTGGGCTGCCGAACGAGCCGCGCAGGATGCCTCGCACTACGTCGAGCGGATCGCCGCGTCAGGCGTGCGGGTGATCGGCGACCTCGAGATGTTGCGCGGTGACGGACCTGGCACGGCAAGTCCCGAGGACACCGACGACGCCACCGTGCTGCGCGACATCGCGGTGACGTCGCTGGCCGGCGCGGTCCGTGCGACCACGTCCTACGAGGGGAGGCTCGCTCGCCGGATCGAGCGTGCGCGAGAGCGGACGGAACGGGAGCGAGCCCGTCGCGAGAAGACCGATCGGGAGTTGGCGCGGGAGAAAGAAAAGAACGAGAGGAAGCGAGAGCTCCTGGACAAGGTCAGGGCGAAGCGGGACAAAAACGCCGAACTGCTCGAGCGAGAGAAAGTGCGCCACGAGAAGACGCGCGCCGCACTGGCTCGACTGCGACAGCAGACGATCCGAGACCAGGTGAGACGCCTGCCCGCCGAGCAGCGGGCGGCGAAGGCCGCTGAGTCGTTCACGACCCATGAGCTCACCCGAGCCTTGCGAATCCGCCTCGCGCACAAAGCCCGCACCAGGCGGTCTCTGGATTTGAAGTAGTCGGCGTTCGTGGCGCGTCATGCGATTCGCTGCCCGGTCATGGCATAGGGTCGGGGGCCATGACCGTCGTGCAGACCCGGGGACTGGTGATGCAGTATCCCCGCGTGCGCGCACTGGACGAACTGGACCTGCAGATCCCCGACGGCGTGACCGGGATCGTCGGTGTCAACGGTGCGGGCAAGTCGACGCTGCTGAAGGTGCTGCTCGGCCTGCTGACCCCGACGGCCGGCACGGTCGATGTGCTCGGCCACGACCCCGCGGTGCACGGGGCGACAGTGCGTGAACTCGTCGGCTACATGCCGGAACACGACTGTCTTCCGGTCGACGTGTCCGCGGCCGAGTTCGTCATGCACATGGCGATGATGTCCGGGTTGCCGAAGAATGCCGCCCGAGAGCGCACCTCGGATGTGCTACGCCATGTGGGACTGGCCGAGGAACGGCACCGCCTCATGGGTGGGTATTCGACCGGGATGAAACAGCGCGCGAAGCTTGCGCAGGCCATCGTGCACAGTCCTCATCTGGTGTTCCTCGACGAACCGACCAACGGGCTCGATCCGCGCTCCCGCGACGAGATGCTGGACCTCATCGGCCGCATCGGGCACGACTTCGGGATCTCCGTCGCCGTCACCAGCCATCTGCTCGGCGAGTTGGAGCGCACGGCCGACCACATCGTCGTCATCGATGCCGGACGGCTGCTGCGCGCCTCCGAGACCTCCGAACTGACGCACACCACCGGCACCGTCCTGATCGAGGTGCTGGGGCCGTCCGGAAGTGATGAACAGATCGGCCAAGCCCTCGTCGACCGGGGCATCGGTGCATGGCCTGCCGGGCGCACCATCGAGGTGCGCATCGAGCACGAGGACACGCTCGACGCGATCCGCGACATCGCCGTCGAGCTGGGGGTCGGGCTGGTGCGCATCCAGGAGGTCCACCACACCCTCGAAGAGGTCTTCGACGCGTCAGGAGCACCGCGATGAGCACGCCCACTCCTCGCGGTGTCATCCACGACATCGGATACCGGCCGTTCACCGGCCGCCGGCAAGGGACCGGGGCGATCGCATGGTCGCTCTACCTCACGTCGCTGCGGCACAGCTTCGGGCTGGGCCGGTCGAGCAAATCGAAGGTGATCCCGTTCCTCATCGCAGGGCTGATGCTGATCCCGGCCCTCGTGCTGGCCGGAATGATCATTCAACTCGACAAGATGTCCTTGTCCGATCAGGCGGACCTGTTCGGCCCGTTATCCAATTATTTCGGATTTCCCTACTGGACACAGCTACTCATCACGATCTTCGTGGCCGCCCAGGCACCGGTGCTGTTCGCCCGCGATCTGCGCTATCGCACGATCGTGCTCTACTTCGCCCGCCCGCTGTCTCGCACCGCATACGTCCTCGTGCGGCTCGGTGCGCTGGTGACGGCACTGCTCGCGATCATCCTGGTGCCCCTGATCCTCTGGTATGCCGTCGCGCTGACATCCGATCTCGACCATGGCCTGCACACCGAGCATTTCCTCACAGCGGTATTCGGCGTGGTCGTGCTGGCGCTCATCCTCGCGTCCTTCGCCGGGCTGGTCGCGGCCCTCACGACACGGGCCGGTCTGGCGGTCGCGGCGATCATCGTCGGGTTGATGATCACGTCGGGGATCGTGACGGCGATCCTCGGTGCGTCCTACGACGCGGGCGATGTCGGGTTGGGGCATGTCGCGGCGATGTTCAACCCGTTCACGACCGTCGCCGAGCTGACCAGCGGACTCTTCGATGCGCAAACGCCCAACGAGCTGCTGATCCACCCGACATCCGGTTGGACGATCGCCTACCTCGTGGTCACGGCAGCCTGGATCATCCTGCCGGCCTCGGCGCTGCTGGTCCGCATCCGGAAGGCGGCCGCACTGTGACCGAACTCGCCCTGCAGGACGTATCGCGTTGGTACGGCAACGTCGTGGCCGTCGCCGGGGTGACGATGCAGATTACTCCGGGTATCACGGGTTTGCTGGGCCCGAACGGGGCCGGCAAATCGACCCTGTTGTCGATGATGGCCGGCCTGCTGCCGCCGTCGACGGGGCAGGTCACCCTCGACGGGCAGCCCATGCGCGGCGACGTGCAGGTCTACCGCGAGGTCGGCCTCGTCCCCGTCCAGGAGTCGCTCTACGACTTCCTCACCGGCGAGCAGTTCGTCAGGCTGAACGCAGACCTGCAGCGAGTGAAGGATCCGACCGCCGCCACGGCATACGCCATCGGGTTGGTCGACATGGCGGACGCGGCGACACGGAAGATCTCCACCTACAGCAAGGGGATGAAGCAGCGCATCAAGGTGGCCTCGGCACTGGTGCACCGGCCGCGGGTGCTACTGCTCGACGAACCCTTCAACGGCATGGATCCGATCCAGCGGCGCCACATGATGGGGCTGCTGACCGGCTTCGCCGAGCAGGGGCACACGATCGTCTTCAGCTCGCACATTCTCGAGGAGGTCGAGCAGATCGCACGCCAGGTCGAAGTCCTCGTTGCCGGTCGGCACGCCGCATCAGGGGATTTCGCGCAGATCCGGCGTTTGATGACCGACCGTCCCAATCAGTATCTGATCCGCAGCTCGGACGACCGTCGGCTCGCCACCCTGCTCCTCGGCGAATCGTCCGTGCGCGGCGCGCGCCTGCGCGGCCGGGGTGGGTTGGAGATCGAGGCCGACGACCTGGGGCATTTCGCGCTCGCCGTGCCCCGGCTGGCGAAGAAGCACGGCATCCGGATCCACGAACTCACGCCGACGGACGAATCGCTGGAAAGCGTGTTCAGCTACCTCGTGGGTGCGCGATGAACGCGGCCATCATCCGTCTCGCGTTGCGATCTCTCTTCGGGAGGGGCCGAGTCTGGTTGATGATCGCCCTGCCGGTGGTGCTCGTCGCGCTCGGCGTCGTGTTGCGCTCTACCCGCGAGTTCATGCCGTCCGATGCGCTGGACTATGTGCAGGTCTTCGGGATCGGGGTGGTCGTGCCGATCGTGACACTCATCGCGACGACCACGCTGATCAACTCCGAGTTCGACGACGGCTCGATCATCTACCTGCTGACCAAACCGGTCACTCGGGTGACCATCGTGGCCGGCAAAGCGCTCGTCGTCCTGGGCAGCGCGCTGGTGTGCGGCGCGATCCCGATGCTCGTCGCGAGCCTGGTGCTGGTCGGAGGACAGGCGAGTGTCGCCCTCGGCGCGCTGGTGGCGGGCGTGGTGGCCGCCGCGGCATACGTCGGCATCTTCATCGGGCTCGCCACGGTGATGAAGCGCAGTGTCCTCGGGTGTCTGCTGTATTGGCTGATTTGGGAATCGACGATTTCGGGTCTCATCGGTCCCGTGAAATGGTTGTCTGCGCGGGCCTGGGGGAGCAGCGTCGCACAAGCGATCTCGGACGTCGCCGGCAAGCCGTCCGTGCCACCGGCGTATGCGGTGATCGCCGGCCTCGTCGCGCTCGCAGTCGGCGTGGTGCTCGCCGGTCGGCGTCTGGCGGCCATGACCCTCTCCGACGACTGACCCGTGCAGTGTCCGTCCCCTTTACCGGCCGGTCGAGTAGGCGAGCCCCCAGGGCGAGCCGTATCGAGGTCCTACCCCGGCCGGTCGAGTAGGGCGGAGGAGCGAAGCGGGGGAGCCCGTATCGA
>CAZMLG010000116.1:0-10260 GCA_964566985.1 uncultured Intrasporangiaceae bacterium
CCGCATCACGACCACCGAGGCCAAGGCCAAGCGGCTGCGTCCGCTCGCCGAGCGTCTGGTGACGTTCGCCAAGCGCGGTGACCTGCATGCCCGTCGCCGGGTGCTGACCGTCGTCCACGACAAGGGCGTCGTCCACCGTCTCTTCACCGAGATCGCGCCGGACATGGCCGACCGTGAGGGCGGCTACACGCGCATCACCAAGATCGCGCCGCGGCAGGGCGACAACGCCCCGATGGCCGTCATCGAGCTCGTGCGTGAGCCGGTCAACGCCAAGCCGAAGCGGGCCGCGGTCGCCGAGGCGGAGGCTGCGACCCAGCGCGCCGCCAAGGACGCGCAGCAGCCCGCCGACGCGCCCGAGGCCGCCGATGAGAAGGCCGCCGACGCGCCGACCGAGGTCGAGGAGTCGGCCGAGGAGGACTGAGCCACAGCACACGAGCCCGGCGCCGATCGTGATCGGCGCCGGGCTCGTGTGCGTTCTGCCTACCGCTCGCCCTCGGGGGCTCCGTCAGGTGGGCACGTTCAGCGGCGAGTGGCCCGGCCGAAATGGCGGGCCAGCGGGAAGATGCCGAGGACCAGCACCATCGGCAGTGCGAAGCCGTACCGCAGCGAGTCGTTGCCGACCGCACCGGTCATCACGGCGCCGAGAATCGCGCCGAGATAGTTGAACTGATTGAACCGGGCGATCACGGCGTCGACCTTGGCACGCACGGCGATCGGATCGTCGCTGGTCACCGACTCGCGGGCGATGGATGCCGCAGCGGAGTAGCTGAGGGGTGCGATCACGGCGATCCCGATGCCGAGCACCAACATCCCCGCCATGGCGACGGGCCAACTGGGGGAGAAGACGATGACCGCCAGACCGATCACCGCCACCGCGGTGCCGACCCGCAGCAGCGGGGCCGCACCGTAGCGGCCGGTGAGGCGGTCACCGGCCGCGCGGGAGATCAACGAGGCGACCAGGTAGGGCAGGGTCGCGACGGGCACGATCGCGTCGGAGACCGAGAACGTCTTGTCCAGATACGTCGGCCCCCAGGTCGTCGTCGCCGTGTCGACCATGTAGAACAGCACGATCGCCGCCCCGACGAGCAGGATGCGGCGCCACGGCACGTCGGCGCCGTCGTCGCCGATCGGCACGATGACCCCGCCGACCTTCAGCAGCGGAGCCGCCAGCATCAGCAGCGGGAGGATGGCCAGCAGGGTCGTGCTGGGCCCGAGCGCGAGGGTGTGCGTCGCCCAGGCGATCAGGGTGCCCAGGATGCCTCCCAAGGTCCAGGATCCGTGGAACGTCGGCATGATCGGGCGGCCGTATTCGTGCTCGCAGGCGACGCCTTGCATGTTGGTGCCGGCATCGACCATGCCCAGCCCGTAGCCGTAGACCGCCATGCCGATGGCCAGGACCCACACCGCCGACGACCAGCCGATGGTCGGCAGGGCGACGATGATCGCCACGAATCCGATCCGCAGGCCGAGGGCGCTTCCGTGGTGAGGGGCGAGCCGTTCGGCGGTCAGCGAGCCGAGTCCGGCGCACAGGATCAACATCAGCATCAGGCCGGAGAGCCCGAGCGGCGAGAGCTCGAATTTGTCCTGGATCGCGGGGAGCTTCGTGGTCAAGGTGATGAAGACCAGGCCCTGCACGAGAAACGATCCGGCGATCGCTGCGCGCCCGCGCCGCGCCGCGGGCGCGACGGCGGTCGAACCGGGGGTGTCGATGGTGCCGCTCACCTGGGCATCCTGGCACGTCGGACGCCCCGATGGGGCGAAATTGGACAACTGACCTAGATTGGCTCGGTCCGACGGCGGCGAGCGGGCCCGTCACGCTCGGGCTAGTGTGCGCGTGTGCGACTACGGATCGACTTCGCCTACGACGGCACGGACTTCTCCGGCTGGGCGATGCAGCCCGGCCTGCGCACCGTCGAGCAGGTGCTGGCCGAAGGGCTCGGCCGGATCCTGCGCACGGCGCCGCCGAAGCTCACGGTCGCCGGACGCACCGATGCGGGAGTGCACGCACGAGGCGCGGTGTGTCACGTCGACGTCGACGATCTGGCGTACGCCGTGCTGCCGGGCCGGTCCGATCGCACCCCGGAGGCGGCGGCGGTCACCCGCCTGGCCGGGGTGCTGCCGAGGGATGTGGTCGTGCGGGCCGTGTCGGTCGCACCAGGCGGCTTCGACGCGCGGTTCTCGGCGCTGCGGCGCCGCTATGCCTACCGGCTGCTCGACGACCCGGCACTCGCGGACCCGCTGCGCCGCAGGGACACGGTCGTCGTGCGCCGCCGCCTCGACGGCGGGGCCATGGACGCCGCCGCGCGCACGCTGTGCGGGCTGCAGGACTTCGCCGCCTTCTGCAAGAAGCGCGAGGGAGCGACCACGGTGCGCACCCTGTTGGAGTACTCCTGGCACCGCGGCGCGGACGGCGTGCTGGTCGGCACGGTGGTCGCCGACGCGTTCTGCCACTCGATGGTGCGCTCGCTGGTCGGTGTCGTCGTGCCGGTCGGAGCGGGGCGTCGGCCCGTGTCCTGGCCCCGTGAGGTGCTCGCCGCCGGCCGACGCGACCCGTCGGTCACCGTGATGCCCGCTCACGGGCTGTCACTGGAGGAGGTCGTCTATCCACCGGACGAGCGGCTCGCCGAGCGCGCCGGCGAGGCGCGGGCGGTGCGCCGGCTGCAGGGGGACGAACGCACGCAATAGCGGCATAAAGCGTCACGATTCGCGCGGTCGCCGCCGGAACCGTGACGCTGTGTCACGCTATTGCGTCATCATCTGGCGGCAGCGCTACAGCCTCGGGCTCGACCGCAGGTGCAGGTGCACCCGTTCGCCCGGGCGCGCCTGGGCCAGCCGGTCGGTGTCGGCCTCGTCGACGACCGCGACCACCGGATACCCGCCGGTCGTCGGGTGGTCGGCGAGGAAGATCACGGGGTCACCGGAGGGTGGCACCTGCACCGCCCCGCGCAGCGTGGCCTCGCTGGGCAACGCCTCCTCGCCCCGATACGTGAGCCGGGGGCCGTGCAGGCGGATGCCGACGCGATCGGCGTCCTGCGTCACCTCCCACGCCGCCGCGGCCAGCGCGGTCCGTGCCGCCTCGGTCAGCCGGTCGTCGCGCGGACCCCAGAGCGCATGCACGTCGACCTCGCCCCGCGGTGAGGTCGACGGGGGCACCTCGACGTCGAAGCGCGGCGTGCCGTGGGTGTCGCCGATCTCCAGGCAGTCGCCGGCGCGCAACGGCGCCGGGCCGAGCCCGCTGGTCGGATCGCACGACGCGCTGCCGAAGTGCCGGTCACCCGGCGCGGCGAGCAGGCCACCGTGCACGGTGAGGTAGCTGCGCAGCCCGGACACGGGCGTGCCGAGGGTCAGTCGCTGACCGGGCCGCAGGGGCAGTGCCGCGCCGAATCCCACGGCCTGGTCGCCGATCCGCAGGGGGCACGGGGCGCCGGTCACGGCGATCGCCGTCGGAGACGACACCTCGACGGCGAGTCCGCCGAGCAGCACCTCGATCCCCGCAGCGTCCTGCGGGTTGCCCAGCAACCGGTTGCCCAGACGCAGCGAGGCCCGGTCCGCGGCCCCCGACGGGGGCACACCGATCCAGGCGTGGCCCGGCCGCCCGAGGTCCTCCAGCAGTGCCTGTGGGCCCACGGCATACACCTCGAGGCAGGTCACGGCCCGCCCCTCTCGTCGACGAAGCGGATGCGCACGCCCGGCATGAGCATCGCTGCCGGATCGCGCCCGGGGTCGAACATCACCTCGTCGGTGTGCCCGATCAGCTGCCACCCTCCCGGTGAGCTCGACGGGTACACCCCGGTGTAGCGGTCTGCGAGGGCGACGGCCCCGCGCGGGATACGGGTGCGCGGCGAGTCACGTCGCGGGACGACCAGGTCGTCGTGCTCCCCGAGCAGGTAGCCGAATCCCGGCAGGAAACCGGCGAACTCGACGGTCCACACCTGCCCCGTATGCCGTGCCACGACCTCGTCGGCCGTGACACCCAGGCGTTCGGCCACCGCGGTCAGGTCCGCGCCGTCGTAGACGACCGGCACCGACCGGACGGCACCGCCGGGCGCCGGTGTGTGCGCCGCGGCCGTGTCGAGGTCGCGCAACTCGTCGAGCAACGCGCCGAGGTCGGCGGCGGTGCGGGCCCGGGCCAGCACCGTCAGGTCCGCGGGGACGTGCTCCTCGAGGTGGGGTGGGGGGCGGTCCCGCAGCGCGGCGTCGAGACCGCGCCGGGCGGCGCGGTCCGGTAGTTGCACGAGGACGGCGCGCTCGCCGTACGGGCGGAACTCCACGTGCGCGTCCTCAACGCGGCGTGACGGGTGACGGCTCCATCATCCGATGATGCCCGACTCCTGCGGATCCGCAAGCACGTCCGGGCGCGCCGTCGCCGGCGCGAGGTGGTCGCGGGCGAACGACCCGAGGTCGGCGATCGCCTCGCGTGCTTCGGGCACGAGACCGGCGGCGGCCTGGAACACGTGCACCTGACCGCGCCAGATCTGTAGCCGACTCGGGACACCGGCGGCCGCGAGCCGGTCGACCATCTCCTCGGCGTCGATGCGCAGGATCTCCGACGAGCCGATCTGGATGAGCGTCGGCGGCAGGCCCCGCAGGTCGGCGTCGATCGGGTCCACTCGCTGCCCGACGACCTCGTGTGCGGCGTCGACGGCCGCGGTGTATCGCGCGAGTCCGTCACAGGTCCGCACGGTGAACACGTCGTCCCCCGCCGGCCAGGGCCGGCACACGGACGGCCGCCGCCGCGAGCGGCCGCGCCGGCCGTCCGCCTTGCGATCCACGTCGAGGTCCAGCAGCGGGGACATGCAGGTCAGCGCGGCAGGCATCGGCAGGCCCTCGTCCCGTGCGGCGATCGCGGTGAGGAAGGCGAGATACCCTCCGGCCGAGTCACCGGCGACCACGATCCGGTCGCCGGGCAGGCCGCGGTCCAGCAGCCAGCGATATCCGTCGAGACAGTCGGCGACCATGTGCTCGATGGTGACGCGCGGCATCATCCGGAAGTCGACGTTGAGGGCGGGTGCGCCGCACGCCCGCGACACGTCGGTGACCAGCCGCCGGTGGGTCGCCAGGCTGCAGGTGACCAGCGCGCCACCGTGCAGATAGAGCACCGCTGCGTCGTCGCGCACGCCCGTGCCGGCGCTGATCCACTCGGCGTCGCAGGACCGCAGGTGCACTCGGTCCAGGTGGGTGCCGGGTGCCGGCGGCAGGTGTTCGGCGACACGGTCGAGCAGGTGTGACGGCCAGATCATCTGGGGCATGAAGCTCCAGGCGGTCAGCGTGGGTTTGACCGTCAGCCTCAGGGCCGCCGCCAGGGCGTGCCCGCGCAGGCTCTGCTGCGTATGCCGATCGCGCAGGACCGATGTCGGTGCCACCTCGCTCACGGGTTGCCTCCTGCCGCCTGATGCGCAACGGTGGTCCCATCGCCGCCTGCCGGCGCCACGGTAGGACATCCGAGAGCCTACTGGTCAGTAGGCTCTCGATCGTGGAAGGGGTGAGACGGATGCCGACGATGGGACCGATCGACTCCGGGTTCCTGCTGGTGGAGAGCCGGGAACATCCGATGCACGTCGGCGGGTTGCAACTGTTCTCCGCCCCGGACGGTGACGGCGCCGCGCTCGCGCACGACCTGATGGGCACCCTCACCTCGAGCCCGGTCTCGGCGCGGTGGCGGATGCGGCCCGCCGTTCCGGTCAGCAGCCTGGGCAACTTCCGATGGCAGACCGACGACACGATCGACCTCGACTACCACATCCGGCGGTCCGCGGTGCCCAGCCCGGGCCGGCTTCGCGAACTGTTCGAGCTGACCTCCCGGTGGCAGTCCGGTCTGCTCGACCGGCACCGCCCGCTGTGGGAGATGCACGTGGTCGAAGGGCTGGACGACGGGCGTGTCGCCGTCTTCACCAAGGTGCATCACGCGCTCGTCGACGGGGTGTCCGCACTGCGCCTGATGCAGCGGTCCTGCAGTCCCGATCCGGAGGCGAGGGATTGCCGGCCCCCGTTCGGCCTGGGCGACTCCGACAGCGCGCCGCGGGCCACGACGGGACTGCCCATCCCGTCGCTGCGCGACATCGCTCGCGGCAGCGGGGATATCGCCCGGCAGATGGCGTCGCTGGGACCCAACGCCGTCAAGCTCGTGGCCCAGGCCGCTCGCGACACCGGCTACACCGCGCCGTTCGCCGCGCCGCGCACGACCCTCAACGGGCGGGTCGGCGGCGCGCGCAGGTTCGTCGCGCAAAGCTTCGCGATGGATCGGTTCCGGATGGTCAGCAAGGCCGGCCGGGTGACCGTCAACGACGTGGTGCTGGCCGTGTGCGGTGGCGCGCTGCGGGCCTACCTCGACGAGCTCGGGGCGTTGCCCGAGCGCTCGCTGACGGCGATGGTGCCGGTCAATCTGCGCAGCAACGCCGACGTCGGAGGCAACAACCTCGGCGCGATCATCGTCTCGCTGGGCAGTGACATCGCCGACCCCGAGGAGCAGTTGCAGGCCGTGCACGCCTCGGCGCTGGCGGCCAAGACGGCGATGCGCGAACTCACCCCGCTGCAGATCATGCTGCTGTCGGCCATCAACATCGGCGGCCTGGGGCTCGCCGGGGTGCCGGGATACCTAAGTGTGGGCGGCCCACCGTTCAACCTGGTGATCTCCAACGTGCCAGGACCGCGGAAGCAGATGTATTTCAACGGTGCCCATCTCGAAGGCACCTATCCTGCCTCGATTCCCTATGACGGCATGGCGATCAACCTCACGCTGGTCACCTACGACGACCAGGTCGACTTCGGGATCACCGCCTGCCGCACGAGCGCGCCGTCGGTGCAGCGGCTCATCCACCACCTGGAGGATGCGCTGACGGGGCTGGAGCGGGCCTACGCCTGAGATATTCGCGTGACGCACGCGCGCGGATGAGACAGGGTG
This sequence comes from uncultured Intrasporangiaceae bacterium, assembly GCA_964566985.1. Taxonomy (GTDB): domain Bacteria; phylum Actinomycetota; class Actinomycetes; order Actinomycetales; family Dermatophilaceae; genus Leekyejoonella. The sequence continues at coordinate 6,902 of CAZMLG010000116.1, forward strand.
GATCCTCGTGGGACACCTCGACATCAACGCCCTGGACTACGTGCTGCCCGACGGGAGGCCGCTGCTCGGCGGTGTCACCTTCCGGGTCGGCGAGGGCGCCAAGACCGCGTTGATCGGCCCGAACGGCACGGGCAAGACCACCGTGCTACGGCTGATCGCCGGCGATCTGGACGCGCACGGGGGAGCGGTGACGCGCAGCGGAGAGCTGGGTGTGATGCCGCAGTTCATCGGCCGGGTCGGGCACGACGGGACGGACGCCACGGTGCGCGACCTGCTGCTCAGCGTCGCACCGGCACCCGTCCGGGCGGCCGCACAGGCGGTCGACGCCGCCGAACTGGCGATGATGGAGCGGGACGACGAACCGACGCAGGTGCGGTATGCCCAGGCGCTCGCGGACTGGGCCGAGGTCGGCGGATACGACCACGAGACGCACTGGGACGTGTGCACCGTCGCCGCACTGCATACGCCGTTCGAGAAGGCACAGTGGCGCGACGCCGACACCCTGTCCGGCGGCGAACAGAAGCGCCTGGTGCTCGAATCGCTGCTGCGTGGTCCGCAGGAGGTGCTGCTGCTCGACGAACCGGACAACTATCTCGACGTGCCGGCGAAGCGATGGCTGGAGGACCAGCTGGTCGCGTCGCCCAAGACGGTGCTGCTGGTCAGCCACGACCGGGAACTGCTGGACCGGGTCGTCACGCGCGTCGCGACGCTGGAGCCGACCGCGGCGGGAGCCACGGCATGGATCCACCCCGGCCCCTTTCGCACCTACCACCAGGCACGGGTCGACCGTCTGGCGCGCCTGGACGAACAACGCAAGCGATGGGACGAGGAGCACGCCAAGCTCATCGACCTGGTGCGCAGGTACAAGGCGAAGTCGGCCTACAACAGCGACATGGCCGGCCGTTATCGAGCGGCGCAGACGCGCCTGGCGAAGTTCGAGGAGATCGGCCCGCCGGAGGCGCTGCCGCGCGAGCAGCGCGTGACGATGCGCCTGACCGGTGGGCGCACCGCCAAGCGGTCGGTGATCTGCGAGGGCCTCGAACTGTTCGTGGGTGAGGGCCCGCACACCGGCACGGCGGAGGCAGATGTGCGTCCGTTCGAGCTCGAGGTCTGGTACGGCGAACGGGTCGCCGTGCTCGGCCCGAACGGCTCGGGCAAGTCGCACTTCCTGGCGCTGCTCGCCTCCGGCGGCACCGACCCCGGCCCGGAGCATCGCCTGGTCGGTGACATGCGTCCCGCCCCGGTGCGCGCCCGCGGCGTCGCCCGGCTCGGGTCCCGCGTGCGGCCGGGCTGGTTCGCGCAGACCCACCGGCACACCGCCTTCGACGGGAGGACGCTGCTGCAGATCCTCCATCGCGGCGACGACGACCGCGAGGGTATGCCGCGCGAGCTGGCCTCACGCGCCCTCGACCGCTACGAGTTGGCCCGGTGCGCCGAGCAGACGTTCGCGTCGCTGTCCGGCGGGCAGCAGGCGCGCTTCCAGATCCTGCTGCTGGAGCTGGCCGGTGCGACCCTGTTGTTGCTCGACGAGCCCACCGACAACCTCGACCTGCAGTCGGCCGAGGCGCTCGAGGAGGGCTTGGCGCGATTCCGGGGCACGGTGCTGGCGGTGACGCACGACCGGTGGTTCGCGCGAGAGTTCGACCGCTTCGTGGTCTTCGGCGCCGACGGCAGGGTGCACGAGTCGCCGGACCCGATCTGGCAGGCGTGACGCGCGCTAGGGCGTATTGCTGCGCGGCGGGTCGACCGGCAGCAGGCAGGTGTAGGCCGCGACGCGGCGCGCGCCGGGGGAGCCCGCCCCGATGCGCCGATAGCGTGCCATCACCTCGCCGATCTCCGCCGCCAGGGCCGTGAGCTGTTCGGTGGTCACGAGGACCGGGTGGTCGGCCAGGCCGCAGGTGTCGCGCCACGTCGCCGGCCAGGCCTCCTGGTCGGCGACCCACCGGTCGGCGCGCTCGGCGAAGTGCTGCACATAATCGCGCTGCAGCCAGACCGCCGCCGCGGCCTCGTCCTCGTCCAGGGGTTCATCGCCGGCCTGCGTGACCGGGGCGGCGCTCGCGGCCCACACCCGGCGGCGTCCGTCGCCGTGTCCGGTGTCCTCGACCAGACCGGCCGCCTCGAGCCGCCGCAGGTGATAACTCGTCGCGCCGGTGTGGGTCCCCAGGGACGCGGCGAGCGAGGTGGCGGTCGCCTCGCCGTGCACCCGCAACTGCGCGAGGATCCGCGAGCGCAGCGGGTGCGCGAGCGCGCGCAGGCTCTCGGCACGGCCGACCGCGGGAGGTGCGGAGGGTTCGCCGGGGGAGGGCTCGGCATACGGGTCGGATGCGCTCATGAAATGCACAATAGTTGTGCATAATCATCGTGGACCAGGGGGGTCGAGCCGGGTGGGGACCCGACTTCTCCCCGCGATGACGGGGAATCCGAGCGATTTGGCGGCCGCATGGCCGGGTCCGTAGAATGGATCACCGTTGCGCAATGCGCCCCAGCACTTGGCCCGGACCACCCTCGGTCCACCGAAGGCAGGACCCGGCCGCAATGCCCACTGCATGGAGAGCTTCCGCTCCATCGACGAACGAAGAGAAGGTAACCAACTCGTGCGTACCCACACGCCCAAGCCGGCGCAGGTCCAGCAGGACCGGGCCTGGCACGTCATCGACGCGACCGACGTCGTCCTCGGCCGGCTGGCCACCCACGCCGCCACCCTGCTGCGCGGCAAGCACAAGACGACGTTCGCGCCGCACCTGGACACCGGCGACTTCGTCATCATCGTCAACGCCGACAAGGTCGCGCTGACCGGTGCCAAGCTGGAGAAGAAGAAGGCCTACCGCCACTCCGGTTTCCCGGGCGGTCTGACGGCCACCTCCTACACCGAGCTGATGGCCAAGAACCCCTCCCGTGCGGTGGAGAAGGCGGTCCGCGGCATGCTCCCGAAGACCCGCCTCGGCCGCCAGCAGATCGGCAAGCTGAAGGTGTATGCCGGTCCGGAGCACCCGCACGCCGCCCAGCAGCCCACCCCCTACGAGATCTCGCAGATCGCGCAGTAGCGCGCCCTTTCGACTTCGCAGCAACGCATTCAAGGAGAACCGTGGCAGACCAGACCACCGGCACCGACGCCCTCGAGGCGGCGGAGCCGCAGCTGACCTCATACACCTCGGAGTCGTCCGCGCAGTCGGACGCTCCCGCCCAGCGCCCGAGCGCCTCGGCGCCCGGCGCCGGCACCGGCCGCCGCAAGCGCGCCATCGCACGGGTGCGCATCGTGCCGGGCACCGGTGAGTGGAAGATCAACGGCCGCAGCCTGGCCGAATACTTCCCCAACAAGGTGCACCAGCAGATCGTCAACGACCCGCTGAAGGTCCTCG
>CAZMLG010000117.1:0-10098 GCA_964566985.1 uncultured Intrasporangiaceae bacterium
CAGTCGTAGAGCGCCTGCGAGGCGTCGATGCCCTCGTAGCACTGCAGCCGGATCAACGGGACCTCGAGCGCCTCGGCCAGCGCCTCGGCATACGCCGTCTTGCCGGTGCCCGGTTCTCCTTCGACGAGGAGGGGCCGTTGCATCCGCAGAGAGAGGAAGCCGACGGTGCCGAGGGCGTCGTCGGTCAGGTATCCGGTGTGGCCCAGCAACTCGGTGAGTTCGGCTACCGACTCGATCGATGGGCCCATATCCCGATCATGGCCCATATGGATCGTTTATGACAGGGGTTCGAGCCGATCGACGTCGTGGCCGCCGGCCAGGTCGCCGCATTCGATGCGGTGGACGACGTGACGTGCAAGGTAGTCCCGGGCACCCCGATCACCGTCGGCCGCCCCGGCGACGCCGCGCCAGTGGACGCGCCCGAGGAGCACCGGGTGCCCCGGCCGGCCGCCATAGACGGCGCGCGCCAAGGCAGCCGTGCCGGTCATACCCCGCTCGATCACCCGGTGCACGACCTGCGGTCCGACGTCGGGAAGGTCGACGAGCGAGACCGCGGCCGCGGGAGCCTTCGCGTGCTCCACAGCGCGCAGCCCCGCCCGCAAGGACGCCCCCATGCCGTCCGCCCAATCCTCCGCCACCACGACACCGACACGGCTGCTCGACCCGAACTCATCGTGCACGAGCGCCGCGGCGGCGGCGCTCTCGCACCCCAGCACCACGATGACGGGGTCGCACCCACCGTCTCGGAGTGCGCGCAGTGCCCGCACCAGCCACGGCCTCCCGTCGCGGTCGCGCACCAGCGCCTTGGGGCGGCCCATCCTCCGGCCCGCGCCGGCGGCCAAGAGCACGCCGACGGGCACTGCAGCCACTCAACTCACCGGGAACGACACACTTGCCTCGGCGGTCAGGGCGAGGAAGGTGAGGGTCTCCTGCAGGTAGAGCCGGATGCCGTCGCCGTCGTGGGCCTCGTAGCCGATCGACAGGTCCTGACCGAGATGCAACTCGTAGTCACCACCGCGGGACGACACCAGCAGCGCGCCGTCGAGAGCGGGTGCCCAGATGATCTCACCGTCGTAGAGCATGCGGGAGAGGTGATCACGCACCGGGTAACCGTGATCGGTCGTCTCGGCGACCGCGGTGTAGGTGTCTGCCGACAGCAGCAGGTTGTAGGGGCCGTCGACTCCGGCCAGGCGCAACTCGCTCACGCCCTGCGCCACGACATCCGGGAGGTCGCCGACGGCCGACGGGAGGGTGAGTGCCTCGTTGTCGCTGCCGGGAGCGATGCCGGTGATGCCCGGCTCGCCGCCGTGGAGGACGAGCCGGTCCTCGGCCGACGCGATGCTCTTGGCGGCGTCCTTGACCGGCTGCCAGTCGGAGTCCTTCGACCCGCGCTCGACGTCGTCGACCGCCTCCCGGGTGACGGTGAACGGCGCCCGCAACTCGACCAGGGGCTGCACGAGGCGCTCCCGGGCCACCACCCCGTCCGAGGGCGATGCCACCGAGCGCAGGTGCCCGGTGCCGAGAGCGGAAACGTCGAATCCGCCGGGTCCGACGACGTCGACGACCCGGCGGCCGGCGATGTCCCGGGTGAACGTCCGGCGAGCTTCCTCCTCGATCTCTTCCCATGCCGCATCCGAGATCGGAGCGAGTTCGCGGTGCAAGTTGTTCATGATGTGCTCCTTCTCAAACTGCCGATGTGCAAGGAGGTGTCCGGTGCGGGTGACGAGTCACCGTCTGCCGGGTCGGAATCGTCGCCCGGTGTCTCGGGCTCGGACGGTGGTGCCGGGCTCGACGGATTTTCGAGGAAGGCCTGCGTCGGGACGAAGAACAGACCACCCGTGTGAGCCGTCGAGAAGTCGAGGATCCGGTCGTAGTTGCCGGGCGGGTCGCCCAGGAACATGTGACGAAGCATCTGCTCGGTCACGCCGGGATCGGCTGCGTAACCGATGAAATAGGTGCCGAATTCGCCTTCTGCGACGGACCCGAACGGCATGTTGTCACGGAAGATGTCGAGATCGTCGCCGTTCTCGTCCTCGATCGTGTTCAGCGCGACGTGCGAATTCGTGGGTTTCTCGTCGTCGCCGAGCTCGATGTCGCTCAGCTTGCGGCGCCCGATGACGCGCTCCTGTTCCTCGACCCCGATCGCACCCCAGGCATCCAGGTCGTGCAGGTATTTCTGCACGATCACGTAACTGCCGCCCGCGAAGGCCGGATCCTCGTCACCCACATGGACGGCGTCCTCGGCATCGTCGCCTTCGGGATTCTCTGTGCCGTCGACGAACCCGAGGAGGTCACGCTGATCGAAGTAGCGGAAGCCGTGCACCTCGTCCACGACGTCGACGTGTCCACGCAGGTCGTCGGTCAGGTGATGCGCCAACTCGAAGCACAGATCGAGGCGTCGCGCCTTGAGGTGCACCAGCACGTCGCCGGGCGTCGCGACCGCCGTGTGCTTGGCCCCCTCGATCCGCTGGAAGGGATGCAGCTTGGCCGGACGGGGGTCACCGTACATCCGATCCCAGGCCTGCGAGCCGATGCCGACCACCACGGTCAGATCGTCGTGCGGTGCGCGGAATCCGACGGTGCGGCGCGCGCCGGCGAGCTCCGCCAAGACGTCACGCACCTCGCGCTCGCTACCTCGACGCACCGTCATGACGACGAACATGGCCGCGCCGGTGGGCAGGCCGAGGATCTGTTGGGTGCCTGTCGCCGCCACCATGTGCTCGCCACACCTCCGCCGTCGGGGTCACTGACGCGAGTTTACGCGGCCGTGGCCGACGAGCGGGATACGGTGGGCAGCACGTTCGGTGCCCGTCTCGTCCCTCGGGACATCTCCGCGGGACCGCACGCCCGACCTGGCGGTGATCGGCCGCCGACGACGTGGAGGAGTCACCATGCAACACCGAGTCACCGACGATGACACGGCGATCGCGGTCGGGAGCGGCGACGTGCCGGTGCTCGCGACACCCCGGCTCATCGCCTGGATGGAGGCGGCGACGGTCGCGGCCGCCGAGGAGTACCTCCAACCCGGTCAGACCTCGGTCGGCACGACGATCGGCATCGAGCACGATCGCGCCACTCCGGTCGGCGGAGTGATCGATGTCGTCGCCGAGACCGAGGAGGGCCCGGTGGAGCGGGTGATCACGTTCGTCGTCGAGGCGAGCGACGGCACCGGCGAAGTCGTCGCCTCCGGAGAGATCGAACGCACCGTCGTCGACCGGGAGCACTTCCTACGCTCGGTGAGGTCGCCGAAGGCATGACGGTCGACTGCAGATTCCCTTCGCCTCAGTCGGCGCCGACGGTCTGCTCCAGCCGGAGCGCGCCCGGGAACAAGATGTTGTTCTCCTTGTGGATGTGCTCGTGCAGGTCGAGCTCCATCTCCTCGAGACCGTCGAGCATCGCCTGATACGAGGCGCACCCGTCTTCGGGCATGGCATACCCCGACGTCAGCGAGTTGATCTCCTTGAACAGGTCACCGATCACGGTGTGCTCCTGCTTCAGCACGTCGACCTGATCCGCGAGGACGCCGGGAGTGGGCGCCGACCCGGTTTTCTCCATCCGGCTGATGGCCGGAAAGACGGAGCGCTCCTCCTTGGTCATGTGCGGATCAAGGGCGGTCACGGCCTCGGTGAAGAGTTCGTCGACCTTGGCCAACTCGGGGTGCCTCTCGCCGTGGACCCGGTGGACCTTCTGGACCAGGCCCTGCAGCCGCGGCATCTCCTCCCACATGTAGGCGTGGTGCGTATCGACGATGTCGTGTGCCAGAGACGCCTGCTCGCGGGGCCGGTCCTGTGGCTCGGACGCCGGGTTCGGCAGATCCAGAGCCCGATCGACCTCGTCCAGATCCACACCGGCCTCGGCGGCGGCGTCCGACAGCGAGCGGTCACCGTTGCAGCAGTAGTCGAGGTGGAACCGCTCGAGGACCCGCGCCCGCCTCCGGTCCTCGATCACCAAATCGGCCAACGTGATAGATGCTTTGGCTGTCATGCCTCTACTGTATCGGCGTCGTCCGACCGGCGTGCCGGCCGCATTCTTCGCACCCAGTGGAACGAGAATGCGTCGCATCGGACGTATCGACAGCATTCTTGCCGTCGAGTGGAACAAGAATGTCGTGTGCTCTCGATCTCGCATGGTCGGGCTGACAGTGTTCTGGTTCACGACATCCCGGACCGCCGCCGCGACCGGGTCCGGTCACGCACCGACCGGCGGGTCACCGCCGCCACATCATGATCCGGTGGGTGACCGACCGGCTCACCGACAGGACGCTCGAAGCCTCCTGGGTGACCCCGAGATCACCGGCCTCGCGAGCGCTCCCACCGGCCGGCCACACAAGACCCGCACCGCACGTGACGTCGCCGACGTCGGCCCGGACTGCGGCATGAAGCTCGACCAGATGCGCGCCGACGTGAAAACGCACGGCTACCCGACCTGCTCGAACCGACAAGAGGCATGCCGGTGCGACTGGTCCGAGGCCGAACACGAACCAGGATGCCCGCACTATCGCGGCCCGCTCGATACGGCTCACAATCGCGCGTCCAAGGCCTCGGCGTGAACCCGTCGGTCCGGAAATAGGTCCCGTCGCTTAGATGAGACGGTATCCGGTCAAGGATGTCCCGACTCAGGACAAGTGTCGGGCTGACAAGTGTCGGGCTGACAAGTGTCGGGCTGACAGGATTTGAACCTGCGACCCCTTGACCCCCAGTCAAGTGCGCTACCAAACTGCGCCACAGCCCGTTTGCCCGAAGGCGAGCCACAGACTATCGCATGCGCGGCATGCCTCACGAATCGAGGTGGGCCGCGTGCTGCCGCACCGGATGCGGCGCACCGGGCGCCACGAGTCAGTCCGGTCGAGCCTCGTCCCCGACCGACACCTGACCGGGCGTCACGACCTCGGCATACACGCCGGGGCAATTGCGCGCAGGGCCCGTGATGCGCAGTACGACCGTGCCCACCGTGACAGTCCTGCCGGCCAGCTCCATCAGGTCCTCGGGAGTGTCCAGCACGATGTTGGCACGCGGCGGATCCTCGACGTCGGTGTCCTCCAGTCGCACCAGGTGCACTGCGGCCTTCTTGCGCCGATCGCCGGTCAATCCGTCCGGCTCGACAGCCACGGTCGGCAGGTCGACACCGGGCTCGCCCTTCTGTGGGTAGACCGCCAGGTGCGCCACGTGCGTGGTCATGCCCGACAGCTTGTCATGCCGATTGCCCTCCCGCCAAGGAGTCAGCGCCGACGCCGCTCCCGCACCCGGACCGACACCTCGATCGGTGTGCCTTCGAAGCCGAACGCCTCACGCAGCCGGCGCTCCAGGAACCGGCGGTACCCCGCCTCGATGAAGCCGCTGGCGAAGACCACGAAGCGTGGCGGGCGCGTCGACGCCTGCGTCGCAAACAGGATGCGCGGCTGCTTGCCACCCCGCACGGGGTGTGGGTGGGCGGCGACGATCTCGCCCATGAACGCATTCAGCCGCCCGGTCGGGACCCGCTGATCCCACGAGTCCAGGGCGAGGTCCAAGGCCGGCACCAGACGGTCCACGTGTCGTCCGGTCAGAGCGGACAGATTGACCCGTGGAGCCCACGCCATCTGCATCAACTCGCGCTCGATCTCGCGCTCGAGGTAGTAGCGCCGCTCCTCGTCGAGCAGATCCCACTTGTTGAACGCCAACACCAGCGACCGTCCGGCGTCGATCACCTGCTGTATGATGCGCACGTCCTGCTCCACGATGCTCTCCTGCGCATCGATCAGCACGACGGCCACCTCGGCCTTCTCGATCGCCGTCTGCGTGCGCAGCGACGCGTAGAAGTCCGCACCGCGGGTCTGATGCACGCGCCGCCGGATGCCGGCGGTGTCCACGAATTTCCATGTGCGTCCGCCGAGTTCGATCAATTCGTCGACGGGATCGCGCGTGGTGCCGGCCACGTCGTGCACCACCGCGCGCTCCTCGCGCGCGAGCTTGTTGAGCAACGAGGACTTCCCGACGTTCGGACGGCCCACGAGGGCAACGCGACGCGGCCCACCGGGCCCGGCCGAGGCGACCGCCGACTGCCGCGGCAGGACGTCCATCAGCGCGTCCAACGCATCTCCGGTGCCGCGGCCGTGCAGTGCCGACACGGGATACGGCTGCCCGAGCCCGAACGACCACAGCATCGCCGCATCGGCCTCCGTGCGCTGATCGTCGACCTTGTTGGCCACGAGCACGACCGGCTTGCCGGAGCGCCGCAGCAGTCGCACGACCGCCTCGTCGGTGTCGGTCGCGCCGACCGTCGCATCGACGACGAACAAGACCGCGTCGGCCAGCCCGACCGCGATCTCGGCCTGCTCGGCCACACGCAGGTGGATGCCGGACGCATCGACCTCCCAGCCGCCGGTGTCCACCATCGTGAACTCGTGCCCCGACCACTCCGCGTCATACGACACACGGTCACGCGTCACTCCCGGCACGTCCTCCACGACCGCCTCACGACGGCCGATCACACGATTGACCAGTGTCGACTTGCCGACGTTGGGTCGGCCGATCACCGCCACGACCGGACGCGCACGCCCTCCGTCGTCCTCGAGGTCACCCGGCCCTCCCCCGTCCAACAGGGCACGGTCCTCGTCGCTGAGTTCGAAACCGTCGAGGCCGACACGCAGCGCGTGCTCGACGGCCTCGTCGTCCTGGGGCGAATCAGTCATGGCGCCATTGTCCCGGACATTGTCTCGCCGCCCTAATCGTCGGCCCGTTCGCTCATCTGCGGCAACGCCATGCCCGTCTCGCCCACCGCGACCCGCACGTGTGCCGCCAGGCGAGCACGCAACTGTTCCGTGGCCTGCGCCAGCCGCTCCCGTCCCTTGGCCTCCGGCGAGGGATGCAGCGCGAACGGTTCGCCGAACACGACGCGCACCGTGCCACGCGGCGCGGGCCAGCCCTCCTTGCCGGACGCCACACGGGTGCCGAGCGTGGCGGCAGGCACGATCACCGCATCGGTCTGCAGCGCCAACCATGCAGCGCCCTGCTGCGCCTCCTCGACACTTCCCGACCCCCGCGTGCCCTCCGGGAAGATCCCGACACCGTCACCGCGCCGCAACGCGGCTCGGGCCGCCATCAACGAGCGGCGATCGGCCGAATGCTGATCGATCGGGATCTGCCCCATCGCGCGCAACAGCACGCCCCAGGCCGAGGAGAAGTACGTGCGCTTCACAAGGAAGTGCAGCGTCCGCGGCGCCAGGCAGAACACCACCGGGCCGTCGAGGAAGGCGGAGTGGTTGGACACGATGATCACTGGACCAGAGCGTGGGATCCGGTCGCTGTGCAGCGCACGTCCGTCATAGATCACGTGTGCCAGCAGCCAACCCAGCCGCCGCCCGGGGCCTGCCAGCGGCGCCTCCGTGGGATCGTCCTTCTCGCCTCGACGGAAACGACGGTCAGGCATGGATCGACACCTCGCGGACGACCTGCAGCACCGCCTGCACGGACTGGGAGAAATCGATGTCGGAGGTGTCGACGGTGACGACCCCGTCGGATGCCGTCATGAACGACGAAACCGTCGAGTCGGCGGCGTCCCGGTCGACGATCTGTTGCCGGGTCGACTCCGCGCTGACCGCCAGTTGACCCGCTCGGCGGGCCATGCGCGCCTCCTCGCTGGCCGTCATCAGGATCCGCACCGGCGCGTCAGGGGCGATCACCGTGGTGATGTCCCGGCCCTCGGCCACGACACCACCCGCCTCCTTGCCGGTCGACGCGATCAGATCACGCTGACGCTGCTTCATCTCGGCTCGAACCTCGAGGTTGGTCGCGACCGTCGAGACATGCTGGGAGATCCGGGTCTCGCGGATCTCGGCGTCGATACTGCGGCCGTCGACCCGCACATCGGGTTGGTGCGGATCGGTGATCATCTCGAGTGGCAGGTCGCGAGCCGCCTGAGCAACGGCCTCCTGATCGGTCAGCTCGACGTCGTGCTCCAGGCACCACCAGGCGAGGGCGCGGTACATCGCCCCGGTGTCCAGATAGCCGATGCCGAGCTGCCGCGCGACCGCTTTGGACACGCTGGATTTGCCTGTGCCCGACGGGCCGTCGATGGCCACGACGAGCGGAGTCTGATCATTCATGAACGGTCCAACCCTTCTGCTCCAGCACTGACTTCAGTCTCTCCACGGCTGCCGGGACCACGAAGACCTCCGCGATACCCACCGGCGCGCCGACACCGTGTTCCAATCGCAGATCCTCGAGGTTGATCCCTGCGTCGCCCATGTCGTTGAACAGCCGGCCCAGCTCTCCGGGTTCGTCCGGCACGATGACGGTCAGCGTCGCGTAGGCCGTGGGCGCGGAACCGTGCTTGCCGGGGATCCGCGCATGGCCGAGTTGTCCTTCGGCAATCGCTCGCGCGATCACCCCCCGGGCCCCGTCGGCGGATCCGGCCTCGTCCGCAAGATCGCGCAATGCCCGGGCCACTTCGTCGAATTCGCGGCCGATCTGCTCCACCACCGGGGCGACTGCCGTCGCGTTCCCCGCGAGGATCTGGGTCCAGAGCATGGGGTCGCTCTCCGCGATGCGCGTGACGTCACGCACACCCTGCCCGGACAGAGCGACCGCGTCCTCGGAGATGTCTCGAAGCCGCGCGGCGACCAGGCTCGCCGCCAGCTGGGGCAGGTGCGAGACGCTCGCGACGGCGCGGTCGTGCTCGGCCGCCGGCATCGTGACGACGGCGGCCCCGCACCGAGCAGCCACGTCTCGCACGGCCGACTGCGCCTGTCGACTCGAGCGGTCGGAAGGACACACGACCCAGGTGCGTCCCTCGAACAGGTCGGCGCGCGCGGCGACCGCGCCGGAACGCTCACGACCGGCCATCGGGTGCGACCCGACATACCGCTCGGTGGTGTCCTGCGGCGCCGAACTGAGCACATGCTCCTGCACCCGCGCCTTCACCGAGGCGACGTCGGTGACGATCGCGGTCGGCCACCGCTCGAGCTCCGCGACGACCACGCTCGCCACGACGTCGGGGGGCGCTGCCACCACGATCAGGTCCGGCTCGTCCGGCTCGTCCAACTCTCCGGCTCCCAGGTCACGGGCCAGTGCGGCGGCCGTCGGCGAGGGATCGAACAGGCCGACCCGCACGCCGCGCGCCGTCAGCGCGAGGCCGATCGACGTGCCGATCAGGCCGGTGCCGACGACCCGCACGTGAGTGGCGGTCACTTCCCCGCTGCCTTGTACAGCCCGGCGACTTCCTGACGGGTCAGTGGCCGCATCTTGCCGGGCTTGAGTCCGCCCAGGCGCACGGGACCGACGTCGGTGCGCACGAGGCTCTCCACCGGATACCCGACCGCTTCCATCATCCGTCGCACCACGTGCTTACGACCCTCGTGCAGCACGATCTGCACCATGGTCCAGCCCGGTTTCGAGTCCACGACCTTGAAGGAATCCGCCGCCGCCGTCCCGTCGTCCAGCTCCACGCCGTCCCGCAGCATTCGGCCGGTGTTCTTCGGGAGCTGACCTCGGATCACGGCGACGTACGTCTTGTGCACGCCGTAGGACGGGTGCTGCAGGCGATTGGCCAGTTCGCCGTCATTGGTGAGCAGCAACAGCCCCTCGGTCTCGGCGTCGAGCCGACCGACGTGGAAGAGACGCTCCCGCCGGCCCTCGACGAAGTCGCCGACACACGGCCTACCCATGTCGTCGCTCATGGTCGACACGACCTGGAGCGGCTTGTTGAACGCCAGGTAGACCTTCGAACTGTCCAGTTGCACGAGGTCGCCGTCCACGTGCACGACCTGGGTGGTGGGATCGATGCGCACCCCGAGTGCGGTCACCCGATGCCCGTCGACCTGGACCCGTCCCTGGGCGATGAGCTGCTCGCAGGTGCGCCGACTTCCGACCCCGGCCCCGGCCAAGAGCTTCTGCAGGCGCACGCCGGCGGGATCGTGGACGTCGACCTCGTCCGGCACCGATGCCGCCGGCGGACGCGGCGTCCGCCGCGGGGAGGCCGGGCCGCGTCTCCTGCCCGACACGTTGCGGCGGCCGGCACCGCCGCGCCGGGGGCCGTTGCCACGCCTGTTGTCTCGCTGTTTGCCACTCATGCGGGGTCCTCGCGAAGTATTGAACGGAGCTTGCGGAGTGAAAACTTCGT
>CAZMLG010000118.1:0-9970 GCA_964566985.1 uncultured Intrasporangiaceae bacterium
TGAGGTAATACAGGTTGGCCGGGTCGACGACGACCAGGGCGCTCAGCGAGCGCTGCGCCATACGCGCCTGCACCGTGTGCAGACGCTCGATGTACTCCTGCTCCGGGAAGGGCCGAGAGCGAAGTTCTTCTGCTGGTGCCAGCGGCACCGCCTCCTCAAGGTTGCTCACACGATCATGGTGCCCCCAAATCGGATTGTTGACAATCGGACACTTCGATTTCTACGTTGTGGCGATGAGCGAAGCATTGCCGGTGATCGCGATCCTGCTGGCGGACGACGTGGCGCCGCCTGCACACCTGGAGCCGTTGGAGGGCAGGGTGTCGTTGCGGTATGCCGATCGGTCGGGTCTGGGCGATGCGGTCGACGGTGCCGACGGACTGTTCCTGTGGGACTTCTTCTCCAGCGCCGTGGCCGACGTCTGGGAGCGCTGCGACCGGTTGCGCTGGATCCATGTGGCGGCCGCGGGCGTCGACAAGCTGATGTTCGACGGTCTGCGCTCGTCGGACGTCGTCGTCACCAACGCCCGAGGCGTCTTCGACCGGCCCATCGCCGAATACGTGCTCGGCGGGATGCTCGCCGACGTCAAGCTGCTGCACGAGAGCCATGACCTGCAACGGGAGCGCGTCTGGCGGCATCGGGAGACCCGCACGTTGGAAGGCGCGACCGCGATGGTCGTCGGCACCGGCAGCATCGGCCGGGCGATCGCACGGATGCTGCGGGCCGTCGGCGTGCAGGTGACCGGGGCGGGCCGGACGGCGCGGTCGGGGGATCGCGACTTCGGGCAGATCGTGGCCTCCGGCGACCTGCCCACCCACGTCGGTGACGTCGACTACCTGATCAATGCGGCGCCCTTGACGCCGGCGACCCGCGGGCTGATCGACGCGTCGGTGTTCGAGGCGTTGCCGGGTCGGGCCTACCTGCTCAACATCGGGCGGGGAGAGACGGTCGTCGAGGACGATCTCGTGTCGGCGATACGTGCCGGACGGCTGCGTGGCGCCTGCCTGGACGTGTTCGAGGAGGAGCCCTTGCCGGTCGGTTCGCCGCTGTGGGATCTGCCCGGGGTGACCGTCACGCCGCACATGTCCGGTGACATCGTCGGGTGGCGCGACGAGTTGGCGCGCCAGTTCGTGCGCATCGCCCGGGCCTGGCTGGACGGCGAACCGATGCCCAACGTGGTCGACAAGCAGCTGGGATTCGTGCGCGCCTGAGCAGGTTCAACCGTGCTCGCCGTCTCGCGGGTAGAGGCGTGGGAGCATCGCGAGTCCCACCATCACGACGAACAACAGCGCGCAGGCGGCATACGACGTGCCGGACACCGATGCCCCGGCCAGGGCCAGCCCCGCCACGCCGGCGACGACCGTGGCTGCGGCGACCCATGCCGTGCGTCGCAACCACGCCAGCGCGAGCTCCCGCGGCACGGCGGCCTCCGGAGGACCCATCACGGCCAGCGTTCGCACGGAGTGGACCGCCCACAGCTCCAGGGCGACCGGGATGGACCACCAACTCGTCGGCGATGCACCGGCGAGCAGCCACAACAGCAGACACGCCCCGTAGAAGACCAACGACACGAACAGATCGTTGCCACCGGCGAAGGTGGCCAGGCCCGTCAGCACGACCAGGACGAGGCCGAACATCACCAGGTGCCCGGCCGCTGCGACCGTCGCCGCGAACAGCGCGGTCAGAGCCATCGCCCCGCCGCGCAGGGCGAGGCGATGTCGGTGGGTCGAGGACGCTCGCGCGACGAGCGAGCGCGCCGGGTCGAGCGAGGCGGCGACCCGACGGAGGGCCGGTGCGCGCGTCATCGCCGGACCACCCGCGGCGGGCGGCGCGACAGTTGACGCAGGACGTGATCGAGACTGCCGGGTCCACGCCACGGGACCACGGGGGCCCCACTCCTGCGGAGGACGGCGATCTCCTGGGTCCGCTCGACCAGCCGCAGCCGCAGCGCCACCTCGGCGAGGGGGTCGTCGCCCAGACCCGTGTCGACCTCGTCCGGAAGGCAGTCGATGACGACCAGGGGACGGCCGCGGCTCGCGATGTCCGCGGCGATCGTCAGCATCTCGGCGCTGACCAGCGGCGAGACCAGCACCAGCAGCGCACCCGTCGAGGCGTGCAGGCGCAGTCCGTGCCGGGGAAGGGAGCGCACCCCCACGCTCTCGACCGCGGCGAGGGTGTCGCAGATGCGTTGATACTGGGCGCTGCCGGAGGCCGCGCGGACCCGCTCGCTGTGGGCGGTGCCCATCGCGCGCACCCCGACGCGTTCGCCGCGAGCGAGGAAATGGCCCGCCATGGCCAGGGTCGCGCGCATCCCCAGATCGAGCGAGCTCTCCAGGCCCGCGTCCGGGCGGGAACGGCCGAAGTCGGCGGAGGCGTCCAGGAGGATGAGCACCTCGGTGTCCTGCTCGGCATACGAGGTGCGCACGTGCAGCCGCCCGGTGCGGGCGGTGATCGGCCAGGAGATACGGCGCAGCCGATCGCCCGTGCGGAACTCGCGGATCTCCGCGAACTCCGTGCCGTCACCGGTGCGGCGACTGCGGTTCTGCCCGATCAGGCCGATCGGGTGCGGTAGCGCGGCCGCGCCGTCGAACGGCTGCGGTGCCGGGCGGACCGCCAGGCGCCGGCCGGGCGTGTCGAAGGGTCCGGAGACGAAGCTGCCCCACGGGCTGAGCAGATGGGTGCGGGCGGGGAAGATCTCGCGCACTCCCCATCGCGTGGGCAGCCAGCGCACCGCGATGGTCATCCGGTCACCGTCCGGGCGGGTGAGCACGTGTCCACCGCCCGGCTCGGTGCGCACCCACGCGTCGTGTGCGAAGGTCGTCACCGCCAGTTCCGCCTCACCGACGTCGTCGAACGTCCACGACCAGCGCTGCGCGCTGCCCTCCAGCGGTGTGTGGCTCCCGACCTCCGGCGCCCGGGCACGAGGGTTGCCGGTCGGTCGGGTGGCGAGGCTCCACGCGGTGACGACCACGAACGGGGCACCGATGATCAGCAGGTCCATCCGGTGGGCCACCAGGGCCGCGACGACGAGCGCGGCGGCGCAGAGGGTGGCCTGCAAGAAGGTGAACGTCGGCGTCCACCGGCCCGAGGTCTCGGCAGGAGGGGGCCCGGGCATCTCAGGCCGCGTGCGACGCGGGGGTGGGCACGCTGTCGAGGACGCCGCGCACGACGGCGCCGCCGGTCATCTCGCTCATCCACAGTTCGGGCCGCAGCGAGACGCGATGGCCCAGGACGGCGACCGCGACGGACTTGATGTCCTCGGGGACGACGAAGTCGCGGCCCCGAATCACCGCGAGCGCCCGGCCGACGAGCAGCAGGGCGAGCGACCCGCGTGGCGAGGCCCCGAGCTGGAGTTGTGGATGCTCGCGGGTGGCCGCCGCGAGGCGGACGCAATACTGCGCGATCGACGGCTCGACCTCGACCCGCTCGACGGCGGCCTGCATGGCTGCCAAACCGTCCGCGTCGGTCACCGGATCCAACGTGATCTCCTCCTGTCGGCGGCCGACGCGGCGCGTCAACACGTCGATCTCCTCCTGCTCGCTCGGATAACCGAAGCTCACCCGCGTGAGGAAGCGGTCCAGCTGCGCCTCCGGCAGGGGATAGGTGCCTTCGTACTCGACCGGGTTGGCAGTGGCGATCACGTGGAAGGGCCGCGGCAGCGGGAAGGTGGTGCCCTCGATCGTGATCTGGTGTTCCTGCATCGCCTCGAGCAGGGCCGCCTGCGTCTTGGGCGGGGTGCGATTGATCTCGTCCGCGAGCAGCAGACCGGTGAACAACGGCCCCTCGCGGAAGGCGAATTCGCCGCTGCCCTGGTGATAGATGAACGATCCGGTCAGGTCGGAGGGCAGCAGGTCGGGGGTGAACTGTGCGCGGGCGAAGGACAAACCCAGGGTCTGTGCGAGCGATCGCGCGGCGAGGGTCTTGCCGAGGCCGGGGTTGTCCTCGAGGAGGACGTGTCCGCCGGCGAGCACGGTGGCCAGCACCGTCTCCAGGGCATGCCGCTTGCCGACGACGGCCGTCTCGACGCGGTCGAGGATCGTGTCGGCCAGGCGGGTCGTGTCGGAGGGGGTCAGCGCGGGGGAAGGGTCGGTCACAGGTCCTCGATTCGGTCGACGAGTTGACGGATCCGGGAGTGGTCCAGTCGTGGCGGAGGGTCCGCGGTGAGGTAGGCATGCAGCGTGGGCGCGCTCGTCGCCAGGTCGGCCAACGGGTCTTCGCCGGCCGGCCGGTCCGGACGCTGCGACAGTCGGCGCACCGCGACGTCCCGCAGCAGCGTCTGCATCCGGCGGCGGTTGTGCTCGGTCTGCGCGGGTGGCCCGGGCTCCGTGGCGGACTCGATGATCCGGCGGATGAAGCGCAGCCGGCCGTCCGCCCGCTGCGGGGTGCGTGTACGTCGCAGCGGTGCGCGCCACAACGGCATGAGCCAGGGCGGCTGTGCGGACACGTAGGCCGCGTGACCCAGCACCACACAGCCGATCACCGCGGCGAGCCCGACCGGGTCCGGCCGGAAGTCCAGCCAGCTCAGCAGGGCGAATGCGGCGACCCAGATAGCCACGATGCTCAGCACTCGACGCGGCGTGAGCACCTCCCGCAGACGAGTCATGGCGCGTCCACCTCTTCCGTGCGCCGGTGGCGTTCTTGCGCCGCGCGCAGCGAGTCCTCCAGCGAGGCGAGCGCCTCGTAGGCGGCGGTCCGGTCCTCCTCGCCGATCACGTGGCTGGAGAAGCGGGCACGCCGATACAGGGTGCCCAGCCTCGTGAGCGCTCGGGAGTCGGCATCCAACTCGTCGATGATGCGGATGATCAGTTCGGCAGAGGTCTCACTCGGACGTGGTGGGACGCCGGCATCCTGGGCGCCCTGCTCCAGGCTGATCCACGCGTCGATGATGGCGCCCTTGGGCGCGCCCAGACGCACGGACTCGCGCTGGGATGCGACGACCTCGGTGACGTCGTCCAGGACGTCGGGGATCGCCCGGTCGGTCGGTCGGGCGGACGGCGTCAGGTGCAGCATCGCACGCAACCGGCGGATCCAGGTGCGCAGCCACGGCCACAGGCCGCGGTAGACGGCCAGGCCGACGAGCACCAGCAGCAGGAGCGCGAAGACTCCGAACATCGTCCAGACGATGTAGCGGATGACGTGATACTGCTCCCGGTCCGGTGGCTGCGTCGGCAGCGCCGTCGGGCCCGACGGCGCCGAGGGGCGCACCACGGGGCCGGGGAGGTCGGGCCCCGCCGGATTGTGCCGGGGGGCGTGGAAGAACGGCTGATAACTGGACCCGACGACGATCACCGCCATCGCCAGCAGCAGCGCGGTGCCCAGGCCGATGAGGGCGGCGCGCTGCCCGCGCGGCCGGTGTCCACTGCGCGGCTCGTCCGTACTCCCCACGGGCCCAACCTAGTGCCTCGGCGCGCCGGGGAGGTCCGTTCTCGGTGATCGGGTCCGCGATCGCGCACCCGGGCCCTGTGGACGGTGTCGAGCGGCGGCCCCCTGATCCGCCGCTCAACAGGTCAGACGCCTCACCGGCTTGATCGTGACGCCGCGGACGGCGGCGACCGGTGGGACAAGACAGTGCCCCGGCCCGAACCACGCTTCGGTCCGGGGCACTGTCGGCTCAGGGCCGAGGAGGTCGATCCTCGGCGGGGTCGCGCCGGGGCGCGATGATGCCGGGGCGCACCCGCAGCGCCCGGGCCAGTTGATCCGGGCGCGGGGCCGGCGGGCCGATCAAGGACATGTCGCCGCGCACCACGTTGAGCAGTTGCGGCAGCGCCGCCGCCCGCGACCGCCACCACGGCAGGCGGCCGGGACGCTCCGTCGGGGAGCGGAACCCGAACACCTGGAAGGTCTCCCCGGCGCGGCCGACTCGGGTATGGGTCGTCAGCGCGGACCCGCCCGACGCCCGCCGGGTCGCGATCGCCGCGGCCAGGAAGAGCGGGCAGGCGAGCAGCAGCAGCACGGCGGCCACGACGGTGTCCACGACACGGATCACCGACGCCTTCAGCGCGGGCAGGTCGCTGCGCACACGCCGCCACGCCGGGTCACGGTAGAACGGCCCGAGGAGGTCGCGGTCGAGTTCTGACATGGGGCCTCCTGTCGTCGCCGGTCTCGGAGCGGGCCGAATAGCCCGTCTGTGGGGTGAGACGCACCGCCGCCGAAATCGTGACGCGGGCACGGGAAGAATTTTGTGTGTCGCGCGTCACAGGCCGCCGGTGCGTCACTTTTGACCGGCCCGGGCGTCTGTACGGGTGAAGGTCGACGCGGCGGGACGAGACATCGGGGAGGCAGGCGTGAGCGACAGGTCGGGGATCGCCGAGCCGGATCCGGCCTCGGACGAGTTCTTGGAATTGGCGTCCGCGGTGCGTGCCTACCAGCGGCTGGTGCAGCAGGCACACCGGGAGCCGGTGAGCATCGATCCGTCCGATCTGCTCTCGGCACTCTCGCAGGTCGGAGAGGCGTCGTTGGCCGTGGTCAGGCGGGCCGGTGCGCTCTAGCGACCGTGCCCGGGCCCGCCCGTATGCCGTGGACGAGCGCATGCGTCGGCATCGCCGTTATACTGCACTGACGTCGTCCCCTGCGTGCGGTGACGGCGAAAGGACCGGATCCCGGCAGGCGTGGACCGTCGACACCGGGAGGTGTGCATGAGCCGCCTGGCAGACGCCGACGACAGCGGCTTGTTGGCCCTGGTGCGCGATGGCGACACCTCGGCCATGGCCGAACTCTGGTCTCGCCACTACCCGGCGACGCTCGCGGCGGCACGGCGCATCAGCCGCCAGCCCAGGGATGCCGAGGAGCTGGCGTCCGACGCGTTCTCGGCGATGCTGCAGGCCCTCGGCCACGACGCGGGGCCGACGACGTCCGTGCGCGCCTACCTGACGACGGCCGTCCGCAACCAGGCGACCAGCCGCGCGCGCCGCGCCTCCACCTCCGACGTGCTCACCGGCGAGATCGCCGACTACGAGGACCCCGACCGTGACTCGTTCGACCCGGTCGCGCACCACGCCGAACTCGGCCTCGTGCGCGAGGCGTTCGCCTCCCTGCCGCGCCGGTGGCAGACCGTCCTGTGGCGCACCGCCGTCGACCACGACAGCAACAAGGTCATCGCCGCCGACCTGGGGATGTCGCCCAACGCGCTCGCGGCCCTCGCCCGCCGCGCCCGGCGCGGCTTCCGGACCGCCTACCTGCAGGCTCACGCCTCCGTCCAGGCCGTCGCCCCCGAGTGCGAGCCCTACGCCGGCCGGCTCGTCGAACTCTTGCCCGACCAGGCACCCAAGGCCGGGCCGCCGGCCACGGTCCGCGACCACGTGGACGGGTGCGAGGCGTGCACGCGCCGGCTGGCCGCGCTGCAGGCCGCCGACACGGATCTGCGGGCCGTGTTGCTGCCGGCGCTGCTCGGACTGGGTCCGGGCATCCCGTGGGCGACGACGGCCGCTCATTCCGGCCACGCCGCCGGGGCCCTCTGGCTGAAGATCCGGCCCCGCAGCGGGCACGTCGGCAACGCCGCGATGGCCGGAGCGGCCGCCGCGGTCGTGGTGGCCGGGACCCTCTCGGCCTATGCCGTCACCCGCGACGACACCGCCCCGCCGCAGGGCGCGACGGCCCGGTCCGCGGCCTACGACACCGGGGCACCCGCCGTGGCGCACTCGACGCCCGATCACCCGTCGCCGCGGGCCACCGCCTCGCGGCGGTCGCCGACGCCGGCGCAGGGCACCGGGTCCTCCGGTCGGCAGGCGTCCCGAACGGACCCGCCGGCGCCGCGCCCCTCGGCCCCCGTCGTCGCACCCCCGTCGACGTTCGCGCCCGCGCCGCCGGCTCGCCGATCCACCGCGCCGTCGCCGACGTCGTCGGCCACCGCGACGTCGACCCCGCCGCCGGTCACCCCGACCTCGCCGACCTCGACCGCGACGAGCACGCCACCGCCGACCGCCACCTCGCCGGTGCCGTCGTCGCCGACCGCCACCGGCAGCACCTCGCCGACGAGCACGCCGACGCCGACGTCGTCGAGCCCGACCGGCACGCCGACCTCCACGACTCCTTCACCGACCAGCTCGTCGCCGACCTGCCGGATCTGCATCGGTGATCTGTGCATCCCCTGGTGCTTCGACTGACCCGCCTCACCGCGCATCCGCCCCACCGTCGCCGGGCATGACAGGATCGACGGATGAGAGTGTTGACGATCGGTGCGGGCGTGATCGGGCAGGCCTATGCCGGCCGGCTGGCCGCAGCCGGCCACGACGTGACGGTGCTGGCGCGCGGAGACCGTGCCGCACTGCTGCAGGAGCGAGGGCTGCGCCTGGCCGGCCGCGACGGCACGCGCACCCACCGGGTCGACGTCGCGACCACCGTGTCGGCGGCGGGCGGCTACGACTGGGCCCTCGTCGCGTGCCGGTTCGATCAACTCGACACGGTCCGGCCGCTGGTGGCGGACGCGGACGCCCGCACGGTGACGACGCTGTGCAACCTTCCCCACGGGGGCGACCCGCTGCTGGAGCAGGCGGTGCCCGGCAGGCTGACCCTCGGATTCCCCGGCATCGGCGGGCATCTCGACGACGACGGCGTCGTGCATCACACGGTGATCCGCCGTCAGCACACCACGATCGGCCGCGCGGACGGCCTCGAGGACCCGGTGGTGGACGCGTTGCGTGCGGCGGGCTTCGCGGTCGACGTGGAGGACGACATGCCCGCCTGGCTGACGACCCACGCGGTCTTCATCTGCACCGTCGGCGCCGCCGTCCTCGCCGCCGGGGGAGACAGCCGGGATCTGGGGCGGGACCGCGCCGGGACCTCGCGGATGGTCCGGGCCGTGGGTGACGCCTTCACGAGCCTGAAGGAGCAGGGGATCACGCCGGTGCCGGCGCCGCTGCGGACGATCTTCACCTCCGTTCCCCGACCGATCGCAGTCCCGTATTGGCAGCGTCAGTTGCGCGGCGCGGTGGGCACCGAGACGATCGCGCCCCACGTGCGCGCGACACGGCATACGGAGTTGCCCGCTCTGGCGGCGGCGGTGCGCGAGACGCTGGGGCCCGCACCGCAGCGGTGGGATGAGTTGCTGCGGGAGGCCGGCCTGTAGCCGACTCCGCTCGCCCTCACGTCGTGCGGCGCGGCGGCGGGGGCACCAGTTCGACGTCGCTCACGGTCAATTCGTCCCCGTCGGCGTAGGCCATGCCGGTCACCTTGCCGGCCGCACGCAGGTCGGCCTCGGCCTGCCGGACCAACTCGACCGTGTCGGCCGGGCCGGCCAGCGTCATGGCGGTCACCTCGGCGCGCATGCCCATCTTCGCGTCCGACTTGGCGCGACGCACGCCGGCCAGTGCGGTGCCGACGGCGTGCAGCAATTCCGGGTCGTCGTCGAAGCCACCGCACTCCGCCACCGTCGGCCATGCGGCGCGATGCACCGAGCCGCGCTGCCACCACGACCAGACCTCCTCGGTCGCATACGGCAGGATCGGAGCCAGCAGCCGTAGCTGCACTGACAGGGCCATGCGCAGCGCCGCTCGGGCGCTCGCCGCGGCGTCGTCGCCCTGCCCGCCGTAGGCGCGGTCCTTGATCAGTTCGACGTAGTCGTCGCAGAACGTCCAGAAGAAGGTCTCGGTCTGCTCCAGCGCACGGGTGTAGTCCCACCCCTCGAAGGCACGGGTCGCGTCGCTGACCACCTGGCGCAGCCGGCTGAGCATCGCCCGGTCCAGGGGGTGGGTCACGAGCCCCGGGAGATCGGCCGCATCGACCTCCCCGAAGGAGAGCGCGAATTTGCTCGCGTTGAGCAGCTTCATCGCGAGGCGTCGGCCGACCTTCATCTGGCCCTCGTCGTAGGCCGCATCGGTGCCCAGCCGTCCGGAGGCCGCCCAGTAGCGCACCGCGTCCGCGCTGTGCCGGCGGAGAATGTCCTCGGGTGTGACGACATTGCCCTTGGACTTGCTCATCTTCTTGCGGTCCGGGTCGAGGATCCACCCGTTGATGCCGGCGCCCGTCCACGGCACGT
>CAZMLG010000119.1:0-9961 GCA_964566985.1 uncultured Intrasporangiaceae bacterium
TCGGGCTCGAGCTCGGGGTGCCCGAGGAGATCGTGTGGCGCCAGCCGTTCCCCGGCCCGGGCCTCGGCATACGGATCGTCGGGGAGGTCACCGCCGAGCGCCTGGCGATCCTGCGCGCCGCCGACAGGATCGCCCGTGAGGAGCTCTCGGCCGCCGGGCTCGACCGCGAGATCTGGCAGTGCCCGGTGGTGTTGTTGGCCGACGTGCACTCGGTCGGCGTGCAGGGGGACGGGCGCACCTACGGCCACCCGATCGTGCTGCGACCGGTCTCCTCGGAGGACGCGATGACCGCCGACTGGACTCGGCTGCCGTATGACGTGCTGGCCACGATCTCCGGGCGCATCACCGGGGAGGTGCCCGAGGTCAACCGCGTCACCCTCGATGTGACGAGCAAGCCGCCGGGCACCATCGAGTGGGAATGAGTCTCCACCGGTAGCTCGCGCCTGCGTATTCGCGCCGGGCCGGTCGTTCGACAATGGCGTCACGCAGCCACGCGTGGGATCGTGGGTCGATGAGTGTGAGCAGGCCGACCTTGACGGTGACGTCGGTGACGATCGCGTGTCCGGCGCCCCGCGAGCTGGCCGACTTCTATGCGCGGTTGCTCGGCACCGAGGTGCTCGAGGCCGATCCGCCCCGCGAGGGTGAGCCGCCAGAGGCCGGCTGGGCGCAACTGCGGGCGGGCGAGGTGACGCTCAACTTCGAGTGGGACCGGCACTGGGCGACGCCGGTGTGGCCGTCCGAGGCAGGTGCGCAGAGCGCGACCGAGCACCTCGACATCATGGTCGACGACCTGGACGGCGGGGTCGCGTGGGCCACGCAGTGCGGTGCGACGCCGGCGGACGTCCAGCCGCAGGAGGACGTGCGCGTGATGATCGACCCGCAGGGCCAGCCCTTCTGCCTCTTCGCCTGAGGCGGCTCAGGACGCGACGTCCGCGCAGCGGCGCAGCAGGTGCTCCCACCACTGCGCATACCTGAGTTGGAAGACACCCAGCGGGAACCCATGCCGCGCAGCGTTCTCGGGCGGCAGGCGGTCCCACCCGAAATGCTCGACGGTCACCCGGGTCTCGGCCGGTTGCGCAGCGACTTGCGTGAAGGTCACGTGCAGCTCGGTGTCCTGGCCGGCGGGAAACGTGGCCTGCCGCCAGCCGACGACGAGACGGTGCGGCGGCTCCCACAGGCGCACCGCGCCGATCACGAACTCGCTTCCGTCGGCATACGTCTCGAGCAGGCGGCCGTGCTCACCGGTCTCGAAGGTCATCGTGCCGGTGCGGCCGGGGGTGATCGGGAAGAGGTCGCTGGGCTGCCACCACTGGCCGATCTGCTCGGTGAAGGCGGTGAAGGCGCGCTCGACCGGAGCCTTCACGCGGACCGCCACCAGCACCCGGGAGCCCTCACTCACGGCGCGTCCTCCACGAAGTCGGCGAAGGCCGCCAGCTGCTGCGACCAGGCTCGCTCGGCCGTGTCGAGCCAGGCGCGCAGGTCGGCCATCCGGGCGGACTGCAGCGTGTAGATGCGCACCCGTGCGTCGAACTCGGGGTGCGATTCGCGGACGAGGCCGTGCTGCCGTAGCACGCGCAGGTGCTTGCTGAGCGACGACGGGGTCCTGCCGGTCGCGTCCGCCAACTCGCTCGGGCGCATCGGCCGCTGCGCCAGCAGCTCGACCACCCGGCGGCGCACCGGGTCGGCGAGGGCGGCAAGGGTGTCGTCGATCGCCGCCTCAGCCACGGCATACTCCGTCGGCTCGGGCGGTCACTCCCAGTCCTTCGCGGTGATCGACTGCCCGAGGGCCGCCTCGGCCTCGGCGCGACCGACGTCGCGCACGTGCATCGAGAAGGTCCAGCAGTGGCCCTCCGGGTCGATCGCGCGATAGGTGCGGTCGCCGTAGAACTGGTCGGTCGGCTCCTGCGCGATGGTCGCCCCCTGCGCCCGGGCGCGCTCGCAGTGGTCGTCGATGCCGGAGGCGAGGGTGACGGACACCGACTGGGTGTTGCCGCCGCCGACGCTCGCCGGGCTGCGGGTCCAGTCCGCCCACTCCGCGCCGATCATGATGCGACCGGAGCCGCCGCATCCCATCTCGTAGTGACCCATCGTGGGCTGGTCCGGTGGGGGATCGATGGCCATGGTGATCTCGAATCCGAACGCGCGCTCCAGCCAGTCCAGCGCCGCTCGCGGGTCCCGATAGAAGACCGCCGACGTGAAATTATTATCGCTCATACGGGAAATAATTGCCTATAAGGGAAACTACGTCAAGGGTGTGGCAGGCCGAGTGCGCGTTTCGTCGAGATAGAAGCAGGTGTCGGCCTCCTGGGCGCGCAGCGCCAGTGCGAGGCGACGTCGGCCCCGAGCCGTATGCCGCGCGACCGCATCCTGCGGCGACAGCCACAGCAGATCGGTCACTTCGCCGGGTTGAGGCGTCATATGGATGCCCGTCGCGACCGGGTCGGCGTCGAATACGAAGCGAAGGCCGGATCCGCCCTGCGCGCTCGCCGACCATCACCCGCCGAACGATCACCGTTCGTTGCGCAATAACGCCATAAACCGTCAACACCCGTGATGGTGTCGGCGCAGTGTTGACGGTTTATCGCGGTATAGCGTGCCGATCGGCGCTGGAGGATCGAAGCCCTTCTGCGGACACCGCACAGCGGCATCGGTCACAATGAAGCCATGTCCGCCCCACCCCGCCCTCATCACGCTCGTATGGCGTCGGGGCGCGATGCGTCGATGACGCTGCCGTGGGGGCAGCTCGCGACGATGGTCGTGCTGGCGGTCGTCGTGCTGGCGGCGCTGGTGCGGGTCGCGCTGCGCAGCGTGCACGGCATACGGCTCGACCAGCGGCTCATGGATTCGCTGGGGGCCTCCGAGCAGGCCTGGGTGCGGATCATCGACGTGCTCACCACGATCACCGTCGGGTCGACGGCGATCGGGCTCGCCGTGTGCCTCGTCGTCGGGCTCTCCCGGCGACGCTGGGCTGCCGGGATCGGTGCGGTGATCCTGGTCGCCGGGGCCAACATCACCACCCAGGTGCTCAAATACCACGTGCTGCATCGGGTCGACGGCGGGCGCAACACCCTGCCCAGCGGGCACACCACGGTCAGCCTGTCGCTGATCATCGCGGCGGTCCTGGTGGCCCCGGTCGCGTGGCGCAGGATCCTCGTGCCGCTCGGCGGATTCGTCGGCACCTTCGTCGCGGCCGGCACGATCGCCGGCCACTGGCACCGACCCGGTGACGTGCTGGCCGGCCAGGCGGTCTGCCTCTTGTGGGCGGCCCTCGCCATCACCTTCGTCGTGCTGACCCAGTCCCGCGCCCCCGCACGGGTCGCCCGCGATGCCTACCACCTCTGGCTCGCCCTGCTCGGATCGAGCCTGGTCGGGCTGGTGTTCGTGGCGTGGGGCATCCGGCCCTCCGGCGGCGACGTCGACCTGCCGATGGCCATGGCCGCGCTCGTGCCGGTCGGGGTGATCACCGCGGTGATCATCGGGTGGATCGCAAGACTCGCCGACCGCCACCTCGCCTGAGCGCGCTCGCCGAGGGGTGCACTCCCGCGCCGAGAGGTGCACATTTGTGGTATGCCGCTCAGTGCTTTGGTGCACGCCTCGGCGAGTTCGGCGCCGGCTCCGTCGAGGCCAGCCCCGTGACGGCCACCTTCGGGCCGGCCCACCAGGCCAGCCACCCCAGCGCACCCAGCGGGATCTCGGCGACGTGGGTGAACAGCGCGAAGACCAGCACGCCCGCCGCGGCCGCCGGTTTGTCGGCGCCCCACGCGACCAGCACCGCCAGGGTGCCCGCCTCGGTGACGCCCAGTCCGCCGGGCGTCACGCCGACCGCGGTGAGCAGCCGCCCCACGGCATACGCGGCGAAGAGATTGGCCAGCGGCAGGTGGACCCCGACCGCGTCCATCGAGCGCCAGAAGAGCACGAAATACATGCCGAGGTAGCCGACGACTCCGAAGGTCATCGGGAACCAGCCGGTGCGGGTGACCTCGGCCAGGCGGGCCCGCTGGTCGACGATCAGGTCGTGCAGGTCGGGTCGGCGCCCGGCGTGCTCGCCGCGCCGCATCCGGGCGACCAGGTCACCGGCGAGGCGGTCCAGCACCCGGCCGAGCCAGTCGGTCCAGTGCGCGCTGACCAGCACCGCGATGAACGCCGCGAGCACCACCAGTCCGGTCACGCCCGCCCAGAACGCCCCGCTGCGCACCGACTCCGGCAGCGCGTGCTCCGACGTCGACAGCACCGCGACCCCCACCAGCGGCAGCGCGACCCGCGCGAGCACGTTCCAGACCCCCGTGACGATGACGGAGGTGGAGATGCTGCGCCGCGAGAAGCCCCAGGTGCGCGCCAGCAGGTAGGTCGCGGCCAGCGCGATCGCGCCGCCGCCGGGCAGCACGTTGCTCACCGAGGAGCCGCAGACGTTGAGGATCAACGCCCGCGTATGCCGTAGCCCCGGCAGCGACCCGGTGAGGGTGAACGTGTAGAGCCACAGCCCGATCACCAACAGACCGAGCAACTCCAGCCCGGACCACCAGCCGATCCGTCCGAGGTGCCGACCGATCTGCGACCAGCCGGTGTGCGCGAAGAACGGCAGGCCGACGATGATGACCACGATGGCGAGCGCCAGGCCTCCCGCTGCCTGCAGGATGTGTCGGCGAGACACGGCCGGCAGCCGGGTCTCGGTCTCGTCGTCGAGGAGCTTCTCGTCGCTCATAGGCCGTCGAACAGGTCGCGGGAGACACGCCCCCGGTGGGACGGGTCGATGAACCATTCCCGGCCGAAGACCAGGTCGTAGAGCGGCCGGGGGATGCGCAGGAACATCTGCAGCGTGCGGTCCGCGCCGCCGTCGGCGCTCGCCTGCGAGGCGTGGGCGCGCATCGAGGCGCGTTTGGCGGCGATGTGCCGGTGCACGTCGATGCGGTGGGTGATGTCCGCCCGGGCGCTGTAGGCCCGCTCGAACGCTGCCTCGTCGAAGTCGGGCGGGAACCGGTAGACCTTCTGTGCCAGATGGATACCGCGCACGAGCAGGTCGCGCGGCACCGTCGCCTGCAGCACCCGCGGGGTCCGCGCGAGTTCGCCCGCGCGCACGCCCACCTCGTGCACCTTCACGTGATCGCGATGCCCGTAGCCGCCGGCCGGGTCGTAGCCGATGAGCACGTCGGCGCGCTCCTCGTGCAGGATCGCCGCGAGCCGGGCGGCGGCCTCCTCACGGTCGGCGCGCACGAAGCGCGTCGCCCCCGGCGGGTCGGGGTAGGTCTGCGGGCCCATGCCGGAGTCGGCATAGCCGAGGTGCACGACCCGGGCGACACCGAGCGACGCGGCGCTGCGGTCGAGTTCGCCGAGGCGTAGCCGGCCGAGGTCGCCGCCCGCCGTGTAGTCGGCGGCAGCCAGGCCCAGCGCGCCGTCCGTCGCCACCACCAGCACGACCCGGTGGCCCGCGGCCGCGCACTTGGCCATCGTCCCGGACGTCAGCAGCGCCTCGTCGTCGGGATGGGCGTGGAAGACCACCACGGTGCGGCTCATCGCGTGCCCCGTCGGCCGCGCGCACGGTGGCCTTCGCGCCGTAAGGCATATTGAGCCATGTGAAGGTGGCCCTCCTGACCGACTGCTATCTGCCGCGCCTGGGCGGTATCGAGGTGCAGGTGCACGATCTCGCACGTCACCTGCACGATGCTGGCCATGCGGTGGAGGTGCTGACCGCCACCGGGTCCCACCGTATGCGCAGCGGCACCGAGCACGTCGACGGCATCCCCGTCCACCGGATGGCGGCGCCGATCCCCGGCGGGCTGCCGGTCAACCCGCTGGCCGTGCCCCGGATGCGTCGGCTGCTGCGGGAGGGGCAATTCGACGTCGCACACGCCCACATGGGGGTGGTCAGCCCGTTCGCGATGGACGCCGTGCGGGTCGCGTTGCAGGTCGGGGTGCCGACCGCCGTCACCTGGCACTGCGTGCACGGCCGGGCCACCGGGGTCATGGCGGCGGCCGGGTATGCCGCGCGGTGGGCCCGCCGGGGCGCCGCGCTGTCCGCGGTGTCGTCGGTCGCCGCCGAACCAGTGGCACGCATGGCCGGGGGCGACGCCCGGATCGCGGTGCTGCCCAACGCCATCGACCCCGAGGCATGGGCGCCGCGCCCCCGGCCGGAACGCTCGCGCGTGCGGATCGTGTCGGCGATGCGCCTGGCCGCACGCAAACGACCCGTGCGGCTGCTGCGCCTGGTCGCGCAGGTGCGCCACCGCATACCGGAGGCGGAGGTGGACCTGGAGGTGCTCGGGGAGGGGCCGCAGCGGGCGCGGGTGGAGCGGGCGGCCCGTGACCTCGGGGCGGAGGGGTGGTTCTCGGCTCCGGGACGGATGACTCGGCAGCAGTTGTGTGAGCGCTATCGGGACGCCGACGTCTACGTCGCGCCGGCGGAGTTGGAGGCCTTCGGCATCGCCGCGCTGGAGGCGCGCGCGACCGGACTTCCGGTGGTCGCTCCGCGGCGCAGCGGCGTGCGTGAGTTCGTCGAGCACGAGGTCAGCGGGCTGCTCGCGGACGACGACGCCGGGCTGACCGACGCGGTCGCGCGGCTCGTCGAAGACCCTGCGCTGCGCCGGCGCCTCACCGCCCACAACGAGCGTCACGCCCCGCGCCAGACCTGGCCGTATGTCGTGGCGCAGGCGCTGGGGGAGTACGACCGGGCGATCGCCCATCGTCAGTGACCACGCCTGCCCATCAGCATCCCCAGCACGCCGGCGACGACGAGGACGCCGCCGCCGACCATGATTGCCCAGGAGGCCTGGGGCACACCGGTGTCCAGATCGGCCAGGCGCACCGCGGCGACGATGGCCGCCACGACGACGAGGACGAGGCCGCTGATCATCGTCGCGATCGACGGGCCGGTCGGCCGGTCGAGCGGTGTGGGCTGTGGCGCCGCGTTCGGCGGCGCGGGGTGCTCGGTGGTCGGGTAGCCGGTCGCCGACGCGGACGGGATCGGCTCGGTGTCCTGGCGGGGGTGGTCGGACATCGCGGTCACTGCCTCTCGATCGTCAGGTTGCCGATGCCGACGCGTGCGTCGACGGTCAGGTCGGGGGCACCGGGGCCGAGGGTGAAGTCCCGCTCGATCCCCATGCCGGACGGTGATTCGCCGTCACCGGTCTGTCGGTAGGCGACCGGCGGCATCGTCACCTCACCGACGTCGACCTTGGTGTGGAACCGGACCGTCGCATCGGCCGGGACCACGACCCGCAGCGTCCCCACGTTGACCCGAGTCTTCACGGTGGTCGGCCCGCCGGACGCGTCGGTGAGCCCGGCGTGGGTCAGGTCCAAGGTGCCGTCACCGGTCACGAGGGCGAAGTCGTGCCGGCTGCTCAAGGAGACCGGCGTGGGCTCCCAGGCGCGGGTGCCGACCCCACCGGACCACGACAGCCCGGACGGCACCACCAGAGAGATCGCCGTGACGATGGCGAGAGGCACGCCGATGCCGTGCAGGACCCCGCCGCGGGCGCCGAGCAACCCGCCGACGAGCAGGCCGATCCCCACGACGGCGGTCGCCGCGGCCAGTCCCACCTGCAGCGCGTCGTCGGCGTAGGCCGTCTGGTGCAGGGACATCGCGACGCTCGCCCCGGCGATCGCCGCGAGACCGAGCACCAGCAGGCCGAAGGGGCCCAGAGTGCGCCGGCGTGGACGGGCCGGTACCGGCGGATGCGATGGGCGCCACGGGGCGGGTCCGCCCGGTGGCGGGGCCGCGTGCGCGCCGCCGTCGGGGTGCTTGGTCAGGTCGATCCCGGAGCGCTGTGCGGCGCCCGCCTGCGCCGCACGGTTGCCGGGGGTCGCCCCGGCGCGCCAGCCCTCCCGCATACGGCCGACCCAGTCGCTGCCCTCCACGCGCTCGCGCACCCGGCGGGCGACATCACCTGGATCCTCGAAGTCCTTGCGCCGCACCCGGCCCGACGTGATCGCCCAGATGATCAGCCCGGCGACGACCAGTGGGCCGATGCCGAATCCCCAGGAGCCCCAGGCCCAGAACACCCAGATGCTGTTGAGCAGCACGATGCCCAGCACGACACACGTGGTCACCGACGACCCGTGTCCCTCGCGCACGGCGCGCTCGAACAGGATGCGGTCCTCGTCGTCGGGCAGCAGTGCCCAGGCGACCAGGTAGAGCGGGACGGCGATGCCGAACAGGCACGTGCCGAGGATGAACCCGGCACGGACGATCAGCGGGTCGACGCCCCACCGCAGCGCGAGACCCGAGCACACGCCGGAGAACCACCGTGTGCCCGGATCCCGGCGCACCCCGAGTCCGCGCACGGCGCCGAACAGGTGGTCGAGTCCGTCCCCACGTGCGGCCTGACCGGTCGGCGATCCCTGCTGCGTCATGTGACCAGCCTGGCAGCGCTCGGGCCCCGCCGCCATGAGGGTCGACCCTGAACCTTCCCTGACGCGGCCCGGAACCGGGCATCGCACGGTCGAAGTCCTTGCGAATGTGCGCGAAGATGACAGGGTGAGCGAATCCCTCGAGATGACCAGGCCGCCCCTGGCGCGCCCGGCCCACGGCCGCATGGTCGCGGGCGTGTGCGCCGGGGTCGGTCGGCATCTCGGGGTGCCGTTGCACGTGCTGCGCGTGCTCGCCGCGATCGCCGTCCTCACCGGGCCCGGGTTGCCGGTGTATGCCTTCTTGTGGCTCACGATGCCGCGCTCGGACGCCTCCGCCCCCGAGCCGACCGTCAACCGATTCGATCTCACCGCCCGACAGACCGCCGTCGCCGGCATCGTGATGCTGGTCTTCGGAGGGCTGTTCGTCGCCCGGACGCTGCGCTCGAACGTCTCGCTCGGCATCATCCTGCCGGCCGCCGCGATCGTCGGCGGCGTCGTGCTCGTCTGGTCCCGGCTCGACGTCGACGAACGGCGCGAGTGGCTGCGTGGCGAGGTCGCCGATCGCCGGTCGCTGCTGCGGTATGCCGCGGGAGCCGTCCTGGTCATCGGCGGCCTCGTGCTGCTCATCTCGCAAGGACGCGGCCTGGGCGGGCTGCGCGACGTCGCGCTCTCGACCGTCGTGCTGCTGGTGGGTGCCGGGGTGATTGTCGCGCCGTTCGCGCTGCGGTTGTGGGACTCGATGCGCCGGGAGCAGGCCGAGCGGATCCTCGCGACCCAGAAGGCCGACATCGCCGCGCACCTGCACGACTCGGTGCTGCAGACCCTCGCGCTGATCCAGCGTCGCTCCGACGACGCGCAGGGGGTGCAGCTGCTCGCCCGGGCACAGGAGCGGGAGTTGCGCGAGTGGCTCTATGCGGAGGATCGCGCCAAGGACCGCACCCTGGCCACGCTCGTGAAGGAAACAGTCGCCGAGGTGGAGGAGTTGCACGGCATACCGATCGATCTGGTGGTCTCGGGCGACCGGCCGGTCGACGACGGCGGCCGCGCCCTGCTCGGCGCGCTGCGAGAGGCCACCGCCAATGCCGTGCGGCACGGGGAGCCGCCGGTGTCGGTCTACGTCGAGGTGACGCCCGGTCAGGTGGAGGCGTTCGTGCGCGACCACGGCGGCGGATTCGACCTCGACGACGTGCCGGGCGACCGGCTCGGAGTGCGCGAATCGATCCTGGGCAGGATGGAGCGACACGGCGGGCACGCGACGATCCGCCGGCGTGACGACGGCACGGAGGTCAGCCTGGAGCTGGCGTCCGGCAGGAGCAAGGAGTGAGGACCTCGTGAGCGAACCCATCCGTGTCGTGCTGGTCGACGACCACCGCATGTTCCGGTCCGGTGTCAAGGCCGAACTCGGCGACGCGGTGACGGTCGTGGGCGAGGCCGCCGACGTCGACGCCGCGATCGCGGTGGTGCGCGAGCAGCGGCCCGACGTCGTGCTGCTCGACGTGCATCTGCCCGGCGGCGACGGTCACGGCGGCAGCGACGTGCTGACCGGGTGCGCCGGGCTCGAGACGGCATCCGGCTCGCCGGTGCGGTTCCTCGCCCTGTCGGTCTCGGACGCGGCCGA
>CAZMLG010000120.1:0-9760 GCA_964566985.1 uncultured Intrasporangiaceae bacterium
GGTGGGCGCGGACCTGGCGGTCGTCGGAGACGGTGCCGCACCCGACGACTCGGGCTCGGGCGACACGGGTGCGTCCGACGAGGAGGACAGCGCGGCGCAGCAGCCGGAGGAGGCGAAGCAGGAGTCCGCTCCCCGGCAGAGCGAACCGGAGCCGGCCGCACAGCCCGACACCTCGGGCGAGGTCAGCGGCGGCGAGAAGATCACCATGCCGGCGCTGGGCGAGTCGGTGACCGAGGGCACGATCACGCGCTGGCTGAAGGCCGAGGGCGACGACGTCGAGGTCGACGAAGCCCTGCTGGAGGTGTCGACCGACAAGGTCGACACCGAGGTGCCTTCACCGTCAGCGGGCAAGCTCACCAAGATCCTCGTGCAGGAGGACGAGACCGTGCCGGTCGGTGCCGATCTGGCGATCATCGGCGGAGAGGCAGGTGGCGCCGAGCCGCAGGCCGAGCCCGAGGAGAAGGCCGAACCTGCGCCCGAGCCGGAGAAGAAGCCCGAGCCGGAACAACAGGCCGAGCCCGCCGAGCCTGCCGAGCCGGAGAAGAAGCCCGAACCCGCGCCGAAGCCCGCCGAGCCCACCCAGCAGGCGGCCTCGTCGTCGAGCAGCGGATCGTCCGGCAGCAGTGATGCGACGACCTACGTCACCCCGCTGGTGCGCAAGCTGGCGGCCGACAAGGGCGTCGAGCTGGCCTCGCTGACCGGCACCGGCGTCGGTGGCCGGATCCGCAAGCAAGACGTCCTCGACGCCGCGAAGAAGGCGGCGGAGCCCGAGCCGGCGCCTGCCGCTGCCCCCGCGGCGTCGCAGTCCGGCTCGCAGGAGACACCGACCACGGTCCCGCCGGTGTCCGCGAAGCGCGGCACGACCGAGAAGATGACGCGCATGCGCCAGCTGATCGCGACCCGCATGGTGCAGTCTCTGCAGGAGTCGGCGCAGCTCACGACGGTCGTCGAGGTCGACGTCACGAAGATCGCTCGCCTGCGTGCCCGGGAGAAGGCCGGATTCGAGCAGCGGGAAGGCGTCAAGCTCAGCTTCCTTCCGTTCTTTGCCCTGGCCACGGTCGAGGCATTGAAGGCCTACCCGCAGGTCAACGCCAGCGTCGAAGGTGACTCGATCGTCTACCACCCGGCCGAGAACCTCGGCATCGCGGTGGACACCGACAAGGGCTTGTTCGTGCCGGTCATCAAGGACGCCGGGGACCTCAATATCGCCGGACTGGCCCGCAAGAACTCCGATCTCGCGGCCCGCACCGGCGACAACAAGGTGACCCCGGACGAGTTGGGCGGCGGCACGTTCACGCTGACCAACACCGGCAGTCGCGGCGCCCTGTTCGACACGCCGATCATCAACCAGCCGCAGGTCGGGATCCTCGGCACCGGCGCGGTCGTGAAGCGTCCGGTCGTCGTGACCGGGCCCGAGGGCGAGGAGACGATCGCGGTGCGGTCGATGTGCTACCTGGCCCTGTCCTACGACCACCGGATCATCGACGGCGCGGATGCGGCCCGCTTCCTGACGACGATGAAGACGAGGCTGGAAGAGGGGGCGTTCGAGGTCTGACGAAGCGCGTAGGCGCAGGCTGGAGGCCGACGAAGGAGGCATCCGGCCGAAGCGGAGTGCGAGGAAGACCGACCATCGGACGCGAGGTCTGACA
Organism: uncultured Intrasporangiaceae bacterium; assembly: GCA_964566985.1. Taxonomy (GTDB): domain Bacteria; phylum Actinomycetota; class Actinomycetes; order Actinomycetales; family Dermatophilaceae; genus Leekyejoonella. The sequence continues at coordinate 1,650 of CAZMLG010000120.1, forward strand.
AAGCGCGTAGGCGCAGGCTGGAGGCCGACGAAGGAGGCATCCGGCCGAAGCGGGGCGCCGTCGTCGATCGCTCGGGGAATATCCGTGTGCCAACGGGTGCTGGAGTGACTTAGGCTGACGGTCATGCGTCATGAGGCCCCACCGGCGTCGGCTGCCCCCGATCTCGACGAGTCCGTGATACCCACCGATGCGATGATCCATGCCCGCGGGCTGCACAAATCGTTCGGCGACTTCCATGCGGTCCGTGGCATCGACGTGGACGTACGCCGCGGGGAGGCCTTCGGGTTCCTCGGCCCGAACGGTGCGGGCAAGTCGTCCACGATGCGGATGATCGCCGCCGTCTCCCCGCCGACCAGCGGGGAGTTGCGCGTGCTCGGGCTCGACCCGACGGCCGACGGGTCCGCGATCCGGGCACGGTTGGGGGTCTGCCCTCAGGAGGACTCGCTCGACCCGGACCTGCAGGTGCGGGAGAACCTTCTGGTCTATGGCCGCTACTTCGGCATGAGCCGCCGTGCGGTGCGCACCCGCGCCGACGAATTGCTGGAGTTCGCCCAGCTCACCGACAAGGCCAAGGCGAAGGTCGACGACCTGTCCGGGGGAATGAAGCGGCGCCTGACGATCGCACGCTCACTCATCAACGACCCCGAGGTCCTGCTGCTCGACGAGCCGACGACCGGACTCGATCCGCAGGCACGGCACGTGTTGTGGGACAGGCTTTTCCGCCTGAAGCAGCGGGGCGTCACGCTGGTACTCACCACTCACTACATGGATGAGGCGGAGCAGTTGTGTGACCGGCTCGTCGTCATGGACAAGGGCCGGATCGCCGCGGAGGGGTCGCCGCTGCAACTCATTCGGGAGCATTCGACCCGCGAGGTGGTCGAGCTGCGGTTCGGTGTCGGCGAGCACGAGGCTCTCGCGGACCGTGTGGCCGATCTCGTCGAGCGGGTCGAGGTGCTCCCCGATCGGCTGCTGCTCTACACCGAGCACGGGGAGCAGGCGCTGGCCGACGTGCGCGAGCGCGGGCTCGACCCGCTGGCGGTGCTGGTGCGCCGCTCGACGTTGGAGGACGTCTTCCTCGGACTCACCGGCCGGAGCCTGGTCGACTGATGGCTCTCTCCCCCGCCGGAGCCACGCCGGCCAGTTGGCTGTCCGTCACATGGCGCCAGTTCGACTACTGGGTGACCGTCTACCGCCGCACCTGGAAGGGTTCGGTGGTCACGTCGTTCGTGACACCCGTGTTGTATGTCGTGGCGATGGGCGTGCTGCTCGGCGGCTTCATCCACCGATCACCGGCTCAGCTCGAGGGCGCGAGCAGCTATCTCACGTTCGTCGCGCCCGGCCTGCTGGCGGCACAGACGATGCAGCTCACCTTCGGGGAGACGACCTACCCCGTGATGGGGATGCTCAAATGGCACAAAATCTATGCGTCGATGGTCGCGACCCCGCTGACCGTGGCCCAGGTCGTCCTGGCACAGTTGGCGTTCGTCGTGTTCCGGATCGCGACCACCGCGCTGGTCTTCATCCTCGTCATGACCCCGTTCGGTGTCTTCGGCTCGGTCACGGGGGCGGTGGGGGCGTTCTTCGTCCAGCTGCTTCTGGGGTTGGCGTTCGCCGCACCGGTTTTCGCGTATTCGGCGATCCTGCGGAGCGAGGAGGGATTCACCGTCATCTTCCGGTTGCTGATGATCCCGTTGTTCCTCTTCTCCGGCGCGTTCTTCCCGCTGAGCAATCTGCCGGCTCCGCTGGAGCAGATCGCGCGGCTCACACCGCTGTGGCAGGGCGTCGACGTGACCCGGATGCTGGCGCTCGGCACGTGGCAGACCGCGCCCGCGCTGTGGCACCTGTGCTATCTGCTCGTCCTCGCCGTCGCCGGCACGTGGCTCGCGGTGCGAGCTCTCGATCGGAGGTTGTCCGGATGAGGTGCGGCGCATGAGTATCGCGTCCGGCGCGCTGACGTCCTCGACGGCCAGGCGGATGGGTGCGGTCACCTCCACCGCGATGCTGGTCGAGCGCAACGTGACCGTCTTCAAGCGCGGCTGGATGATGTTCGTGACGGGCTTCGCCGAGCCGGTGCTCTACCTGCTGTCGATCGGTATCGGGGTGGGAGCCATGATCGCCGGCTTCGACCTGAACGGTCATACCGTGCCGTATGCCGAGTTCGTCGCGCCCGGGATGCTCGCCGCGTCCGCGATGAACGGCGCCGTGATCGATTCGACGTTCAACGTGTTCTTTCGGCTGAAGTTCCAGAAGCTCTACGACCAGATCCTGGCGACCCCGATGACGACGCGGGACGTGGCACGCGGCGAGATCACCTGGGCGCTGTTGCGCGGCGGTTGCTACTCGGCCGGATTCCTCGTGGTGATGGCGCTGTTCGGTCTGGTGCACTCGTTCTGGGCGATCCTCGCGCTGCCCGCTGCGCTGCTCATCGGGTTCGCCTTCGCGGCGGTGGGGATGGCCCTCACCACGTTCATGCGCTCATGGCAGGACTTCGAGTACATCACGTTGTCGACGATGCCGATGTTCCTCTTCTCCGCGACCTTCTTCCCGATCTCCAGCTTCCCGACCTGGCTGCAGTGGATCGTCGAGGTGACCCCGCTCTATCGCGGCGTCGTCCTGTGCCGGGAGCTGACCACCGGGCACCTGTCCATGGCCGCGCTGGCCTCGGTGATCTACCTCCTGGCGCTGGGTCTGATCGGACTGCGCCTCGTCAGTCGGCGGCTGGCGACCTTGTTGTTGAAGTGACCGGCTGCCAGTCGGCGATCCGCCATCCGTGGGCGGTCCGGCGCAGTTCCAGGTCGACCAGGGCGCCGTGGTTCGCGCGGACTTTCGTGCGTTCGCCGTCCCGCTCCACGGTGTAGGCGGACCGATCGATCGTGGCGCGCACATGGACGACGTGACCGTTCTGCCCCGGGCGCGCGAGCGCGGAGCGCACCGTGAAGTCGAGGCCCTGGTATCGCACCCCCTGCCGTGCGGCTTCGTCCAACGATGCTCGATCGGCTCGATAGGCGGCCGAGTTCGGCTCGAGCACCGCCTTCAACGGATACCGGGTCGGGTGGCGCCAACTGAGCGCTCGACCATGCACGAGACGTTGCACCACCGCCCGCGGTCGTGCCGGCAGGGGCCGGGCGGTGGTGTGCGTCGACGGTGACGTCCCCAGTGCGCCGGCCGTGGCGGAGGGCTCGGGCGTGGTGGGCGAGGAGGTGGCCACCACGGCATCGCGCGTCGGCGCGGTCACCGAGGCCAGGCCGCCGGCCCAGGCGATGGCCGCCGGGCCCACGGCGGCCGCCACACCGCATACCGCACCGAGAGCGGCCCCCGCGACGGCGGCACGGCGCACGATCCGAAGGCGCCACCACGGCGGGTCCTCATCGGTGTCGTCCTCGTCGTGTGACGCCTCGGAGCGGATGCGCCGAGTGAGCTCCGCCGCGGCGTCGACCTGAGCCCGTCGCGACCCGCTCGACCCGGCGACCGGCGCGGGCTCGGGACCGGCGCAGTCCCACAGCCGAAGCGCGACGTCTCCCACCTGCGGCCGCTGTTGCGGATCGTGTTCGAGACACGAGTCGACCAGGTCACGGAGGCGCTCGGGAATCTCCGGTGCCAGTTCCGCGAGGTCGGTGCGCATCGCCGCAGGCCCCGGAGGCTCCCCCGTGAGGGCGGCCCAGGCGATCGCTCCGAGTGAATAGGTGTCGCCCGCAGCGGTCGGGCAGCCGCCGGCAAGCACCTCCGGAGCGGCCCAGGCCTCCGTCGCCCACGCGTCGTCCGCGTCGGTCCCGGCGAGCTGCGACACCCCGAGGTCGGCAATCAGGGGCTTGCCGTCGCCGGTCAACAGGATGTTGCCGGGGCTGAGGTCGGCATGGACGACGCCGATGCCGTGCAAGTCGTGCAGCGCACGCGCGACAGGGCACAGCACGGTCACGAGTTCACCGGGTGTCAGGCATTGCCGGGACCGCAGTGCCTGCGCCAGCGACCCTCCTTCGGCCAATTCGGTGACCAACACCGCACGGTCGCCGTCGTCGCCCGGCACCGTCCGCACCTCGACGAGGCGGACGACGTGGTCGTGTTGGATGGCCTGCAGGACGGAAGCTTCGTGATCGAGATCGTCCACCCCGCCGTCGACGACCTTGGCCGCGAACCGCATCCCGTCGTCTCGCCGCACGGCCCAGACCGACCCGGTCCCGCCCGCGCCCAGCAGCTGCAGCACCTCGTAGCCGTCGAGCACCGGCGGCTCGACCGCGGCGGCCGGTGACGGCGTGACCGTCGGCGTCTCTTCCATGGATCAACCCTGCCAGGACGTCGACCCGCTCCCCCGATGTTTTCCACAGGCACGGGCTACGGTGACCTGCATGGGATCGGGTGAGCGATTGATCACCACCGCACAGGCCGCGGACCTGCTGGGTGTGCGGGTGCAGACCATCTACGCCTATGTCAGCCGTGGCCTCCTCGAGCGCGTCGGAAACGGGCCTCGGCGAGGCGGGTCGTCCTTCCGGCTCTCGCAAGTGCGTTCGCTGGCGGCTCGACACGACCGGCCGCGGTCCTCGACCTTCCAGCTGTCGGTCGACACCGCGATCACATCGATGAATCCGGCAGGAGCGCTGAGATTCCGTGGGCGGGATGCCGTCGGCCTCGCCGAGCACGCGACCTACGAGGAGACGGCCGACCTGTTGTGGCAGACTCCTGGCGCGGACTGGACCATCGATGCCGCTACCCGCGAAACCGCGCGGCGTGCAGCCGAATTCTGCGACGTGCGCGCACTCCCCTCCGACCGGGTCCGGATCGTGTGCGGCCTGCTCGCGTCGACGTCCGGCTCGACCGGTGACGACGCTCACGACGCGCACCAGATGCTGCTGGCAGCAGTCGAGGCGGCGTGTGCGCCGTCTGCAGACGAGGATGTGGCGAGCCGAATGTGCGTCGCGCTCACCCGACCGGAGGGACGCCTCGAACCCGACATCGTGCAAGCGGCGATGGTGCTCCTGGCCGACCACGAACTCGCGACCTCCTCGGTCGCGGCCCGGGCGGCAGCCGGCACCGGGGCGAGCCTGAGTCACGCCGTGTGCGCCGGGCTGTTCGCGATGGCCGGACCGCGGCACGGTCAGGCATCCGTGGGGGCCGAGCGGCTCCTCGATCACGTCCGGGCCATCGGCGTCGACGACGCGCTCGATGAGTTCGACTCTCCTCCACCGGGGTTCGGTCACACCATCTATCGCGATGTCGACCCGCGGGCCGAACACCTGTTTGCCCGTCTGTCCACGTTGCGCGACACCGGCGTGCCGCTGGTCGACGACCTCGCGCTCGCCGTGTTCCGCCGGTGGCAGGTCGTGCCCAATGTCGATCTCGCGCTGGCCGCGATGGCGCATGATCTCGGCCTGCACCCCGGCTCCGGCGAGGTGCTGTTCACCGTGTCCCGGATAGCCGGCCTGGCCGCTCACGTGATGGAGGAACGCGGCCATCCACTGCGCTTTCGCCCCCGAGCGCTCTACACCGGCCCCGAGTGATCGGTCACGGCACCGGCTGCGGAGCAGGCGGTCCGACGTATCGCGAACTCGGCCGGAAGATCTTGCGGCTGCGTGCCTGCTCCAGCAGGTGTGCCGTCCATCCGATGGTGCGGCTGCACGCGAACGTCGGGGTGAACATCTCCCGGGGTATGCCGCACGCCTCCATGACCACCCCGGCGTAGTACTCGACGTTGGCGCGCAGCGGTCGGCCGGGCCGCGCAGCGTCCAGTACCGCCACGACCTCGTCCTCGACTCGGGTCGCCAACCGCGCCAGAGGCGTATCCAATTCGATCGCCGTCTGTTTGAGCAGTTCGGAGCGCGGGTCGAGACCGCGATAGACGGCATGCCCGAAACCCATGATCCGCTGCCCGGCGGCGAGTTGACCGTCGACCCACGTGCGGGCGCGGTCGACGGAGCCGATCTCGTCGAGAGCGTCGAGCGCACGGCTCGGCGCCCCGCCGTGCAGGGGCCCGGAGAGCGCCCCGATCGCGCCGACCACACAGGCCACCGGGTCGGCACCGGTCGATGCGATCACCCGCGCTGTGAAGGTCGAGGCGTTCAGACCGTGATCGATCGTCAGGCAGAGATATCGGCTCAGTGCGGTGACGTGGGCCGCCGTCGGCTCGGATCCGGTGAGCATCCAGAGGTAGTCGGCGACGGGGTCGAGGTCGGGCCGAGGGTCGCGGGGACGGTCGCCGCGGGCCACGGCATACGCGGCGGTCACCAGCCACGGCACGACCGAGGCAATCCGCAGGGCCGCACGCTGCCGCTCTGCCTCCTCTTCGTCCCAGAGCGGCCGAAGGCCCATCAACGCGCCGTGGGCCGAGACGGCCGTGCGCAGCGACGCGAGTGGGTCGGTCGCCCGTCCGCTCGACCGCAGGACCGCGATCAACTCATCCCGGACCGACGGCTCGAGACGCTTGGTCTCTGCGAGTTCCGCTTGCCAGGAGGAGGATTCGTCGCCAGTGGGCAAGTGCCCGTGGATCAGCAGATGCCAGACGTCCTCCAGGCTGCGGTGCCGTGCGAGCTCGGTCGCGTCGTACTGGCGGTAGTGGAAGAATCCCTCCTCGCCGCGCACGTCGCCGATCTCGGTGTCAGTGACGCTGACGCCGGCGAGTCCGGGCGGAGCGATCAGTGGTGTCGAGGTGTTCGTCGTCATGGCCCGAGAGTCCGACGGCGCCGGCCTCGCGGTCAACGTTGACGGAGTCAACGTAGCGGCACCCCTACTCACGAGTTGCCCGACCGCCGTAGGTGGCCCGAGCGCACGGCGTACGCTGCACAGCATGCGTATCGAGCACGTCGGCTTCGCCCCGGACTTCGTCGATTACCAGGAGGCGTGGGCCACCCAGCGGCGTGTCCACGACGCCGTCGTCTCCGGTGAATCGCCCGACACCGTGCTGCTGTTGGAGCACTCTCGGGTCTACACGGCCGGCAAGCGCACGGAGGCGCACGAACGGCCGTTCGACGGCACCCCCGTCATCGACGTCGACCGGGGCGGGAAGATCACCTGGCACGGCCCGGGCCAGCTCGTCGGATATCCGATCGTCCGCCTGCCCGACCCGATCGACGTCGTCGCCTACGTCCGCCGGCTCGAGGATCTGATGATCGACGTCTGCGCCGACCTGGGGGTCGAGACCACCCGGGTCGAGGGCCGCAGCGGGGTCTGGCTGGAGCCGAGCGAGGGGCGGCCGGAGCGCAAGATCGGCCAGATCGGCATACGGGTCAGCCAGGGCGTGACGATGCACGGGTTCGCCCTCAACTGTGACTGCGACCTGTCCTGGGCGCAGGTCATCGTGCCGTGCGGCATCGCAGACGCCGGGGTCAGCAGCCTGAGCGCCGAGCTCGGCCGTGACGTCACCGTGCAGGAGGTGCTCCCCTTCATCGAGAAGCGTCTCCCCCGAGTCGTCGGCTGAGACTCTCCATGTGCATGGTCCACAGCGCGTCGGCGCCCTGTGTCCGGACGATCTGCGCCAGTGCCCGCTTGCGCTCGGTCGACGCCCGCCAGCCCTTCACGGCCTCCTCGTAGACGACCTCGCGCTGATGGGTCGCCTGGAGGAGCCACGGCGCGCCGAACATCGCGCGTGCCAGCACCACGAGCGGCAGCAGCAGGAGCAGCAGCACCACCTCGCCCAGCACCATCACCAGCACGATCACGGCCGGCACCAGGAAGATCGCGAGGACGATCAGCCCGATCGTCGTCGAGACCGGGTCGTCTCCGAGCGGCACATCCAGGTTGTCGAGGCCCAGGCGCTTCAGCAGAGCGAATCGGGAGCGCCGCCGCCACGGCAGCCACCGTCGTCGGATCCTGCATCTGCCCCCATCGGGCCCCGTGACTCTCATGCGCGCTTCCCCTCTCGATCCTCGGTCCTCAGCGTAGGCGGCGCAGGGCGACCGCGTACCCTGGCACCGTCCGTATCGGCGTGGGACCAAACGCCCCGCGTGAGCCCGCCACGAAGGAGTCCGTCGTGACCGTCGCACCCGAAGGCCGCCGTATGCTGCGTGTCGAGGCACGCAACGCGCAGACGCCGATCGAGCGCAAACCGAGCTGGATCCGCACCACCGCAAAGATGGGCCCGGCCTACACCGAGTTGCACTCGATGGTGAAGTCCGAGGGCCTGC
>CAZMLG010000121.1:0-9647 GCA_964566985.1 uncultured Intrasporangiaceae bacterium
CGAGCCGTTAGGCGAGACGTATCGAGATCTGGTCAGGCACAGGGACACTCGGCCACCGTGGTCGGTGCGGCGGGTTTCGATACGCTCGCGCCAGGGCGCTCGCTACTCAACCACCCGGTTCTGTGGCCGTTGAACGGTCACCGGCCGATCGAGTAGTCGAGTTGGCAGCGTAACCTCATCGGGCGATCGAGTAGTCGAGCCCACTACGCATCCCCAACCGGCCGATCGAGTAGTCGAGCCGTTAGGCGAGACGTATCGAGATCCCGTCAGGCACAGCGGCACTCGGCCACCGTGGTCGGCCCAGCGGGTTTCGATACGCTCGCGCCAGGGCGCTCGCTACTCAACCACCCGGTTCTGTGGCCGTTGAACGGTCACCGGCCGATCGAGTAGTCGAGTTGGCAGCGTAACCTCATCGGGCGATCGAGTAGTCGAGCCCACTACGCATCCCCAACCGGCCGATCGAGTAGTCGAGCCGTTAGGCGAGACGTATCGAGATCCCGTCAGGCACAGCGGCACTCGGCCACCGTGGTCGGTGCGGCGGGTTTCGATACGTCCTCGACTACGTCAGCGGACTACTCAACCACCCGGGTGATCGGGCCAGGGCGCTCGCTACGGGGCCATCCGGTTTGGTGATCGCTACGGGACCATCCGGGCACGGAAGAGTGATCGCTGCGGGGCCATCCGATCATCCTCCGTCGTGCGGACGCGGCCGGCTTCCGCCATGCCGCGACTCGTCCGGAGGACTATCCGCTGTGGGTGGGGGTCAGGTGTTGCATGCGTCCGGGCGTCAGGTCCCACTCGACACCGGACTCGGTCACGTTCGCGAGGTATCCGCGTGAGTGCACCACGTGATGATGCCGGCTACACAACAGCGTCCCGTTGTGCTTCGCGGTTTCACCGCCGGCCCACCAGGGCACAATATGGTGGCCCTCGCACCAGCCTGGCGGCCGATCACACCCGGGGAACGTGCATTGCCTGTCACGCAGCACGATCGCGGTCCGCAACGACCCGGTGAACGTGCGTTCGGCCCGTCCGACGTCCATCGGGGCCCCATCCGTGCCGAGCACGGCCGGAATAATTTCTGCGGAGCACGCAAGTCGTCGCGCGGCACCGGCGTCGAGGCTGCGGTGTCCGTCCGTGACTGCGAACCCGCTGTCGTCCAGGCGTTGCAACAACGATTCCAGTCCCATCGTGACTGTCACGCGAGCGGTTGCTCTTGCGGCGTCACGGTCATCGGCGCGCGCGGCGGCGCCGATGATCTCGACGAGGGCGTCAGCGCGACGCTGACCGGCCGAGCGGGTATCCCGCAGTCCACTGCGGACCGATGCCGTCGACGAGGAGCCCGGTGCGGGTTCGCCTGCTGGGCTCGTGGGGTCGGTGGCCCCGAACGGCAGGGATGCTTGCCCAGGCATGGCGGCCCCGCCGGCGTGCGTCCGAGGTGTCGCGAGCGCTTGGATGGCTTCGATGACCTGCGCCCCGTGGGAGGGGGACAGAACCGCGACCAGTTCCCACAGACCCCCGGGCAGGTGCTGCCAGGTGACCGATTCGGCCCGCTGTGCCTTCTCTTCCTCTGCGGCGCCTCGGCCTTCCCCGTGTTCGTGGACGATCTGGCGCGTGAGTTCGCGCAGGTCGCGGCGGCTGCAGTCATGTTGCGCCGCATATACGTAGTACCCCAGGATCTGGTCCCGATCCGCGTCGGGCAGACACGCGAGGGCTTTTGGGGCCTCGCGGACCACGGTGGCCACCTGGGCCGCCGTCAGCTCGCGGTCCAGAAACAATCGCCGCAGGCCCGCATTCTCGCGCTGGTTGATCGCTTCGGCCGCCCATACCACGCGGGTCACCTCGAACGGCTCCAACACGGCCCTGGTGCGGTCGGTGAGCCATTGGCGGGCGCCGCCGGAGTCCGAGGCGGCGATGATGCCGCGCTGCAACGCGTCGGCCACGTGCAGCACCAGGGCCCGCTCGATCTCCGCGCGGCATGTGAACAATTCGCGCACCGCGCGATCCAGGTCCGCATCGCACAGTTGCCCGCACGCATCCCCCAGGGTTGCGACATCGCACGAGGAGTCGGCAACGGATTCCAGCGCAGCGGGGGCCACACCGCTCGGAACCTCCACCCCGGCACCCGTGGGAACGCCCGCGAGCAGACCGGCATCCGCAGTGTTGTCGACCAGGGGGATGACCGGTTCCGGCAGTCCACCGAAGCTCGGCCCGTGAAGGCCGGAAGAGACGCTCATCCGGTTCCGGGTGTCGTGGTGCTTCCCTACCCCTGTAGCCATGCTCCATTTTAACCGATATCGAACATCAGTACAATGGCTTGGTGAGATTGCTTCCTATGGATTCGGCTCGAAGCGTGAGCGTTTCGAGCGTCGGTAGGGGCGAGCGAAGTGCGCGGCTCGACTGGTGTGGAGGCGGTCCGTTGCCAGGTCGACTCCGCGGCGGACCCACGCCGTCGTCGGCTCAGGCAGGTCATGACAGGGGAACCACCCGACGGCATCGATCTCGTCATCGCTCGGGCACACCGGGTCGGGCCGCGTGCCCTCGAAGGAGGCCTCATACAGCAGTCGTATGCCGTGGCACCGGAGGCCATCTCGCGTCAGGTACGTGTCCGAGTGGACGCCCAGCACCTGCCCGAGGTCGGGCTGGAGCCCGACCTCCTCGCGGCACTCTCGGAGCACGGCGTCTGCAGGATGCTCGCCGAACTCGATCCCGCCGCCGGGCAGGGTCCAGTGGTCCTTGGCCGGGCCGTCAGCCACCTGGTGCACGAGGAGGATCTCACCGCGGTGGAGGCATACGGCGTAGACGCTGGTCCTGGTCGTGACCGACGCGGTCATCGAGCCCGCGGTGCGGGATTCACCGTTCATCCTGGCCCTGGCCGCCGAGTTTGAGTTGATACCAACAAGTGTCGATCCAGCGATCGAACTTGCGGCCGACTTCATTGAAGGTGCCTACGACCTCGAACCCCAGACGCTCGTGCAGAGCCACCGATGCGGGATTCGGCAGTGCGATGACGGCCACGACGACGTGGATTCCGTCCATGCTCAGCAGGGACAGCAGGCGTCGATACAGCACGGTTCCCATTCCGGTGCCCACGACCTCGGGGGAGAGGTAGATCGACGTCTCACGGGTGCTCTCGTAGGCCGGGCGCATCCGGAACGCGTCGGAATAGGCGAATCCCACCACGATCCCGTCGTCTTCGACGACCAGGACATGGTCGCCGGGCCCGTCCGCGAGGATCTTGCCGGCCCAATGGGATGCCGGTGGATCGTCGGTGTCGAACGTCGCGATGCCGGTGTGCACCGCGTGTCCGTAGAGAAGGGAGATGGCATCGACGTCGTCGATGGTTGCCGGTCGCACATGTGGAGGCATGACGGGCCCCACCATAGTGGGTGCATATCTGTACGTGCCGCCAGGATGCGGCTGGTATGAGACGCGGCCGGGTCCTGTCGTAGGTTCGACGGCATGTCTCATGATCTCCCGGCCCTTCTCGGCGGCATGGCGTCGGCCGATCCGACGATCCGCGACGGGTGGGCGCTCGAGGAACTCGCCGACGGGATCCTCCAAGGACGATTTGCCGCCGAGCACGAACGCATTCGAGACCGCATGGTCCGTCACCTCACCGCACCGCACGTGCAGGCGCGCACCTTCGCTCCACTGATCCTGCTGTGCCTCGTCGAGGCGGGAGACCGCGACCGGGAGACTTTCGACGCCGTCGTCCGGTGGTATCTCGGAGAGGACGACACCCGTGGCCACGACGACGATCTCGGCTGGTTGCACGCGATCGCCCACGGCGCCGACTACCTGGGCGGGTGTGTGACGGCGGGCATCGCCCGTGGCGTCGAGGTGCTCGACATCCTGGCCCGGCGCATGCTCCGTCCCGGTGACGTATGGCGCGACCACGAGGACGCGAGGGTCGCACGCGCCGCCGTGCTCGCCCTACGAGACTGCGACGAGGCCGAATCCACGGCGTGGCTCGAGCAGGTGCGCAGGCAGCTGGGCACGGTCGACGAGCCGGGGCGGACGCCCGCCTGGGTGCACAACACGAGCGCCACCTGCACCACGCTGTATGCCGTGCTCTCGGCACGCCGTGACCCGCACGTTGCGCACCGGCGGGCCGCCTGTGAGGCGCTGGAGCGCGTGATCTTCACGATCACGCCGTGGCTCGACCCGACGGGATAACGTTGCCGCATGAGGCGGTTCACTCAGCTCGATGTCTTTTCGGCCCGATTCATGCACGGCAATGCGCTGGCGGTCGTGCACGACGCCGACGGGGTGAGCGACGCTGACCTCGCGGCGTTCGCCCGATGGACCAACCTGTCGGAGACCACGTTCCTGCTCGCGCCCGAGGCGGCCGAAGCCGATTATCGCGTCCGCATCTTCACGCCGGGCGGCGAGCTCCCGTTCGCCGGACACCCGACGCTCGGCTCGGCCGCCGCGTGGCTGCAGGCCGGGGGAGTGCCGGCCCGCAGCGGGCGCCTGGTGCAGGAATGCAGTGCGGGTCTGATCCCGCTGCGCGTCGACGGTGACCGGCTGAGCTTCGCGGCGCCGCCCCTGGTGCGATCCGGCGAACCCGCCGCAGCGGATCGCGACCGCGCGGTCACCGCGCTGGGGGTGGACCCAGGGCGTGTGGTCGGCGCGCAGTGGGTCGACAACGGGCCGGGGTGGCTCGGCATCCTGCTGGACGACGGCCCCGCGGTGCTCGACCTGCGCCCGGACTTCGCGGCGATGGGTTCCACACCGGTGGGTGTCATCGGGCCGAGCGAGCTCGACGGCGTCGATTTCGAGGTGCGCGCCTTCGTGCCGGGGCTCGGCGTGCCGGAGGACCCGGTCACCGGGAGCCTGGGCGCCGGGCTCGCCCAGTGGCTGATCGGTGCGGGGCGGGCGCCCTCGGCCTACGTCGCCCGGCAGGGCACCGCGCTCGGCCGCGACGGCCGCGTCCACGTCCAACAGATCGGCGACGACATCTGGGTCGGTGGCGAGGTCGCCGTCGGCATCACCGGACAGGTCGTGCTCGACGGCGCGGGCGCGCGGGATCGGTAGGCTGACCGACATGAGCGGTGATCCACGACGATGCGTGTGCCCGGGGTCCTACGACCCGATCACGATGGGCCACATGGACGTCATCCGGCGCGCGGCAGCGCTCTACGACGAGGTCGTCGTGGCGGTGCTGGGCAACCCGGACAAGAAGGGCACGTTCAGCCACGCCGAGCGCGTCGAACTCATCGAGGCGGCCACGGCCGACCTGCCGGGCGTGCGCGCCGCGGACTTCGGCGCCCGCCTCGTCGTGGACGTATGCCGTGAGGCCGACGCCGGCGTGCTCCTCAAGGGGCTGCGCGGCCAGGTCGACTTCGGCTACGAGCTGCCGATGGCCGTGATGAACCGCCAGATGACCGGGGTGGAGACGGTCTTCCTGCCCGGCGACCCGGCCCACAACCACTACTCGAGCTCGTTGATCCGCCAGATCGTGTCGCTGGGAGGCGACGTGGCGGGGATGGTGCCCGATCCGGTGCTGGAGCCGCTGCGCGAGCGCCTGGCGCCCCGTTTTGGGGGATAGCCCACTTTTCGGTAACCTTGTGCTTCGGCCTTCGTCGTCGTGACGTGGCCGTGCCAGACAACCCGACGGATGATCCCCTCACCATGCCACTAGACCCGCGAGCGCCCCTGGTCCTGGACACCAAGGAACTCGGTCGCCGGCCCGGCGCCATGGTGGAACGCTCGCTGAGCGTGGAGGCGCCCGACGGTCTGGGCAACGAAGTGATCGGTGTCACCGAGGGCCAGCCGCTCGAGCTGGATCTGCGGTTGGAATCGGTCATGGAGGGCGTCCTGGTGTCCGGCACGGTGCGAGCGACGGCGACCGGTGCGTGCGTGCGGTGCCTGGACCCCGTCGAGCAGGACGTCGACCTGTCGTTTCAGGAACTGTTCGCCTACACCGACCGTGCCGCCCACCACGGCGACGTGGCGGACGACGACGAGGACCTGCTCGAGCTCGAGGGCGACTTGGCCGACCTGGAGCCCGTGGTGCGTGACACGGTGGTGCCTGCACTACCGTTCAAGCCGGTGTGCCGGGAGGACTGCCCGGGGTTGTGCTCCGAGTGCGGGGCACGCCTGGCAGACGACCCGGATCACCATCACGAAGTGATCGACCCCCGGTGGTCGGCGCTGGCCGATCTGGCGAGCACCGACGCCGACAACGACGAGAGAAGGAACTGACGTGGCCGTCCCGAAGCGGAAGATGTCGCGCGCCAACACCCGCTCGCGCCGCGCGAACTGGAAGGCGAGCGCCGTCGCGACCAACACCTGCCCCCAGTGCGGTGCGCAGAAGCAGTCGCACAAGGCGTGCCCGTCGTGTGGTGTCTACAACGGCCGTCATTACGAGGCCGCGGAGCAGACCTCGCACCAGGCCTGAGGGTCGGCCAGGCGATCGTGGGCGCAAAACGCTCCGGACGTCAGCCCCCGCAACAGCGCCCCGTCGGCGACCTCGCGGCGATCCTGCAGGATCTGTCCGGAGCCTCCATCGACGAGGCGCTGCTTCGGCGTGCCCTGACTCACCGCTCGTTCGCCTACGAGAACGGCGGGGTCCCGCACAACGAGCGACAGGAGTTCCTCGGCGACGCGGTGCTGGGCATCGTCGTCACCGACACGCTCTTCCACACCCACCCGGACCTGCCCGAGGGGCAGCTCGCGAAGTTCCGTGCCGCGGTGGTCAACTCCCGCGCCCTCGCCCGGGTGGCCCGCGAGCTCGGGCTGGGTGACTTCGTCCTGCTCGGCCGCGGCGAACTGACCACCGGTGGCCGCGACAAGGACTCGATCCTCGCCGACACCACGGAGGCGGTGATCGGTGCCGTCTACCTCTGCGGTGGTCTGCCGGCGGCCGACCGACTCGTGCACCACATGCTGGATTCGATGCTGGAGCACGCCGCGGAACTCGGCGCCGGCCTCGACTGGAAGACCTCGCTGCAGGAGCGCGCCGCGGAGTGCGACCTCGGGGTGCCGCACTACGACGTGACCGAAGAGGGGCCCGATCACGACAAGGTCTTCACCGCCCGCGCGATGGTGTCCGACACCGAACGGGGTCGAGGGACCGGGCGCAGCAAGAAGGCGGCCGAGCAACGCGCCGCAGAGGCCGCATGGCGGGCCCTCAAGGACGAGGCGGAGGCCGCGACAGCCCACGCGCACGAGCCCGCCGAACCGACGGACCCACCGGCCGGTGCCTGAGCTTCCCGAGGTCGAGGTGGTGCGCCGCGGCCTGCAGGGGCATGTCGTAGGCCGACAACTGGTCGGCGTGCGTCTCACCGGTGCCCGCGTGGCGCGCCGGCACGTCGCCGGGCCGCAGGATCTGGCCGATCGCCTCGAAGGGGCGAAGGTCCTGCAGGCCCGCCGACGCGGCAAATACCTGTGGCTGGACGTCACCCCACGAAGTTCTCCGCCGGTCTCCTTCGACGGCGGTGGGTCCCCCGGCGATACTTCGCGGGGGCCTCGACACGTCATGGCCGACGAAGCGCTGGTCATCCACCTCGGCATGAGCGGCCAGATGCTCGTCGAGCCGGCCGACGCGCCGATGGAGAAGCACTGTCACGCCGTGTTCGGGCTCGAGGGGCCTGCGGAGCAGGACGGCAGGCCCCGTCAGTTGCGCTTCGTCGACCAACGCACCTTCGGCGGGCTCCAACTGGCCGACCTCGTGCCCGACCGGTTCGGGGGCGGTGACGTGCCGTCGGTGCTCGCGCACATCGCACCCGACCCGTTGGAGGCCGCGTTCGACGAGCGAGGCGTCGTGCGGGCGGTGCGCACACGGCATACGCAGATCAAGCGGGCGCTGCTCGATCAGTCGCTGATCTCGGGCATCGGCAACATCTATGCCGACGAGGCGCTCTGGCGGGCACGGATCCACGGCGAGCGCCTCACCGACAAGCTGCCGAGCCGACAGGTGCACGAATTGCTCGGCCACGCACGCACCGTCATGCTCGAGGCGCTCGCACAGGGCGGCACCAGCTTCGACGCGCTCTATGTCAACGTCAACGGAGCGAGTGGATACTTCGAGCGATCACTCAACGCCTACGGGCGCCAGGGACTCCCGTGCCGGCGCTGCGGCGCGCCGATGCGCCGCGAGTCGTTCATGAACCGGTCGAGCTACTCGTGCCCCACGTGCCAGCGAAGGCCGCGGATCAGAGCGTAAATGCCGCATCGTCCTGCAGCGCGGTCCATGTCGTCACGAGTGTTGACGGTTTGTTGCGTTATCACGCAATGGCGGGGTGGTGATCCCGTATGCCGATCGGTGCACGCCACGGCGGACTACCCCTGCCTCGCCGACAGGCGCGGGGTGCCTGAAGTAGCCTCGTGGCCGTGACTCGACCAGAACCGCTGACTCTGCCCACCGACGACCGGACCCTCGACTGGATCGGCACCCGCTGCGACGGTGAACTGCAACGTGCTCGGGACCGGGTCGCGCGGTTCAAGCAGGAGCGACCGACCGACGCGACGGCGGTCCTGACCGCGTGGAACGACATCGAGATCGCCGTCGCCAACGCCGGCGCCGTCGCCTCGGTCTATGCCGAGACCAACACCGACAAGGCCGTGCGTGACGCCGCCGACGAGGCGATGCAGCGCGTGGACGCCTTCACCACCGAACTCGGCCTCGACCGCGAGCTCTTCGAGATCGTGCGCTCCGTCGACGGATCGGACCTCGACGGTGAGGCGCGGCGACTGCTGGAGCGGATACTGCGCGACTTCCGCCGGGCCGGGGTCGACCAGGACGACGCGACCCGCCGGAGGCTGCGCGAACTGGCCGAGGAGGAGCTGCGGGCGAGCCAGGAATTCGGCAAGAACATCCGTGAAGGTGTGCGCTCCATCCGGGTGAGCCCGCAGGAGCTCGCGGGTATGCCGAGTGACTGGATGGCCGAACATCCGGCCGAGGACGACGGCCTGGTCACCGTGACGACCGACTACCCGGACTCCATCCCGTTGGTCACCTACTGCGACGTCGCCGCGACTCGTCGCGCGATGACCATGCAGCGCCTGAGCATTGCGTGGCCGGAGAACGACGCCGTGCTGCAACGCCTGCTGCGCCTGCGCGCCGAGCACGCGTCACTGCTGGGCTACGCCAACTGGGCCGACTTCGACGCCGAGGTCAAGATGATCGGCTCCGAGGCCGAGATCGCCCGTTTCATCGAGAAGATCAGCGACGCCGCCGCGGACCGCGCCGCCCGCGACAAGCGCGTGGTCCTGGACCGGCTGCGTCAGGACCGGCCCGACGCGAGCGACATCGACGCGGCCGACCTGGCCTACTACAGCGAACTGGTGCGCAAGGAGGACTACTCCGTCGACGCGCAGTTGACCCGCACCTACTTCGCGTTCGAGAAGGTGCGACAGGGTCTGCTCGACGTGACCGGTCGCCTGTTCGGCCTGACGTGGGAGCCCGTCGAGGATGCCGTGACCTGGCACGAGGACGTGGCGGTCTATGACGTGATCCGAGACGGCGAGCGTATCGGACGAATCCACCTCGACCTGCACCCGCGTGAGGGCAAATACAAGCATGCGGCACAGTTCGACCTCGTGTCGGGCGTGCGCGGGGTGCAGCTGCCCGAGGGCGTGCTGTTGTGCAACTTCAGCAAGGGCCTGATGGAGCACAGCCAGGTCGTCACGCTCTTCCA
>CAZMLG010000122.1:0-9626 GCA_964566985.1 uncultured Intrasporangiaceae bacterium
CCTGTTCACCAACGAGTACGAAGCCCACCTGACCGAGCAGAAGACCGGCTGGAGCAGCGAGCAGATCCTGCAGAAGGTCGGCACGCGGGTGATCACCAAGGGCAAGGACGGGGCGGTCATCCTGCGTCGCGGTGAGGCCCCGATCGAGGTGCCCGTCGCCGGGGAGGTGGAGCGTGCCGATCCGACCGGGGTCGGCGACGCGTTCCGGGCCGGCTACCTGTGCGGCCTGTCGTGGGATCTGGACCCCCGGACGTGCGCACAGGTGGGCTCGATGCTGGCGACCTACGTGCTCGAGACCGTCGGCACCCAGGAGTATCGGTTGCGTTCCGGCGACTTCCTGCGCCGGCTCGGCGAGGCGTACGGCGACGCCTGCGCGCAGACCGTCGCACCCCACCTGCCGGTCGCGTAGGCGACCCGTCGTGCCGATCGAGCCCACCCCGACGCGGTGGCACCTCGAGGGCGCGGACCTGACCGTGCCGCAGGATCTGGTCGGGGTCGGGGCCGATCTCGAGCCGGGGACCGTGCTCGCGGCCTACCGGCACGGCATGTTCCCCATGGGCACCGGGCGCGGCGGCCGACCGCCGATGGGATGGTGGTGCCCCGTCCGCCGCGGGGTGCTGCGGCCCGGTGACCATCACGTGCAGCGCTCGCTGCGCCGGGCCCGGGACCGGTTCCGGGTCTGCATCGACACCGATTTCGCGGGCGTCGTGGACGCGTGCGCCGATCCGGCCCGCAGCGGAGCCTGGATCACCCGCGAGGTCGCGCAGGCCTACGGCCGCCTGCATCGTCTCGGATGGGCCCACTCGGTGGAGGCGTGGGACGAGGACGGCCTCGCCGGCGGGCTCTACGGCGTGGCCATCGGGGGACTGTTCGCCGGCGAGTCGATGTTCCATCGGGCCACGGACGCCGGAAAGGTCGCCTTGTGGGCTCTGACCGACGCCGTCTTCGCCGACGGCGACCCGCGGCGGCTGATCGACGTGCAGTGGCAGACCCCGCACCTGCGCACCCAAGGCGTGCGGGAGATCCCGCGGGGGGACTACCTGCGGCTGCTCCGCGATGCGCTCGGGGCCCCGCTGCCTAAGGTCTGGCGGGTCGGCGACGCGCACCGCTGACGCCTGCGGCTGTGCGCTCGCTGTGAAGTCGATCGCGGGGGAACGATTTCTATTGGAAAAACAGTTGAGATTATTACCTGGCCCCCTCTGCTCACCGCCGAGGACCTGGGCTAGTCTTGGGGACGTGCCCGGATCCGTGAATCGTGAGGCGCGCGTGAAGCGTCGCCCCCACCGAAGCCCCGCCCACCCAGGGCGCCGACGCCTGGCATTGGCCGGCGTCCTCGGCGCCGTTGCGCTGCTGCTCTCCGGCTGCTCGCCGGTCGAGAAGCGCGGATACCTTCCCAAGGGGGTCACGTCCCTCTCGCCGGAGATCACCGACTTCTGGAAGTCGACGTGGCTCTGGGCGCTCGCGGTCGGCTGCCTGGTGTGGGGCCTGATCTTCTACTGCGCGATCCGGTATCGCCGCAAGAAGACCGACCGTGGCCTGCCGCCGCAGATGGCCTACAACGTGCCGATCGAGATCCTGTTCACCGTGGTCCCCGTGATCATGGTCGCCGTCCTCTTCGGCAAGACCGTCCAGCTGGAGAACAAGATGCTGGACACGACGTCACAGAAGAACGACGTCATCGTCAACGTCGTCGGCAAGCAGTGGTCGTGGGACTTCAACTACGTCAACGAGAAGGTCTACGACGCGGGCGAGCAACTGAAGATGAACCACAGCACCGGCGCGCCCGAGTCGAAGATGCCCACGCTCTACCTGCCGGTCGACAAGCGGGTCGAGTTCGTGCTCACCTCGCGTGACGTCATCCACTCGTTCTGGGTCATCCAGTTCCTGCAGAAGCTGGACATGATCCCGGGCAAGGTCAACAAGTTCGCCGTCACCCCGACGGAGAAGGGCACCTTCCAGGGCAAGTGTGCCGAACTGTGTGGTGCCTACCACTCGCAGATGCTCTTCCAGGTGAAGGTCGTCAGCGAGGCGAAGTACAAGCAACACATCAACAAGCTGCGCAAGATGGGCCAGACCGGGTTCCTGTACAACTCGCAGGGCCGCTCGAGCCTCGAGCCCGATCAGCAGCAGTACCTGCCGAAGAACATCCGTCCGCAGGACATCGTGTCTGAGGAGGCCAAGTAATGGCTAGCGTCGTCGCCCCGCGCAGCAGTGATGCCGGAGACGTCCGACAGCCCCGCGCCGTGGCACGTGAGCGTCACCCGGGCCGGACCGTGGTCAAGTGGATCACGACCACCGACCACAAGGTGATCGGAAATCTCTACTTCATCACATCCTTCGCGTTCTTCCTGATCGGCGGCGTGCTCGCGCTGCTGATCCGTGCCGAACTCGTCGAACCCGGCCTTCAGGTCGTCGACAACCCCGAGCAGTTCAACCAGCTGTTCACGATGCACGGCACCATCATGCTGTTGTTGTTCGCGACCCCGCTGTTCGCGGGATTCGCCAACGCCCTCATGCCGTTGCAGATCGGTTCTCCCGATGTGGCCTTCCCGCGGCTGAACATGTTCGCGTACTGGCTCTACCTGTTCGGCGGCATCATCGCCTCGGCCGGGTTCCTCGCGCCGCAGGGCGCCGCCGCGTTCGGGTGGTTCGCCTACGCACCACTGAGTGGCCCGACCTACAGCCCGGGTGTGGGTGGCAACCTGTGGGTCTTCGGTCTGGCTCTGGCCGGTTTCGGCACGATCCTCGGATCGGTCAACTTCATCACGACCATCATCTGCATGCGCGCCCCCGGAATGACGATGTTCCGGATGCCGATCTTCACCTGGGGTGTCCTCATCACCTCCATCCTGGTGCTGCTGGTCTTCCCGGTGCTGGCCGCCGCGCTGTTCGGCCTGGGCGCCGACCGCATCCTGGGGGCGCACGTCTTCGACCCGCAGACCGCCGGGGCGATGTTGTGGGAGCACATGTTCTGGTTCTTCGGTCACCCGGAGGTCTACATCATCGCGCTGCCGTTCTTCGGGATCATCTCCGAGATCGTCCCGGTGTTCAGCCGCAAGCCCGTGTTCGGCTACAAGACACTGGTCTTCGCGACGATCGCCATCGCGGCCCTGTCGGCGAGCGTGTGGGCCCACCACATGTACGCCACCGGCCAGGTGCTGCTGCCCTTCTTCGCGGTGATGACGATGCTCATCGCGGTTCCGACCGGGGTGAAGTTCTTCAACTGGGTCGGCACCATGTGGGGCGGGTCCATCACGTTCGAGACACCGATGTTATGGGCGCTCGGATTCCTGGTCACCTTCCTGTTCGGTGGCCTCACCGGGGTCATCCTGGCGAGCCCGGCACTGGACTTCTCGCTGACCGACTCCTACTTCGTGGTGGCCCACTTCCACTACGTCGTGTTCGGCACGGTCGTCTTCGCGATGTTCGCCGGCTGGTACTTCTGGTGGCCCAAGATCACCGGGCGCATGCTCGACGAGAAGCTGGGCAAGCTGCACTTCTGGCTGCTGTTCATCGGCTTCCACACCACCTTCCTCATCCAGCACTGGCTGGGTGTGAAGGGCATGCCGCGTCGCTACGCCGACTACCTGCCGGCGGACGACTTCCAGTGGATGAACGACATCTCCAGCGTGGGTGCCTTGATCCTCGGCGTCTCGATGATCCCGTTCATCTACAACGTCTGGAAGTCCTGGAAGCAGCACCCGCTGGTGACCGTGGACGACCCGTGGGGCTACGGTGCCTCGCTGGAGTGGGCGACGTCCTGCCCGCCGCCGCGGCACAACTTCGACTCGATCCCGCGGATTCGTTCCGAGCGTCCCGCGTTCGACCTGCACCACCCGGAGGCCGCCGTACACCCGGTCGTGCCCCGGCAGCGGGACCTGGTGTCCGCCGGGTCGGCCGCCACGTCGGACGCGTCCGCGGCGGACGGTGATCGCCGATGAAGTTCGAAGCCAAGCTTTTCCTGGTCATCGCGCTCTTCTTCGCGGCCGAGTTCTTCATCTACGGATTCTGGTCGCAGGCGCACGACGGCAACTTCTGGTACGAGCCGGTCGGCCTGGTCGGGTTCGCCCTCGCGTTCGGCCTGGGCCTGATGATCGGCGGGTTCTGCTGGTGGACCGGCCGCAAGATCGACCTGCGCCCGGACGACGACCCCGAGGGCGAGATCAGCGACGTCGAGGGAAACTACGGGTTCTTCGCTCCGTACTCCTGGTGGCCGCTCTACCTCGGCGGTGCCGGTGCCCTGGTGTTCCTCGGCCTGGCGATCGGGTGGTGGCTGGTCATCATGTCCATCCCGCTGCTCGCGCTGGCCAGCGTCGGCTGGTGTTTCGAGTTCTTCCGCGGCGAGCGGGCCATCTGAGTCCGCAGCCGACATGACGCGGGCCACTCGGGGCGTCCCGGGTGGCCCGCGTCGTGTTCCTGGGCGTGGTCAGGGCCCGACGTCACCGGGGACGGGCCGGTGGCCCGTCCCCGGCCCTCGACCCGCGTCGATCCGGGCCAGCTTGGCGTAGGCCAGGCGCCGCATACCGGGGATGCTCTGCACCGGCACGCCGAGCGCCGTCGCGAGCACCGGGTCGGCATAACCCGCGTCGTGCAGGCGGACCGCCACGGCGAGCGCCTCGGGCAGCTGGTCGACGGACTCCGCGCAGTTCATGGTCCTGACCGTAGGTGCCTTCGGGGCGGACCGCCTCAGTAGTGGGCTACGGGGATTCGCCCTGCGCACCGAGCGCGGAGGCGAGCTGGTCGCGCCGGCGCACGCCGAGTTTGCCGTAGGCCTGATAGAGGTGGGACTCGACCGTCCGCACCGACAGCACGAGTTCTTCGGCGATCTGGCCGTTGCTCAGTCCGCGGGCGGCCAGCCGCGCGATCTGGCTCTCGCGGCGGCTGAGCCGGGGGAGCGGGTCACCGGTCGGGAGGTCGGGCAGGAGCACGCCGTCGCAGCGTTTCGCCAGGGCGCGGCAGCGGGCCTGTGCCCGGGCCGCGGCGACGTCCTGGTGAGCGGCATGCAGCACTCGGGCCGCGTCCGCGGCCACCTGAGCGGCGACGAGGAGCGACCCGCGCTCGGCGAACGCGTCGGCCAGGTCGAGCAGGTGGGGACCGTCGGAGGCAGCGAGCGCGGTCACGTGCTCCAGGAGGGCCTGTGGCTGGACGCAGGCGGCCCGGTCCGCGGCCTCGGCGAGAGCCGGTCGCACCTGCTCGGGATCGGCGCCGAGACGCACGGCCAGGTGCAGCAGCCGGGCGCGGTGCACGATCATCGACCCGACCTCGTCGGCGCCCTGCAGCGCGCGTCGGGCGGCGTCGTCGGCACGGCCCGCGGTCGCCGCCGTCAGCACCTCCGCGAGGACCAGGTCGGGGACGGTGCGTGCGACGCGGTGCCGGTGGGTTCGCGCCCGAGCCTCCGTGAGGTGGGCCCGCGCCTCCCGCGCCCGCCCCTGCAGGGCGAGAGCCTGCGCCTGCAAGGTGCGCACCCAGGATGCCGCATTGCCGATGTCGGCCTTCGTGTAGGCGTGTGCCGCATCCGCCAGCATCGCCTCGGCCGCGACGGGGCGGCCGTGTTGGAGTGCGGTGGCGCCTGCGACGAGGCCGACCAGGGCGGTCATCTCGGGGTCGGCGACATCCGCGGTCTCCACCATGATCCGCCGGGCGAGCTGCGCGGCACGGTCGATCTCGTCGTCGAAGGTGAGGCACAGGACCTCCTGGAGCGTGGAGGTGATCCACCCACGTCGAGCCTCGGGCGGACCGGTCGCGGCAAGCGCTCGGAGCCGTTCATGCAGGCCGCGGGCCCGCGGCACCTGGCCGAGGTAGGCGAGCGCCTCGGCGGCGGTCTCCAGTGAGACGACGACCGAGATCGCGCTCGCCTCGTCCGCCCGCGACAGCACGGCCTCGGTCGCGGCGACGGCCTCGTCCAGACGCCCGTCGTCCAGCAGCACGTTGGACCGGTAGGTCGTGGCAAGAGCTCGCAGCTGCCACCCCTCCGCCTCGTGCGCGTCCTGCGCGTGCTCGAAGCGCTCGAGCATCCCGAGGGTCTCGTCGCGGCGGCCGCCGCCCATGTACCACGCCGTGTAGGCGGCCATCAGATAGTGCTCGCGCACCTGCGCGGACGCGTGGGTCAGGGCGGGCTCGGCCGCCGTCAGCGCCCGCCGCGCGTCGTCGAAGCGGTTGGTCCCGTTCCACGCGCGGGCGAGTTGCACGGCGACACCGGGGCGGGCCGGGTCCGGTGCGGCCTGTGCCAAGCGCTGCGCCAGCGCGAAGTCGAACGACCGGTTGGCGGCCAGCGCGGCATCCTCCAGCAGATCCGCCCCGGGGTCGGCCTCCAGGTCGAGCAGCCAGGTGGCCAGGCGCAGTGTCTCGTGGTCGCTGCGATCGGGCAGCGACCGCAGCCCGTCGGCGAGCTCGCGACACAGGTCGCGGCGCACGAGGGGGCCCACCATGTCGAGGGCGACCTCGCCGAAGAGGGGGTGCGTGACCCGGCACCGTGGCCGGCCGTCCTCGGCCGCAGTGGTGATCAGGCCGGCTGCGCCGAGGCCGGTGAGGGCGTCCCTGCCGATGATCCGTTCGGCCAGAGGAAGGGAGAGCGGTTCGGCGAGCGCCACGGCCGCGAGGGCGACCTGGCGGTCATCGGTGAGTCGGCCGAACCGGCGACGCACCGCGTCGACCAGACGGGGCGCCAGGACGATACGCCCGTCCCACCGCCACACGTCGCCGTCCTGCCGCAGCGCTCCGGCCTGCACACTGCCGCGGACCAGCTCCGCGGCATACAACACGTTGCCGCCACTGACCCGCGCGAATTCGCGGGCCGTGGCGGGCTCGACACGTCCCCCGAGCACGGCGGACAGGAAGTCCTCCGTCTCCGTCACCGAGAATGGTTGGAGGTCGATCCGCTGGGTCAGGGCATCCCGCCACAGCGCGGTGACGGCGTCGGGGGCCTCCTCGCCGCGGCGGATCGATGCGAGGACGGTGACGGCGCCGGTCAGCGCCAGGTGGAGCACGAGTGCGGCCCCGGCGGGGTCCAACAGGTGGGCGTCGTCGATCGCCAGGACGGTGCGGCGTTCACCATCGCGCAGCGCGTCGGCCACCTCCTGGTGCCACTGCGTGACGCTCTCCGCACGCTGCGGGACGGCGGCCCGGGCGAGGACCGGCGACAGGGCACCGTAGGGCAGGTCGGCGGCCGAGCGGGTGGCGATCGCCAGGAGGGTCGGTGTCCCGGCCGCCTCGGCCTGCCGGAGTGCCTCACGCACCAACCGGGTCTTGCCGACGCCGGCCGGACCGACGAGCACCATGCCTGCCGGGTGGCCCTTCTCGCGCTCCGCGCGCGCGAGCACCGAGCCGATGAGCGCAAGTTCCTCGTCACGGGCCCGGAACGGCCAGCCGCCCGGCGTCGTATCGAGTGAGCCGGGGCGGATCGTGGGAGAAGGTCTCCCTGAGGGTGGCGTGGGGTGGGACGGGCTCACTCCATCGATCGTAGGACGCGGGGGCGCGACCCGTGGGTGTCCCACGAGAATCCCAGTAGTCGGTTACTGGGGGAGGCCGCGCAGGTCGGGGCTAGCGTGGCAGTCATCGGTCGACGACGGGACATCTGGGAGGGCCACGAGCATGCGCGGCAACCGGCACCGGATGGGCACGTACACCTACGATTGTCAGGTCACCATCGCTCGTGCGGACGGGACCTGTCTGACGGCGGACATCACGGACCGTGGCAGGGTGTTGTGCACGTTCAACGGTCCCGTCGTCGGCCGGGTCCACGGATACACCGGATGGGGCAAGGCGACGTTCGCCGCTCCCGTCGAGGAACTCATCGGCCGAGCCGGCCGATTCGTCGTCGAGGTCGGGGGGACGACGCGACTGAGGATCTTCGACGGGGCGGACCACGTCGGGGAGTGCGACGTCGCCGGGGTGGGCATCGGCGGCGGATGGGGGACCGGCGGCGGCGTCTTCGATCCGGCGCGGGAGGACGTCAGCCCCACCCCAGCTCGTGCAGCCGGTCGTCACTGATCCCGAAGTGGTGACCGATCTCGTGCAGGACGGTCACCTCGATCTCGTGCAGCAGATGGTCGCGGTCGCGGGCCAGCCGGGTGAGTGGTCCCTTGAAGATGAGGATCCGGTCGGGGAGTGAGCCGTAGCCCCAGGCATCGAGGCGCTCGGGCAGGGGAGTGCCGACATACAGCCCGAGCAGGATCTGACCGTCGGGGAGGTCCGTGGTGTCGGGTTCGTCCTCGATCAGGATCGCGACGTTGTCCATCCGGTCGAGGAGCTGTTGCGGGATCCGCTCGAGCGCGTCGTCGACCGCCTGCTCGAACTGCGCATCGGACAGGTGCACGGCCATGCCGTCAGCCTAGACGAACGGGCCGGGACGAGGATCATCCTCGTCCCGGCCCGTCCCGAGGGGCTGCTGTGCTCAGTCCTCCCGGTCGTCGTCGTGCGGGTGGGCGAACGCGTTGCTCTCCTCGAGCTCTTCGGCACCACCGTGCATGTGGCCGGCGAACTCGTCCGGACGGGCACCCTCGAGCACCTTCTCCTGCAGTTCCGGCTCGATGGCCTCGTCGGCCTGCCCGTCGTGGTGGGCGGCCGCCAACTCCATCGGCGTGACCGGCTCGACACGGTCGCGGAAGTAGAAGTGCGACAGCTTGGATCTCATCCGATCCAGCCCGGCGCCGTCACGGCGGACCCCGTTCTCGTCGGTCGCCGCCTCGAGTTCGACCGGGCGCTGCGCCTCGAAGGACACCAACGTCCACCGTTCGAAGTCGTCCAGCGGCTCGTGGGCCTCGAAGAACTTGCCGTCGGCGGTGCGCACGATGCGTCCGCTCTCTCGGCCGTGCAGCACGAGCTCACGGTCCTTGCGCTGCAGGCTCAGGCAGATCCGCTTGGTCACCCAGAACGTGATGATCGGGCCGAGCAGCAGGCTCACCCGCAGCACGTTGGTGATGTCGTCGATCGACAGGTGCAACTTGATCGCCATGATGTCGTTGCCCGCCGCGCCGAACAGGATCGCATAGAAGACGATCGCCGCCATGCCGAGGCCGGTGCGCGTCGGCTGGTTGCGCGGACGGTCCAGCACGTGGTGCTCGCGCTTGTCACCGGTGACCCAGGACTCCACGAACGGGTAGAGGCCCATGAGCAGCCACAGGATGGGGATCAGCGCGATGGCACCGAGGAAGATGTTGAAGCTCCACGTGTGCCCGAACAGGGTGAATTCGAGGAACCCCGGCAACAATCGCAACGCGCCGTCGGCGAAGCCCATGTACCAGTCCGGCTGCGATCCGGCCGTGACCATCGTCGGTTCGTAGGGGCCGTACATCCAGACCGGGTTGATGGTGACCAGTCCGGAGATCAGCGCCGTGATGCCGAAGACGATGAAGAAGAAGCCGCCGGCCTTGGCCATGTAGACCGGCATGAACGGGAATCCGACGACGTTCTTGTCGGTGCGCCCCGGGCCGGGGTACTGCGTGTGCTTGTGCACGATGAGGAACATCAGGTGGGCCACGAACAACCCGACCAGCAGCGCCGGGATCAGCAGCACGTGCACCGTGAACAGCCGCGGCACGATGTCCTCGCCCGGGAATCCACCGCCGAAGATGAAGTAGGAGATGTAGGAGCCGACGACCGGGATCGACAGGACGAAGCCCTGCATC
>CAZMLG010000123.1:0-9569 GCA_964566985.1 uncultured Intrasporangiaceae bacterium
GTGCCGATGGCGGCGTCAACGACGCAGTGGTTGTTCCACCAGGCGTAGCGCAGGTCGCGCTCCAACAGCTGGTGGTTGCTCTCGTCGGACAGCGCCATCAGCAGCGTCGCATAGCCGTTGCTGATGTGCCGCGACTCGTCGGACTGCACCGAGTGGAAGACCGTCGGGAGCAGGTAGTCTCCGTTGGCGGCCGCTTCCGCGGGCATGGCGACGAACAGGGTGTTGGTGAAGGCCGTCTCGGCAACGATCTGCAGATAGATGTTGGCCGCCGTGATGGCGTCCCCGGTGATGAACTGCTCCGCGAACTGCCGGCCGATGCTCCCGGCGTAGTTGTTGTGGAAGTTGCGCAGGGTCGAGTTGAAACCCGCGGGGTCGATGTAGTTGTTCATGTAGATGCGCTTGAGGTTCTGCTGGATCGTCGAGTGCCGAACCTCATCGATCATCTGGATGGCGAGCGTGTTGTGCAGCTCGGTGTTGGGCACGGTGTCCACCAGCAGCGGCATCGCCCGTGCTGCGGAGATCTCCGGTAGCGGGATGATGGACAAGAACAGCTTCTGCCACTCCATCCAGCGTTCTTGGACGTGGCGGAACATGTTGCCGCGAATGGCGCCGTCCTCGGCTCCGTATACGCGGTGATCCTTCTCCTCCTGCATGGGGAAGTAGGACCGGAGGACCTGCTTCAGCGGGTCCTTCTTCTTGGCCTTCTGGAAGGTGTAGTCCGTGCCATAGGGCTTGGCCGGTGCGACGTACTCCGGCTCCCAGGACAGCTCCTGGATCTTTTGGTGGGCTTTGGCCACGCTCTGGCGGCTCATGGTCACTCCTTACTTGTCACATCGGCGATTGTCGGGCCGATGGTCGTGAGTAGACGCCTGGTGTCATTCAGTACATCTGTGGGTGGGTGGTCGTGGTGTCTCACTCTGAGACCGTCACCGACGTCCACCGTCGACGTCGACCGGCTCCATTTGAGCGCGCATGTGCGCGAGTTCCCGGTGAACTCGCCGCATCACTCGGGGATCGCCCTCCTGCGACGGCGTGACCCCCAGGGTGCGCAGCAGCGCAGCGGCGGGCTCCGCCGGGTCACCGTCCGAGCCGAGGGTCGGACGGAAGCCCTGATCGGTGAGGTGTTCGAAGATGACGTCGACGACCGTCCACGGGTTGTAGGCCTGTTGCACGTCGATGTCGTCGGTCGCCTCCGGTTCGGATTCCGGACCCATCACGGACCCCTTTCGTCGCTCTCCGGGTCGTCCGCGCGGTTGCGCGGTGTGTCATTCAGTAGACCCACGGGTTCGCGTCGGCGATGTCTCAATCTGAGATCTCCCGGGCGGAGCGGGCGCTATAGCTTGATCCCCATGGACGGGCCGGAGCCTCTTCGGGCCCGCACAACCGAGCTGCAGGAGAAGCTCGTGCGCACTCGCGGAGTGCGTGCGTGGCGCACACCGGATGGACGGAGATTTCGATGTACAGCAAGAACGGCGAGGACTACTTCATCGTGGATGGGCACATCCACTACTGGGACGGTTCGGACGAGAACTGCAAGAACAAGCACGGGCACGAGTTCATCGAATGCTTCTATGACTACAGTCGTAGCCTGACGCCGCCCGAGTATCTCTGGGATTACAAGAAGTACCAGAAGTACACCGAGCAGGACGTCATGCACGACATCTTCGAGATCGGATATGCGGACCATGCGATCTTGAACAGCGTGCATCTCTGGGACTTCTTCACCAGCGGCTTCGATCGCGAGGAGGAGTCGTGGGAGATGCTGCAGCGCAGTGACGGCAAGATGACGATGAACGGCACCTGGGACGCTCGTGAGGGCGAGAAGGGCCTGGCGCAACTGGAGAAGGACGCCGAGCGATTCGACCTCCAGGGCGTCAAGATCTACACCGCCGCATGGTACGGAAACTCGCGTGGCTTCAAGATGAGCGACCCGGAGGCATACACCTACCTGGAGAAGTGCCGGGAACTGGGCATCAAGAACGTGCACGTGCACAAGGGTCCGACGTTGCACCCCCTGGACAAGGATGCCTTCGACGTCTCCGACATCGACCACTGTGCCACGGACTTCCCCGACCTGAACTTCGTCATCGAGCACTGTGGCCTGCCGCGGCTGGAGGATTTCTGCTGGATCGCGGTCCAGGAGCCGAACGTGTATGCCGGCCTCTCGGTCGTCATGCCGTTCATCCACACGCGGCCGAAGTACTTCGGGCAGATCATCGGCGAACTGCTCTACTGGCTCGGTGAGGACCGGATCATCTTCTCCTCGGACTACGCCTTGTGGCAGCCGAAGTGGCTGATCGAGAAATTCGTGGACTTCGACTACGCGCCGGACCAGACGGAGTATCCGGAGCTGACGACGGACGTGAAGAAGAAGATCCTCGGTCTGAACGCGGCAGCCCTCTACCCGAAGACGATCACGGTCCCGGAGGAGCTGCAGGTCAAGAGCGCGGCGCCGGCATGATGACGCCCCACGAAGTCCTCCCCACGCGGGCTCCGGTCGACGGCTTGCGGGGATCCCGGCGGGATTCCGGGCCGGCGGTGGCGGACGGTCGTGTCGAACGCGAGGTGTGGGACGCTCTCGGCTCGGTGCTGGACCCGGAACTCGACGAGCCGGTGACCGACCTCGGGTTCGTCAGGACGTGTCGCGTGCACGACGGCGCGGTCGTGATCCGACTGCGCCTGCCGACGCCGATGTGCGCGCCGAACTTCGCCTTCTTGATGACGGCCGATGCCTATGACGCGGCAGCCGGGGTCGAGGGCGTGGACGCGGTCGACGTGCAGCTGGAAGATCACATGGACTCCTCGCAGATCAATGCGGGTGTCGCGTCACAGGCGGGCTTCGTCGGCACCTATGGCGACGAGGCGAACCGGGAGTTGGAGGAGCTACGGACGACCTTCCGGCGCAAGGCACACACCGCGAGCCTGGACTACGCGTGCCGTGCCCTGCTCGCCGACGGGTGGTCCATGACGATGCTGCACACGGCGACCCTGGGCGACCTGCGGGACGACGAGCGCCGCCGACTGGTCCGGCGGCGGCGCGACATCGGGCTGCCGACGACACCGGAGCAACCCATTCTCGTCGATCACGAGGGCACCCCGGTGCTGCCGGAGAATGTGTCCATGGCGCTGCGGTTCGCACGGACGACCCGAGTGAGTATCGACGGGAACGCGCACTTTTGCCGTGGGTTGCTCCGCACGCGGTATCCCGGCTCGGAGCACGATCAACGGCCCCGCGAGGGCGACGATGAGGAGGTACTTCCATGAAGGCCGTACGAGTGCACGCCTACCACGAACAACCCACTCTGGATGACGTGCCCGACCCGAAGATCACCGGCCCGCTGGACGTGATCGTCAAGGTCGGCGGAGCCGGGGTGTGCCGCACGGATCTGCATATCATCCTGGGGCAGTGGGACTCTCGAATGAACCCGACACTGCCCTACACCATCGGGCACGAGAACGCCGGATGGGTCGAGGCGGTGGGTTCGGCCGTGACGAACGTCAAGGTGGGTGACACGGTGATCTTGCATCCCACACCCACCTGTGGCCTGTGTCCGGGATGTCGTGCCGGTCAGGACATGCGCTGCACCGACAGCACCTTCCCCGGACTGGATGGCACGGACGGCGGTATGGCCGAGTACCTGCTGACCTCCGCACGGGCCTGCGTCAAGCTGGATCCGTCCGTGCAGCCCAAGGACGTCGCCGCGCTCGCGGACGCCGGGATCACGGCATACCACGCCGTGCGCAAGATGGTCCCACTGCTGTATCCGGGTACCACCTGTGTCGTCATCGGCGCCGGCGGTCTGGGGCACATCGGGATCCAGTGCCTCGCGGCCTTGACCGCGACGCGGATCGTCGTGGTTGACCGGAACGCGGCCGCGCTGAAGCTCGCCGAAGAGCTCGGCGCTCACGAGACGGTCGCCGCCGACGGTGGGCAGGTGGACAAGGTGCTCGATCTCACGCAGGGCGAGGGCGCGGATGTGGTGCTCGACTTCGTGGCCGAAGAGGGCGCGGAGAACGAGGGTTTCGCGATGACCGCGGCCGGCGGGTCGTACAGCGTGGTCGGCTATGGCGGACAGCTGACCGTCCCGACACTCGACATCATTTCCACCGAGCGCAACATCATCGGCAACATCGTCGGCACGTACAACGAGTTGGCCGAACTGATGGTGCTCGCGGCCCAGGGCCTGGTGACCCTGCATACGGTGACCTACGGCCTGACGGACTTCGGGAAGGCACTCGACGATCTCGACAACGGTCGCGTGCGCGGACGCGCGATCCTGGTGCCGTGACTTCCGGCCCCGAGAGCGAGCCCGCGGCGGAGAGCACCTCGCCGCAGGTGCGCAGGCTGAACGGAGAGCGCGCGACACGGCTGGCCGGCCTCTCGGCGATCTTCGATGACCTGCAGGCCGTCCTGAGGTGCTGCGAGTTGTTGCTCCCTGTCGACGAGCACGTCCGTCGACAGGGCCGCGACCCCGTGGAACAGGAGGCGTTGTGGACGACCGCGCTGATCTCCTATGCCCGGTGCTTCACCAAGGACGGTCACGGGGTGTCGCTGTCACAGAAGGACCTCGATGCCACGGCGCTGCAAGGCAAGGTCGTGGAATGGCACAAGATGCTGATGCAGTTGCACCGCCACTTCACAGATCGGGGGCAGAATCCGCGCGGACAGTTCTCGGTCGGCGCGGCGGTCCGAGAAGATGGCGAGGTCGAAGCGGTCGCGGTCACCTCGACCGCGCCCATCGCACTCGACGAGCAGACCATCCGGCAGACGGGAGCGGTTGCCCTCCAGCTCAGCAAGGTGGTCGATGAGCGCGTCGGCGAGCTGCAGAAGGAGGTCATGTCGGATGCGGCTGCCCTGCCCAAGAGCGCGCTGGAGGACCTGCCGCTCATCGAGGTCACCGCAGGCGACGGGGCCTTGCCCGCGTCCTGACCGGCCACGGGGCCCGGTCCCTGGGGGCGGGCTCCGTGGCGAACCCGTGCAAGAGTGGATGACACGGCCCGACAGATGAAGGAGTGAGCCATGATTTTCATCGCCGCACGCTTCCTGGTGAAGCCCGAGCACGCCGACGAATGGCCGCAGGTGGTCAAGGAGTTCACGGAGGCGACCCGGTCGGAACCGGGCAATCTGTGGTTCGACTGGTCGCGCAGCCTGGACGACCCGCACGAGTATGTGCTGCTGGAGGCGTTCACCGACGACGGCGGGGAGGCCCACGTCACCAGTGAGCACTTCGCGAAGGCGACGGCCGACCTGCCGTCCTATCTGCAGGAGACCCCACGGATTCGCAACATGCAACTCGAGGGTGATCACTGGGACGAGCTCGGCGAGATGGCGGTCGACTGAGAATCACGCCCCCTTCAGGACCGATCTCGTCCTCATCCGCTGATCGACTGGCGTCATGGAGACGACGAGCGAGCACAGAGCCTGTTGGATCAACACGGTGTGCCTGGACCACGTCCGGACCGGGGTCGCAGGAGGCTTCACCCAGGCCAACCACGGCGCGTCGCATGGCGTGCGGCGCCTTCGTGAAGGTGATGCGATCGCGTTCTACTCACCCCGCACGAGCCTGACCGGCCGCACCCCGGTGCAGCAGTTCACGGCATACGGCGTGGTCGTCGGCGGGGAGCCGTATCGAGTTCGAACGGAGGATGACGACTTCCCTCCGTGGCGGATGCGGCTTGATTTTCGAGCAGTCAGCGCGGCCGATGTGCGGCCGCTGATCGGGCACCTGTCCTTCATCCGCGACACCCGTCGCTGGGGGCTGCCGTTCCGGCGAGGGCTGTTTCGCATACCCGGCGCCGACATGGAACTCATCGAGCGGGCCATGGGCCTCGATCCGGTGGGATGACCGGAAACTCGGCCTTGGTGTGGTCGAGGACCGCGACGTATCCTGACTCGATGGATCGGTATGAGCCTCCTGGGGAGCGAGCCGTCCGGGAGGCACAGGAGCGTGGCGACTTCGACGATCTGCCGGGTGCCGGCAAACCGCTGCGCAACCTGGGCGACCTGAACGATCCCGACTGGTGGCTCAAAGGGTTCGTCGAGCGCGAAAAGCTCGACGCCGGCAGCGTGCTGCCGCCGGCGCTGGCGCTGCGCAAGGAGGCCGAGCAGTTCCCCGAGTCCCTGGTGGATCTGGCCTCCGAAGCCGGTGTCCGGACCGTCCTCGAGGACTACAACCGCCGGGTCAAGCTGGATCGATTGCGGCCGGTGATCGGCAGGTTCCCCGCGCCGCTCGCCCGCACCGTGGACGTGTACGACCTCGTCGAGCAATGGCGCGCCCTGCGGGCCGAACGGCGTCGCGCGTCCGAGGCGCGAACGGCCGCCGTCGGGGCCGGCCCGCCGGTCCGTGAGCAGCGCCCGCGTGGCCGAGTGGGCGGCATACTGCATCGGATCGCGGTCTGGTCCGGTATGGCCGAATAGGCGAACCTGCACCGATGGCGCGCGTCTCGCGGCACGATCGGGCACACTGTGGACAATGAGTGAACTGATCGACGTGCCCACGGACGCCGGGCCGATGCCCGCCTGGCGGTTCCTTCCGGAGGCGGGATCCGGCCCCGGGATCGTGCTGTTCCAGGAGATCTTCGGGGTCAGCGACTACATCACGAGGCGGGCGGCAGACCTCGCCGGGCTGGGGTACGTCGTGCTCGCACCGGAGATCTATTGGCGACTCGACGATGCCGAGATCGACGAGGGTGCCCCCGACTTCCTGGACCGCGCGATGGCGGTCGCCGGGCGGCTCGACTGGGCAGAGGCCGTGGCCGACGGGGCCGCGAGTGTGGCGGCGCTGCGCACCGACGAGCACGTCCGTGGTGGAGTCGGGGTCTTCGGGTTCTGTTTCGGTGGTGGCCTCGCGTTCAACGTCGCTGCCGTCGAGGAGCCGGATGCGCTGGTGAGCTATTACGGTTCGGCGCTGCCCGGCCTCCTCGATCTGGCCGGTGACGTCACGGCCCCGAGCCTGCATCACTTCGGTGACGTCGATTCCTTCATCCCGCTCGACACCGTCGAGCGGATCAGGGAAGCGGTGTCGCGTGACGGGGTGCGCTTCGAGACCCACGAGGGTGCCGGCCACGCCTTCGACAACCCGCACCCGGCGTTCCATCATGCCGAGGCATCGGCGGCGGCGTGGCGCAGCACCGCGCAGTTCCTGGCCGAGCACCTTCCGGTCAGGCGGACTCCGTGAGGCCCTTGCGCCAGTAGCCCATGAACGCGACTCGACGTCGGTCGACTCCGACGTCGCGCACGAGATATCGGCGCAGATCCTTCACGAACGACGACTCACCGGCGATCCATGCATAGAAGCCGTCGCCGCCGCCCGCGGTGTCGTCGTGGTGGTGCGGGGCCTCCCAGAGCGCGGAGGCCATCGCATCGATATCCACGTCCTCCAGGTCGACCTGCGCCACCGTGCCTTCCGGGCGCACCGCATCGCGGACCGCTGGTTGGAGCAAGGCGCCGTGCCGTCGCTCGCCGCGGGTGAGCCAGGTGACCTCGACGCCGGCCGGCGCCTCGAGGGTCAGTGCGTCCTCGGCGTCCGGCACCTCCAGGAAGGCACGGCCGCGGATCTCGGGCGAGAGGGACGCGAGGATCGAGGCGACGGCGGGCACCGCCGTCTCGTCGGCGGCGAACAGGACCTCGCGAGAGGCGCCCGGATCGAACTCGATGCCGCTCGCGGCGCCCGCCGTCTCGGCGCCGCGGCGATCCAGGCCGATGAGATCGAGCGACTGCCCGATCTCGGCATTCGCCGCCCACTCGGCCGCCGGGCCGCCACGGCCGTCCGCGTCGAGGTGCATCACCAGGTCGACATCCAACTCTCGCGCGTCGTCGCGCCAGGCCCGGACCGTGTAGGTGCGCATCGACCCGCGCGTGCCGGGGTCCGCCCGGAGCCACGCGGCATACCAGGAGTTGCCCTCTGCTTCCATCAGAGCCGCGAGATCGAAGGAGGGCTCCGGCGCTCCGTCGGGCGGAATGATCAGCTTGATGCGCATGTCGAGCCACGGCTGCGGTGCGGTGAAATGCTCCATTCCCGGCCCGCCGAACGTGATGCGACGGAAGGTCGGGCTGAGGTCCTCGATGCGCAGCACCTCCGCCCGGAAGCTGGTGAACGTCGCTCGGGGCATGACCTTCTCCTGATCGTCGAGCCGTGGAACCGCACAGCGATCCGTACTTCATGATAGGTAAGCCTAAGCTTAATCATGGATGGTGCGCCGACGACAGCGCGGGTGGTCAGTAGCCCGTCGACGTGCGGGTGATTCAAAAGCACCGTCGCCGCGTCAGTCGGCGTCGCGCAGCACCGACTCCTGGCTGGGCAACTGGTCCTGGGGGACGATCCCGACCGGGCAGGTGAGGCCGTTCGGCCCGTGATTGCAGTAGCCGGCGGGATTCTTGTAGAGGTACTGCTGGTGGTAGTCCTCGGCGTAGTAGAACGGTCCGGCCTCGTCGAACGGCCTGAGCTCCGTGGTGATCTCGCCGCGTCCGTGCTGGGTGAGCACCTGCTGAAACGCGTCCCGGGTCGCTCGCACCGCGGCCTCCTGCTCCGGTGTCGTCCAGTAGATCGCCGAGCGGTATTGCGTGCCGAGATCGTTGCCCTGCCGGTTGGCGGTGGTCGAGTCGTGGTTCTCCCAGAACGCCTTGAGCAGGCGCTCCGCCGACGCCCTGGCCGTGTCGTAGGCGATCAGCACACCTTCGGTGTGACCGGTGCGGCCGGTGCACACCTCCTCGTAGGTGGGGTTGGGTGTGAAGCCCCCGACGTAGCCGGCGGCGGTGGCCACGACACCGTCCTGTTGCCAGAAGATCCGCTCGGATCCCCAGAAGCAGCCCATACCGATGTAGAGCGTCGCGGTGCCCTCTGGCCACGGTCCCTGCAGGGGAGTGCCGAGCACCTCGTGCGTCTCCGGTATGCCGGGGATCTGGGCATCGCGCCCGGGGAGAGCCTCCTCGCGGGTCACGGGGGATGTCTTGCGGCCGAATCCGAACACCATGTCCGGCACAACGCGTGACTGGCGCGGTTCCTTCCCCGCAGACGAGGATGCCGGTGGCCCCGGGGGTTGGATCCCCGGGGCCACCGGCATCGATGGCGCGACCTACTCTCCGGCGGGAGCCAGCGCGTCCTCCTCGGCCTCGCCGACCGGCGTCAGCGTCGGCGTCTTCTTCTGCTTGACCAGGAACGACGCGGGGACGAGCGTGCAGGCGACGATCACTGTGGCCACGATGAAGGTGTGACCGAACGAGTCGGCCGCCCCGACCAGGAGCTGATGGATCTGCGCCTTGACCGCCTCGGGGATCGGGCCCTTCGGCATCTGCTGACCGGCCATCTTCGCGGCGTCGACACCGTGGTCGAGCATCTGGTTGGTGAGCACCACCGACATGACGGCGGCGCCGATGGACGCACCGATCTGCTGGACGATGTTCATCAGGGTCGAACCGCGGGCGATCTTGTGGTCGGTCAGCGTCGCCAGTGCCGAGGTCATCAGCGGCATCATGGTGCACCCCATACCGAGGCCCATGACGAACAGCGTGCCACTGGTCATCCAGTAGGACGTGTCGACGCCGATCTGGGTGAAGGAGATGAAGCCGA
>CAZMLG010000124.1:0-9348 GCA_964566985.1 uncultured Intrasporangiaceae bacterium
GAGCACGAAGTCGGACTCCAGCATCGTGGCGTTGCCATAACGACGCTGGGTCTGCAGGCCGACGAGCCCCGCGGACAGCGGGTGGTCGTCGGCGATCGTGCCCCACCCCATCAGGGTCGGCACGACCGGGACGTCGAGCGTCTCGGCGAACTCGACCAGCAGGTCGGACGCGTCGGCGTTGACGATGCCTCCGCCGGAGACGATCAACGGCTTGTCCGCCTCGTTCAGCATCGACAGGGCCTTCTCGACCTGCGCGCGGGTCGCGGCCGGCCGGCTGATCGGCAGCGGCTCGTAGGTGTCGATGTCGAAGTCGATCTCCGCCAACTGCACATCCATCGGCAGGTCGATCAGCACCGGGCCGGGGCGGCCCTCCCGCATGATCTGGAAGGCCTTCTGGAAGGTGCCGGGCACCTGGGCCGGTTCGAGCACGGTGACGGCCCATTTGGCGACCGGCGCGGCGATCGCGGAGATGTCGACCGCCTGGAAGTCCTCCTTGTGCAGCTTCGAGGTCGGTGCCTGGCCGGTGATCGCGAGGATCGGGATCGAGTCGGCCGCGGCCGAATACAGGCCGGTCATCATGTCCGTGCCGGCCGGGCCGGAGGTGCCGGCGCACACGCCGATGTTGCCCGCCGTGGCGCGGGTATAACCCTCCGCCATGTGTGAGGCGGCCTCGACGTGCCGAGCGAGCACGTGTTTGATGCCGCCGTGGTCCTTCATGGCGCTGTAAAAGGGGTTGATGGCGGCTCCGGGCAGACCGAAGATCTGCGTCGCGCCCTCCTTCTCCAGGATGAGGACCGCGGCGTCCACGGTGCGCATACGAGTCATGGTCTTGTCCTTCGTTCGATGTGTCGGATGGAAATTGGTTGCGTCCGCTACCCCGGCCGATCCCCGGCTGGTTGAGTAGCGCGTAGCGAGGGACGAGCGAAGCGCCTTGGCTGGTTGAGTAGGCGACCCCTCGGCTGGTTGAGTAGGCGAGCCCCCTGGGGCGAGCCGTATCGAAACCTGGTGAGCTTCAGGACTTCTGGGTGCAGGTCGGGTGCGGCCCGGGCCAGGAGGCCGGCTCCGCGGACGAATCCAGTCGTCCTCGCAAGCTCGGACTCCCGCCAGGCCCATCCAGTCCGCTCCGCCGACCTCCTGGCCCGAGCCTTGTGCCTCGGCTCACCGATCCGCTCCGCGGTCGTGACTGGTGGCGTGGCGCGCCCTCGGCTGGTTGAGTAGGCGAGCCCCTGGGGCGAGCCGTATCGAAACCCGGCCGGGTGGCTCAGCGGCCGGAGAGTCGCTCCACACCGCGTAGCAGGCCGGAGTGGTCGAGTCCGCCGTCGCCCACGGCCTTCGCCGAGGCCATGAGCTGGGCGACCAGCGACCCGAGCGGGATGACGACGCCAGCTTCGCGCGAGGCCGCGGTGACGATCCCGAGATCCTTGTGGTGCAGCTCGATGCGGAAGCCCGGGTCGAACGACCGGTCGAGCATGTTGCCCTTCTTCTGGTCGAGCACCTTGGATCCGGCCAGACCGCCACCGAGCACCTCGAGCGCGGCGGTCGTGTCGACGCCGTAGGCCTCGAGGAAGACGACCGCCTCCGAGAGGGCCTGGATGTTGGCGGCCACGATGAGCTGGTTGGCGGCCTTGACCGTCTGGCCGGAGCCGCTCGGGCCCACGTGCACGACGGTCTTGCCGACCGCGTCGAACACGTCCTGCGCCGCGGCGAAGTCCTCGGCGCTCCCGCCGACCATGATCGACAGCGCCGCGTTGACCGCGCCGGCCTCGCCTCCGGAGACGGGAGCGTCCAGCAGGCGGAAGCCGTGGTTTCCGGCCTGCTTCGCCAGCTCGGTGGTCACGTCGGGGCGGATCGTCGAGAAGTCGATGATCAAGGCACCCGGGGTCGCGTGGGCGAAGACGCCGTCGTCACCGGTGAGCACCTGCTGCACGTCCGGCGAGTCGGGCACCATGACCGCGACGATGTCGGCACCCCCCACGGCGTCGGCGATCGAGTCGGCCGACTTCCCACCGGCATCCACCAGCGGGCCGGCCTTCTCCGGGGTGCGATTGTAGCCGGTGACCTGATGCCCGGCCTTGGCGAGGTTGACGGCCATGGGGCTGCCCATGATGCCCAGGCCGATGAAGGCGATGTTGCTCATGTCGTTCTCCTTGAAGGGGATCGGTGGGGCTCAGGCGGCGCTGCCGCGACGGTCGCGGGCCACCCAGGTGAAGCTGTCCGCCGACGCGGTGGTCGGCTTGTATTCGAGGCCGACCCAGCCGCAGTAGCCGCCGCGTTCGAGCGCGGAGAGCTGCTCGTCGATCGGCAGGTCGCCGGAGCCGGGTTCGCCCCGGCCCGGGGCGTCGGCGATCTGCACGTGTGCGATCCGCCCGACCTGGTCGGCGATGACCTTGTCGACGTCGTCCCCGTTGACGGTCAGGTGATAGAGGTCGGCCAGCAGCCCGAGATTGTCCGCTCCCGAGGCCTGCTGGACCGTGTCGATGACCGAGAGGGCATCGGCGGCGGTCAGCAGCGGGTAGGCCGGCGACCCGCTGACGGGCTCGACGAGCACCGTGCCACCGATCCGGGCGGCACCCTGCGCGGCGAGTGCGAGATTCTCGGCGCCCAGCGCATCCTGCGCCTGCGGGTCACCACCGTCGAGGCGGTTGCCGTAGAGCGCGTTGAAAGCCCGGCAGCCGAGACGGTCACCGATGCCCACGGTCGCCTCGATGTTGTCGCGGAACTCCTGCTCACGCCCGGTCCACGAGACCAGCCCGCGGTCGCCTCCGGGCATGTCGCCGGCGAAGAAGTTGAGGCCGACGAGCGAGACGCCGGCGTCCTCGACGGCGCGGACGAACGCCTCCACGTCCTTGTCGGCGGGCACGGCCGTCTCGAACGGCCACCAGTATTCGACCGCGTCGAATCCGGCGGCCTTCGCCGCCGCGGGACGCTCGAGCAGCGGCAGCTCGGTGAAGATGATCGAGCAGTTGACCTCGTAGCGAAGCGAGTGGCTCATCGCGGGCCCTTCCTGTGCGGGGACTTTCGTTATGTGGAAGTTTATTTTTGGAGTACGGAAATAGCGTATGATCTGCACCACGCCTCGTCAAGGCCTCCGGGCGCGAATTCCCCGGAGATAGCCGCCGATCGGCCGGCTCATCCGCCCCACCCCGGGCCGTGGTGCCGACCTGCGCAACGCAGATCGGCACCACGGGGTCGGGTCGGACTCAGGAGTCCGCGGCATACGTGGAGGAGTCACCGTCCACGCCACCCGAGGAGGCCGGAGCGCGGCTGTTGACGCCGTTCGGCTTGATCGTGCGGGCACGGATCGAGGACGGGATGTCGTCCTCGAGGCGCTCGCCGAACTCCGCTACCCGGTCCTCGCGTTCGGCGAAGACCGACGCACCGGGCCGGTTGCCCCACGTCCATTCGTTGAAGAACAGGTTGAGAAGCACCGCGCTGACCGCGGCGGCACTGATGCCGGAGTCCATGATCGTGCCGAACCAGTCCGGGAACTTGTCCCAGAAGGTCGGCATCGCGATCGGGATCACGCCGAAGGCGAACGCGACCGAGATGATGACCATGTTGAGGCTGTTGCGGTAGTCGACACGCGCCAGGGTGCGGATGCCACTGGCCGTCACCGAGCCGAACAGGATGATGCCTGCACCGCCGAGCACCGGAAGCGGTATCCCGGCGATGACGGCGCCGACGACCGGCAGCAGCCCGAGCACGACCAGCACGCCCCCGCCGGCGGCGACCGCGAAGCGGCTCTTGATCCCGGTGAGCGCCACCAGGCCGACGTTCTGCGCGAAGGCGCTCGCCGGGAAGCTGCCGAAGAAGGGGGCGACCGTCGTCGCGGCCATGTCGGCCCGCAGGCCCGCGGCCACCCGCTTGTCGTCGACCTCGGTCTCGACGATCTCGCCGATCGCCAGGATGTCGGCCGTCGTCTCCGTCATGATCACGAAGATCACGATGGTCATCGAGACGATGGCACCGGCCTGGAAGGTCGGAGTGCCGAAGTGGAGGAACTGCGGCAGTGACACGACCTTCGCGTCGGACACGCCGGAGAAGTCCGCGTCACCGGTGACCACCGCGATCAAGGTGCCGATCACCATGCCGATGAGGATCGACAGCCGGGAGATCGCGCCCTGAAAGAGTCGACTGATCAACACGATGATCAACAACGTGAGCGCGGCGAGCCCGATGTTGGTCGGCGACCCGAAGTCCTTCGCCTGTTGGTCCCCTCCCATGCACCAGGTGAATGCCGTCGGCATCAGCGAGGCCCCGATCACGGTGATGATCGAACCGGTCACCACCGCCGGGAAGAAGCGGACGATCTTGGCGAAGAACGTCGAGGCGACGACACCGACGATGCCGGCCACGATGATCGCGCCGAGCACGGGGCGGATCCCGTCCTTGCTCGCGATCGCGACCATCGTCGAGACGCTGGCGAACGAGACACCCTGCACCAGCGGCAGCCGGCTGCCGACGGCCCCGATGCCGAGGGTCTGCAACAAGGTCGCGAGGCCGCTGATGAACAGTCCCGCGGTGACCAGCAGCGCGATGTCGGAGGGCTTCAGATGGGCGGCACCGCCGACGATCAGCGGTGGGGCGATCACTCCGCCATACATCGTCAGGATGTGCTGGGTTCCGTAGGTGACCAGTTGACCCGGACCATACATCTGGTCCTCGGGGCGGCCACGGTATTTCGGATTACCCTCGCGTCGTAGGAGTTTCACGGCGCGCTTCACATCCCTAGCAGAAGCCCGGCACGGAGTGCCAGGCGTTGCCTGCGTCGGCTGCGTCGTCCCGCACGACGGTGGCTTCGATCAGACCGTAGGGTCGGTCGGCCGCATAGAAGACCTCGTTCGGGTTGTCCACACCGAACGGCGAGAGGTCGACGAGGAAGTGGTGCTTGTTGGGTGCGGAGAACTTGATCTCGGCGACCTGCGGGAACTGTTCGAGCACCGACTCGCCCATGGCATACAGCGACTGCTGCAGCGCCTTGGAGTAGACCTCGGCGAACCGCTGCAACAGCAGGGCCTTGATGCCGTCGTAGGTCTTGTTCCAGTCGACGTCGGTGCCGACGTAGCGCCAGCGGGCGATGAGCGA
This sequence comes from uncultured Intrasporangiaceae bacterium, assembly GCA_964566985.1. Taxonomy (GTDB): domain Bacteria; phylum Actinomycetota; class Actinomycetes; order Actinomycetales; family Dermatophilaceae; genus Leekyejoonella. The sequence continues at coordinate 5,086 of CAZMLG010000124.1, forward strand.
GGTGGCCAGAATCCGCTCGGTGTCCTCCTTGAGGATCGTGTACTGGTCCTTGAGGAAGCCGACGAATTCCGAACCGGCGGTCTTGAGCACGACCAGGTCGCTCAGGCCGGAGACGACGTGGGCCTGCCGGTCGGCGCCGCGGCCGTCGACCTGCACGATGGTGTTGCGCTTGCCGCTGCCGGACTGCACGAACGAGTGATCGTGCCCCTGCCCGTCGACCTGGATGCGCTCCCACGGCTCCTGGACGACCTCGATCTTGGCGCCGTCGGCGGCCGGCGAGGCCTCCAGGAAGTGGTCGGCCAGGTCGAGCGCGAACTGCTCCGGGGACTGCACACCCTTCTCTCGCGCGTAGGAGAACACGGTGTTCTTCTGGGTGTCGGTCGGCAGCACGGCGGCCTGGTCGCCGTGACTGTGCGCGGCGGTGAAGTCACCGCGCAGCGAGGTGGACACGGTCAGGTCGTGGATCTCGTGCCGGTCGGTGTCGCGATAGACGCGCACCAGGTGCACTTCCGACTTGCCGTATTCGTTGGATCCGAGCTTGATGCTCATGGGTGTTCAGCTCCCTCGATAGGTTGAGTAGGCGAATGGGGCGAGGAGTAGGGGGACGTGGTAGTGCTGATCGGGGTCGGCCAGGTCGAAGGTGAGGACCACTTCCGGGAAGAAGGTCGACCGGTTCGTCGCCGTGAAATACGTGGCGACGTCGAAGATCAGCCGGTAGGCGCCCGCCTCGACCCGATCGGGGCCGAGGTCGGACACGCGACCGTCGGAGTCGGTCTGCGCCGCGGCGAGGGTCTCGCCCGTCGCAACCGAGTGGAGTCGCACCGGTACGCCGGCGGCGGGCCGCCCGAGTGCGGTGTCGAGAACGTGGGTGGTGATGGCGCTCATGCGTCGTCTCCTTCCAGGACCTTGCGCAGGCGGACGACCGCGATCTTGCGCAGTTCGTCGGCGACGACACCGGCCTCGGTGGCGTCGTCGTGGGTGAGGCGGTCGTTCAGGTTCGCCAGGATCTGCTCGGCATCCAACCCGCCCGCGCAGATGAGGAAGACCCGGCCGAAGCGTTCTTCGTAGGCTCGGTTCCCCTCCAGCAGAGCGGCCTTCGTCCGATCGTCCTGGGAGACCCCGGCCTGTTCTCCGCGCGACCATCCCGCCTCGGTGGACGAGCCCTCGGCGCGATCGCCGATCCGCGGATGGGCGGCCAGGGCCCGTGCGACCTCGTCGGCGGTGAAGCCGCGCGCTGCGGCGTCGCCGGCCGCCTCGAGTGCCGCCCGGTCGGCATACGGCCGCCCGTCGATGACGGCCTGGGCCCAGGACGGGACATCGCAGCAGGCCAGGAGGGCCGGCCGGAGCCGCTCGGGCGACTCGGTGTTGAACTGGTCAAGGTGCACTCGACTGCTCCTCTCACGTATCGGAACAATAATTCCGATGTGCGAAAGAGTGACACAGCACACAGCCCTGCGTCAACAGTTTGTTGAATCTTGCTCCGGGGCGGCCCGCCTACGCCTCCGCCTTGCTGCGGTTCAGATAGTTGTAGACGGTGAAGCGGGAGACCCCGAGGGCGCTCGCGACCTCCTCGGCCGACTTGCGGTAGGTGAAGGCGCCGCGCTCCTCCAGCAGGCGCACGGCACGCTGTTTCTGCGCCCGGGGAAGCCCGTCGAGACTGCCGCCCAGCTCACCGGCCACATCGTCCAGCAGGCGGCCCAGATCTCCGACCGCCTCGGTCTCGCCGAGAGTGTCCGGCAGGCGCACGACCGCGACGGTCCGCCCGTCCCATTCCAGCGGCACGTCACCGTCCTGCCGGGCCTCCGGCGGAAGCAGTTGCGCCCCGAGGCGATCGGTCAACGGGCGCACCGCGTCGACGAGCGGGTGCCGACCCTCAACCATCGCGCTCGGCCGCCTCGTGCACCTCGACCTGCACGGTCACGCGGGTCGCTCCGGACGCGAGCGCCGTCGACATCACGTCGTGCACCGCCTGCAACACGACCTCGGCATCCCCGGTCAATCGGGTGCCGAGCGGGCCGAAGTCGCACTCCAGCCCCACCGATCGCACGGCGTCCAGTGCCGCGACGGCGTGGCTCGGCGGATCTCCCTCGCCTTCGAAGGGCTCGGTGGTGAACTCGGCCTCCAACTGCATGAGGCAGACGCTACCTGGTCTTCGGGCCGCGCAGAAGGTATCCCGGCGCACTCCGTGACGACTCGCCTGCGCGGAGTGACGACTCGGTGGCGCCAAGGCACCACTCGGTGGAGCGGAGTGACTACTCGGCGGGGCGGCGGGCGAGGGTGGCCAGCCGGGGGCGGTCGATCTCGATCAGCCGGCCGACCTCGTCCTCCTCGATCGCGCCGCATTCGACGCCACGGAGCACGAACGCCGACAGCGCCGCGGCGGTGGCCGGTTCGTCGAGATAGCCGGAGTCGCCGCCGTGCACGTAGGCGTGCAGCCGGGTCGCCGCCGTGGGCAGACCCTCGCGATAGAACGCATACGTCGCCAGGAAGCGGCTGGGCAGTTGCGCCGGGTGCAGATCCCAGCCCTGGTAGTAGCCGCGTTCGAGCGAGCGACGCACCAGCCGGTGGTGCAGCGCCCAGGCCCGGATCACCGCGTCGTGGTCGCCGACCGGCATGACGTTGGTGGACCCGTCCGAGAGGAAGACCCCGGTGCCGGCCGCGGCGACCTGCATCACCGCCTTCGCGTGATCGGCGGCCGGATGCTCCATGCTCTGGTAGGCCGCGGAGATCCCGCACGACGCGGAGTAGTCATAGGTGCCGTAGTGCAGCCCGGTGCAGCGCCTCTGCGCGGCGTGGATCATCCGGGCGACGAGTGCGGTGCCGTCGGGCCCGAGGATCGCCTGCGGCGTCTCCACCTGGATCTCGAACTCGAGGGTGCCCTCGGCGAGCCCGTGCTCGCGCTCGATCGCCTCGCAGGCGGTCACCATGGCCGCCACCTGCTCGACGCCGGTGACCTTCGGCAGCGTCACCACCAGCCCCGGGCCGATCGCCCCGGCCCGCGCAAGCTCGCCGACGAACAACTCCAGGGTGCGCAGGCCGCGCCGACGCGTCGGCGCCTCGAACGACTTGAACCGTATGCCGTGGAACGGCGCGGCGCTCCCCTCGGCGATGCTCCCCGCGAGCGCGCCGGCCGCCGCGATCACCGCGGCATCCTCCTCCTCGTCCCGGCGATCGCCGTAGCCGTCCTCGAAGTCGATGCGCAGATCCTCGATCGGCTCGGCCGCCAGCTTCGCCGCGACCCGGTCGAAGACCTCGACCGTCGTCGCCGGGTCGAGGTCGAGCTCGCGCGCCAGGCTCGCCGCGTCCCGGCCGTGGTCGGTCAGGGCCTCAGCGGCCTGCAGCCCCCATGCGGTCACCGTGTCCACGGCATACCGGTCACCGGGGATGTAGACCGTGTGCACCGGCTGGCGCGGTCCGCGCTCCCCCGGGAAGTCGCGTTCCAGCGCCGCATCCGCCTCGCGCAGCTGCCGGTCCAGCCGCTGCGCCAATCCCTCGATCATGCCGACGCCGCGGCTTCCCGCACCGCCGTCGCCACCTTCGTCGCGACGTCCGGATCGAACACGGACGGGATGATGTAGCTCGCGTTGCGCTCGCCCTCCGAGACGGTGTCGGCGATCGCGACGGCGGCGGCCACCATGGCCTTCTGGGTGATGTCGCGGGTGCCGGCATCCAACAGCCCGCGGAAGATCCCCGGGAAGGCCAGCACGTTGTTGATCTGGTTCGGGTAGTCACTGCGGCCGGTGGCCACCACCGCGGCGTGTTCCCCGGCGGCCGCCGGGTCCACCTCGGGGTCGGGGTTGGCCAGGGCGAAGACGATCGCGTCGTCGGCCATCGTGGCGATGTCGCCTCCGGTGAGCAGATCGGGCCCGGAGACGCCGATGAACACGTCGGCGCCCTTGAGCATCTCCTGCAGCGTGCCCGTGCGACCCTCGGCATTGGTGTGGTCGGCCACCCACTGGCGATCCTTGTCCATGCCCTCGCGTCCCTGGTGCACGGCCCCCTTGCGGTCGCAGGCGATGATCGACGAGACCCCTTGTGCCTGCAGCAGTTCGATGATCGCGTGGCCGGCGGCGCCGACCCCGCTCACGACGACGCTGATGTCCTCGTTGCGCTTGTCGACCACGCGCAGAGCGTTGGTCAGAGCCGCGAGCACGACGACGGCGGTGCCGTGCTGGTCGTCGTGGAAGACGGGGATGTCCAACTCGTCGCGCAGCCGGCGCTCGATCTCGAAGCAGCGCGGCGCGGCGATGTCCTCCAGGTTGA
>CAZMLG010000125.1:0-9292 GCA_964566985.1 uncultured Intrasporangiaceae bacterium
CGGTCCTCGTAGGCGCCGGCGCAGCCGACCCAGAACAGGTAGTCCACGTCGGCCAGATCGTCCACGTCGCTGCCGTAGACCGGCACCTCGAAGGGCAGGTCCTTGGCCCAGTCGAGGCGGGCGCGGGCGGACATGCCCCACGGGTTGGACTTGTTCTCCAGGTTCTTGAACAGCCCGCCCAGTTCGCTGGGGAAGGCCGATTCGATCAGTGTCTGGTAGCGGCGCATGTCGACGATGTGGTCGACGTGCTCGATGTCGACCGGGCACTGCTCGACACACGCGCCACACGTCGTGCACGACCACAAAACATCGGAGTCGATGACGGCATCGGGCCCGTGCGGGTTGTAGGCCGTCAACGGTGAGCGGATGTCGTATCCGGTCTCGCCGACGAGCGGGGTCTGCGCGACCGCCTGCTGGTCTGCCGGCAGACCGCCGCGGGCCTCCTCGGCGGCGGTCAGAAACGGCGAGGCCGCGTTGGCGTGCTCGCGCAGCGTCATCATCAACAGCTTCGGGGACAGCGGCTTCTCGGTGTTCCACGCGGGGCACTGGCTCTGGCAACGCCCGCACTCGGTGCAGGTGGAGAAGTCCAGCAGGCCCTTCCAGGTGAAGTCCTGCACCGACCCGACGCCGAGCGAGGCGTCCTCGTCCAGCTCCTCCAGCGACTCCATCGTCACCGGCTCGCCGCCGACCTTCATCGGCTGCAACTCACCCAGCGAGGTGCGCCCGTCGGCGTGCCGCTTGAAGAAGATGTTGAAGAACGCCAGGAAGCGGTGCCAGGCCACCCCCATCGTCACGTTCAGCGCGATGGTGATCATCCACACGATCGAGATGACGATCTTGAGCGTCGCGACGACCACGATCATCTGCTTGAGGGATTCGACCGACATGCCACCGAACGCGTGCCCCAGGAAGAAGGTCAACGGGTAGTGCAGCCCGCCGGCGTGGTCGTCTCCCGTGGCCGACTCCAGTGCGTACTCCAGACCGCGCAGCGTCAGGATGCACAAGGTGACCCCGAGGATCACCAACTCCACGAAGTACGCCTGCCAGAAGGTGGACCCGAAGAACCGCGACCAGCGGCCCTCTCTGCCCTCGGAGCGCCCGGGATGACGGATGCGACGGTTGGCGATCAACACGATCATCGCGATCAGCCCGGCCCACCCGAACAGATCGGTGACCCACTCCAACGGGATGAAGTGCCCGAGTGCCGGTAGCACGAAATACGGGTCCCAGATCTGCCCGTAGGCCGTCAGCAGCGTGAAGAACAACAACCCGAACGCGATCATCGTGGCCCAGTGCGCCGCCGCGACCACGGGGAGCCGCTTCATCCTGGTGTGCCCGAGGAATTCCCGCACCAGCGTCGCGGCCCGAGTGCCTTGGTGGTCCGTGCGGTGATCCGGCGCCCCGACCCGGAACGTGGCCACCATCGAGGCGACCGCACGCACCAGGAGGGCGACACCGACCACGGTGATGCCGACGGTGATCACCGCGGCGACGATCTGCAGTCCAGACATGCGGGGAGTCTACCTGCGACTACCGATCGGTAATTCCTGGAGCACCATCGATGCCACGCGATCCTCCCGCCGGCGCGGCGGTGGGTCGATGAAGATTAAAATAACGATGTGTTGGAATAGTCATAACGCAGCCGTGGTTGCCGACCACGGACCGTTGTTCCCCCACCGGCAAAGACGAAGGTGAAAATTGTGGCCATTCTCCACGACGTGACCGAGGCGATCGGCAACACGCCACTCGTGCGTATCAACCGCATCATCGACACCGGCGACACCGGCACGACCGTCGCGGCGAAACTGGAGTACGGCAATCCCGGCGCCTCGGTGAAGGACCGGATCGGTGCCGCGATCATCGGGGCCGCCGAGGATGCGGGCGAGCTGAAGCCCGGGGGGACGATCGTCGAGGCGACCTCGGGCAACACCGGGATCGCCCTGGCCATGGTGGGTGCGGCGAAGGGCTACGACGTCGTGCTGGCGATGCCCGAGAGTGCCAGCCGGGAGCGTCGCGCCCTGATGCGCGGATTCGGTGCCGAGCTCGTGCTCACCGACCCGGCCGGAGGCATGAAGGCCGCGGTCGAGAAGGCGGAGCAGATCGCCGCGGAGCGAGGTGGCGTCCTCGCTCGGCAGTTCGCCAACGAGGCCAACGCCGAGATCCACCGTCGGACCACGGCCGAGGAGATCTGGCGTGACACCGAGGGTGACGTCGACGTCGTGGTGGCCGGGATCGGCACCGGAGGCACGATCACCGGCGTCGGCCAGGTGCTCAAGAAATACAACCCGGACCTGACGGTGTATGCCGTGGAGCCGGCCGAGGCCCCGCTGCTCAACGGCGGCCAGGCCGGGCCGCACAAGATCCAGGGATTGGGAGCCAACTTCGTGCCGGAGATCCTCGACACCACGGTCTACGACGAGGTGCTCGACATCACCGCCGACCAGGCGTTCGAGTGGGCGCGCAAGGCGGCGCAGCGGGAAGGTCTCCTCGTCGGTATCTCGTCCGGCGCCGCACTCGCGGCCGCCGACGACGTGGCGCGCCGGCCGGAGAACGCCGGCAAGACCATCGTCGTGATCATTCCCTCGTTCGGGGAGCGCTACCTGTCGACGCCGCTCTTCGAGGGCCTGGTCGACTGATCCACGGATCGCCCGCTCACGGACGAAGGAGTCCCAGATGAGTCACCTGATGTCGCTCCTCGGGGTGCAGCACAAAAGGACGCGGCCGGTGCAGCGGATCGTGGATGCGGTGCGCGCCGACCTGGATGCGGCGATCGCTCGCGACCCCGCGGTCGACACCCGGCTCGAGATGTTCCTGACCTCGCCCGGGCTGCACGCGATCTGGTCGCATCGGCTGGCCCACCGGATGTGGCAGCGTGGCGGGCGCTGGCGCCTACCGGCCCGGCTGTTGTCGCAGTCGGTGCGATCGGTGACCGGTGTGGAGATCCACCCCGGTGCGAGCATCGGGGAGCGGTTCTTCATCGATCACGGTATGGGGGTCGTGATCGGGGAGACGGCGCAGGTCGGGGACGACGTGATGCTGTATCACGGGGTGACGCTCGGGGGGCGGTCACTGGCCCGCGTCAAGCGGCATCCGACGGTCGGCAACAACGTCACGATCGGGGCCGGAGCCAGGGTGCTCGGGCCGGTGGAGGTCGGTGACACGGCGCAGATCGGGGCGAACGCCGTCGTCGTCAAGGACGTGCCGGCCAACTCCGTGGCGACCGGGGTGCCCGCTCAGGTGCGTTTCCCGAAGCGGGCGCGTCGCGAGGACGACTTCTACACCGACCCCGCGCTCTGGATCTGACGCCCGCCCACTCGGCCCCTGGGGAACCCAGGGGCCGAGTTTGTTGGCACTGTTCGTGACGCCACGCGGGCGTGAAAGCGTGCGCGGTCACGGCCCCCCACCCGGATGGCCCCGTAGTCCGCTGACGCAGCATGTCCTGAGCCCGTCGAAGGGTCGAGGACGTATCGAAACCCGGTGAGATTGGCAGGGTGTGCCCAGTGATTTCGACACGTCTCGACTGCGTCTCGACGGCTCAATCGCCCGTGGTGGGTCTTCGGTACGTCGGCTGACTTTCCGCTCAGAGAGACAGAGGGAGGGCACGCACCATCCGGTGCGGGCCCTCCCTCGGGGTCCGGCAGGTCACTTGCCCTTGGCAGCGGCCTTCAGCTTGCTTCCGGCGGTCACCTTCGCGGCGTGCGACGCCGCGATCTTCATCGGCTCGCCGGTCTGCGGGTTGCGGCCGGAACGGGCGGCGCGCTCGACGCGCTCGATGGTCAGCAGGCCCGGGAGCTGGACCTTCTCACCTCGCCCCACGGCCTCGATGATGACGTCGTTGAGGCCGCCGATGACAGCCGTTGCGTCCTTGACGCTGACGCCGGTGCGCTGTGCGATGGTGCTCGCGAGGTCAGTGCGGTTCATGAATGTCCTAATCCGTAGTTCAGCTCTGTGACCGACGGGCCGGCCACCGGTTCGTGGGTTCAGCTCCGGGGGAGGACCCCAGTGCTGCCCAGTGGACCATACACGCCCGGGGTTTGGCGGGATTTCGCGCCGTTTCGCGGGGACTTTACGCGATTCTGACGCTTGTGGGTGCCCTGGAGCCGTGTGATCGGCCGTGATCACGAGTCCGAGGTGGGCGAGGCGGGCCGCTCGGAGGTCGTGGGCACGGTCTCGATGGAGGTGACCTCGGTCTGCTGCGGGCCGCCGATCGTGCTCTGCACGACCTGTCGGCGCTTGCCCGCGGCCGCGGAGAAGCCGGCGACGGCGACGTTCTTGGCCGTCTGGCCGGCACCGTGCAAGGCGGCCTGTCCGGCCGCGACCGCGGCGTCGGCGCTGCGCTGCTTGATCTGCTGCCGCGCTCCGGCCAACTGTTCTTGGACGCCGCCTTGTTGGACGGCGCGCGTGGCCAGGTGTTTGAGCTGCTCGTAGCGGGCGCGCCCGGCACGGGTGCCGACGACGTAGCCGGCACCCAGGCCGAGGACAAAGGTCAGCTTCCCCATGGGCGGTCTCCTCCTGCAGTGCGTCGTCTCGACCCTACAGGTCGGCGGTACGCGTCCAGTCCCCTCGCGTCGCTCGGTGAGCGGAGGGCGTGGGAACCGTCGCTCGCTCGGGACTGCCTCGACTCCACTTGCGGAGGGCGTGGGAGCCGTCGCTCGCTCGTCCCTCGCGAGACTCCTCCCGAATCCCGCGTGCTCGATAAATGGTGGGGAGACCAACCGCTCGCTTCGCTCGGGTTGGTCTCCCACCATTTGCGGAGGGCGTGGGATTCGAACCCACGAAGCCGGGGCTACCGACTTAGCGGTTTTCAAGACCGCCGCACTAGGCCACTATGCGAGCCCTCCAGGCACCGGAGGTGCCGGCGCCATCCTACGTTTTGTGCCGTATGCCGTCACCTCGGCTCGCGCCCGGTGGCCGGCGGTTGCCCGGGTGGCGAGACCGACGGCGTCCTGAGCCGTTCGTCGTCGGGCTTCCGTGCTACCGTCATCTCCGGTTGCAGTTGCAATTCCTCGCTGGACGAAGAAGTGCCCGCAGACGCGGGCACTTTGTGTATGAACCTGGTTCACCTGTCACGGGGCGGCACCGGCAGCCTCGGCCCCACAAGACCGTGGGGTCAACGCCGCAAGATAAAGAATGAGAGTTACACCCCATGGCACAGGGAACTGTTAAGTGGTTCAACGCTGAGAAGGGCTTCGGCTTCATCGCTCAGGATGGCGGTGGCCCGGACGTGTTCGTCCACTACAGCGCCATCCAGACCCAGGGATACCGGACCCTCGACGAGGCGCAGCGCGTCGACTTCGAGATCACCCAGGGTGACAAGGGTCCGCAGGCGACCAACGTCGTCCCGGCCTGATCGATCCGGCCGAACGGATCGGCCCCGGCACCAACTGGTGCCGGGGCCGATCTGCGTCCGGGACGGCCTACCCCTGCTTGGCGAGGGTCGTGAGGAAGTCCTTCACGACCGGGGCCGCGACGGTGCCACCGCCTTGACCCTCCGGGACGGACACGACCAGGGCGCAGAAGGCGATGTTGCCCTGCCAGCCGGCCAGCCACGCGTGCGACGCGGGCTTGCCGCCGTCGAGGAATTCGGCCGTGCCGGTCTTGGCGTGGACGGGGCCACCGGGAGTGTTCTTCATGATCGTCGCGGTGCCGTCCGGGTCGGTCACCGGGAGCCGCATGAGCTTCTTCAGCTCGCCGGCCGCGGGCTTCTTCAGTGGCTTCGCCGCCCTGCTGCCCGGCTGCTTCGGGGTCGTCACCAGCGCCGGCGGGATGTAGGCGCCGCGAGCGATGGAGCCGGCCGCGACGGCCAGGGACAGGGGTGAGGCCTGCGTCTTGGCCTGGCCGAACGCGCTGACCGTCTTCTCGTTGTCGTTCTTCGCGACCGGGACGCTGCCGGTGAATGCTCCCGCGTAGCCGAGTTGCTTCGCCCAGTCGGCACCGATCCCCAGCGCCTTGGCGCCGTCGTGCAGGTCGTCGTCGTCGAAGGTCTTCGCCGCGTTGACGAAGGCCGTGTTGCACGAGACGGCGAAGTCCTTGGTGAACGGCGGGTTCGGGAACGACTCGCCCTCGAAGTTGCGCACCATCTGACCGCCGGCGCTGACCTGCACCGGACAGTTCACCTTCTGCGACGGCTTGTTCCCCTTCGCCAGCCAGGTGTATGCCGTGGCCATCTTCAACGTCGAACCGGGCGCGAACTTGCCGGTGATCGCCCGTTCGCTGCCGTAGCTGGGGCCGTTGGCGACGGCGAGCACGTTGCCGGTCTTGACGTTGATCGCGGCCAGCGCGGACGCCTTGCCCTTGAGCTTGTCGACGGCCGCCTGCGCGGCACGTTGGATCGACGGGTCGAGCGTCGTGCGCACGGTCGTGCCGTTCTGCGGTTTCGCCGTGTACAACTCCTTGTCCGGGTGAGACTTCGTGGTGATCGTGAAGCCGTCCTTGGCGGCCATGGTCTTCTCGTACTGGGCCTGCAGGCCGTATTGCCCGACATACATGCCGGCGTGGTAGTAGTCGGGGTCCTTCTTGATCTGCTCGGCGGTGACCGGCCCGACCGAGCCGAGGATCGGCTGGCCGAAGTCTCGGTTCTTCGCCAGCGGCTGGGTGCGCTTCCGGGCGATCACCCCGTCGAGTCCGACGAGGCTCGCCTTGCGCGCGTCGTAGTCGGCCTCGCGGTAGGTGATGACCGGGATGGTGGCCTTCGAGTCGGACTTCTGGGCCTGCTGGAGTTTCTCCAGGAGGGTGCCGATGCCGACGACCTTCTGCAGCTTCTCGACCGAGGCGTCCGTGGCCTTCACCGGGTCGATGACGATGTCGTAGACCGTCTGGTTCTTCATCAGCGGGGCTCCGCCGCGCCCGGTGATCTCGCCCCGCTTGCCCTGGACGGTGTGTGCCACGAAGGCGTCGGCGGCGGTGAGCTTCGGGTGCCACAGCGAACGGTTCGGGACTTTGATCTTCCAGGTGCCCTGCTGCTCGACGAGGTCGATCGGGTCGGTCCACCTGAACGTCCCGCCGCCCGGCATGGTCCAGCGGACCTTGACGTCGGCGGTGGCGGTGTCGCCGTGGCGGACCACGTCGTCGACGGAGGTGTGCACCGGGCCCTTGCCGAGGGCCGCGGTGGTCGTCTCGAAATTGGCCTGCGCCGCCTTCGGTGAGGTGCCGGCATACGCCGCCGTGTCGACGTGCCCGGTCGTCCAGCCCTTGGCGAAGGTCGTGGCGGCGTCGGTCGCGGCCTGTGTCGCCTTCAGGTCGTCCTGGTGGCCCTTCCAGAGGACGCCGCCGCCGACGGCTCCGGCAGCCACGACGACGGCAGCGGTCGAGGCGAGGACGGCGGTGCGTTTCATGACGTTCCCCCTGGATGGGTCGTGGCGTGCTTCAAGAGTGCGATATGCCGGGTGCGCGGTTCACCGCGGGGTCTTCAGGTCGGCGGCGTCGGGCCGCGTCAGCACGAGTCGGCGGTGTTGGAGATAGGGTTGTCGGTGGTCTTGGCCGCCGACTTCGCGGGCTTCTTCTTGCCGGACTTGGCCGGGGTCGGAGCCTTCGTGTTGTGCGGCTGGTTGATCGCCTTCTTGATCAGCCTGCGCACCTTCGGGAAGTCGGGATTCACGTGGTTGGTCACGCCGGAGATGTTGACGGTGCGGATGTTGCCGTCCTTCATCTTCTCGACGAGCTTGGCGAACGCCGGCAGATCGTCCTGCGGGATGTCCATCGAGATGTTCTTCTTGGCGACCTTCATCACGTCGGTGAACTTGGTGATCATCGAGAACGGGTTGGTCTGCGAGATGAGCGCGTTGACCATGCAGCGCTGGCGCCGCATACGGTCGTCGTCCCCGTTGGCCGCACCGACGCGACTGCGCGAATACCACAGGGCATCGTGACCGTCGAGCTTCTGGTAGCCGGGCTTGATGACGCCGGTGACGCTGCCCGGCTTGACGCGGCCGTATTTGATCTCGCCGCCGATCGGTATGCCGTCCCACCGCGATCCCTCGGGCGGCTTGGGGACGTTGATCCACACCCCGCCCATGGCATCGACGAGTTGGGTGAAACCGTGCAGGTCGATCACCGTGGTGTAGTCGATGGGCAGCCCCGTCACCTTGCTGATGACCTCTCTGGTGGTGTCGAGGCCGGGTTTGTCTTCGTCCTTGGGGAAGAGCTTGCGGTGGTTGATCGCGGCCTCGGTCCAGATGGCATCCATGAGGCATTCGTTGCCGACGCCGCGCTGGGGGCAGTAGAAGCCGTGGGGATAGACCTTGTGCAGCGGGTTGTCCTTGGGGAAGGGCGCGTGCTGGAAGTTGCGCGGGATGCTGATCAACGTGGTGTCGCCGGTCTTGGTGTCGACGCTGACGACCATCATCGAGTCGGTGCGCACTCCGGGCCGGTCGGCGCCGGCGTCGGAGCCGAGCAGCAGGATGTTGACGCGGGGCACGTCCGCCCACGGGTTGTCTCCGCTCGCCGGGGTCGCCGCGGTGTGCCCTCGGCCGGTGTAGCGGTCGTGGAAGATCGTGCCGAAGGCATCCCGGGTCACCAGGACGTAGCGGGTGGCGTTGGCGGTCGGCACGGCGATGAAGACACACATGGCCGCGGCGAAGATGCGGTGCAGCCATCGCGTCTGGGTCGGCCAGCCGCGTCCGGTCGTCTCGCGGAGCGTGAGGAGCACGCTGGCCAGCCACAGCAGCCCGCCGCCGATGAACATGATCAGCAGGATGACCAGGCCGCGGTCGGTGAGCAGCCGCGCCGCGCCTTCGACGATGCCGCCGTGCAGCACGAGGTAGGCGAGGACGATCAGGAGGGCGAGCGCCAGGACGAGCATCGCGATGCCGCGCCGACGTTTGGGGGTGAACAGCAGGCCGAGCCCGGGCAGGATCGTGCTCAGACCGGTGAGCAGGAGAGCGCGGCGCACCTCCTCGGAGCGCACTCGTCGGGCGCCCCGCCGGGTGCGAGGTGCCGAGGTCGTGCCGGGGAGGCGAGTGCGCTGCGGCCGTTCTTGGGGGGTGCTGCGCTCGCCGGGGGCGGTGCGGCGCCGGTGGGCGCCGTGGTCGTCCTCGTGCGTCATGCCCTGCCTTCGATTGTCCGTGGCCCTGGGATGCCAGGGGCCCTTCATTGTGACCGGTCAGCCTGTGAGTTGTCCCAAGGTAGGGACGAACATGTGCGGTGACAGGTTGTCAGCCCTCCTCATTTTGCTGTGTGAGCGGCCCCCAGGTAGCCTTATTCCGCCTCCCCGGCGTGGCGTCATGTCGGAGTGGGGTAGTGGAGGCGTCGCCTAGTCTGGTTTATGGCGCCCGCCTGCTAAGCGGGTTTGGGG
>CAZMLG010000126.1:0-9207 GCA_964566985.1 uncultured Intrasporangiaceae bacterium
GGCCCCTCCTGGCCGAAGACGAGCACGCACTCGCGCGGCACGGCATACGTCTCGATCGGCACCGAACCCGGCAGGTTGTCGATCCCGATCAGGGGTATGCCGTCGGCCCACTCCACGAGGTCGGCGACGGTCGGGTGGTGGTGCTCGTGCTGGTAGCGGTCGGTGACCATGGCCCCGCGGCGGTTCCAGCGGCGGCGGCCGACGATGTGGAATGCCTTGGCGCCCATGGCGTTGGCCGTGCGGATGACCGAGCCGATGTTGAAGTCGTGGCCCCAGTTCTCGACGGCGACATGGAAGTCGTGCCGGGTGACGTCGAGGTCGGACACGATCGCTTCCTGCGACCAGTAGCGGTAGCGGTCGACGACGTTGCGCCGATCACCCTCGCGCAGCAGCGCCTCGTCGTATCGAGGATCCGGGCTGCCGTCGGGCAGCGTCGGCCACGGACCCTCCCAGGGACCAACGCCCACCTCGTCGTTCACGCCCTCACTCTGCCAGTCGCCGCGCACGACGGGTCGCGCGGTCGGCCAGCCGGTTCAGCGCATCGCGCAACTCGGGTGGGTCGAGCACCTCGAAGTCCAGTGGGAAGGCCATCAGCCACCAGGCCATCCGATCGACGTCGTCGGACCCGACGGTGATCAGCGTCGTCCCCGCATCGATCGCCTCGGCTCGCCCCCAGGACCCGACGTGCCCGGCGACCTGGTCGAGCGGGGCATCGACACGCAGCCGCGCGGCATACCGCCAACCGCCCTGGCGCGACCGCTTCAGGTAGGCGTCGGCATCGGGGGCATCCCTCGGGGTGAAGCGGAACGTGCTCACCCGCACGTCGCTCATCCGGTCGAGTCGGAAGATCCGCCAGTCCTCCCGGTCGAGGTCGAAGCCGAAGAGATACCAGCGCCGTCCGGTCGCCACGAGCCGGTAGGGCTCCATCCGCCGCGAGGTGTCGGCGCCGTCGGCGGCGACGTAGTCGAAGCGTGCCTGCACCGATCCGCGGATGGCCGAGGCCAGTTGCAACAGGTAGGCCGGGTCCACCGGTGAGGGCCGATAGTCGACGGTGATCGTGGCCTCCTGCACGGCGGCCACCTGGGCGCGCAGCGAGCCGGGCAGCACCTGGTCGAGCTTGGCCATCGTGCGCACCGCGGCCTCGCCCACGCCGGCGACCGTGCCGTTCGCGGCGAGGCGCAGACAGACCGCCACCGCGACGGCCTCGTCCTGGTCGAGCAGCAGCGGCGGGAGCGCCCGGCCGGCGCCGAGCCGATAGCCGCCGCCGACGCCGCGGACCGCCGAGACCGGATATCCGAGGTCGCGCAACCGGTCGATGTCGCGCCGGATGCTGCGCGGCGTCACTCCCAAACGCTGCGCGAGCTCCTCACCGGTCCACACGCTGCGGGCCTGGAGCAGGCCGAGCAGCCTGAGCAGTCGCGCCGTCGTCTCCGCCATGCCTGCAGTCTGCCGGATGATCAGGACAAAAACTGACCTGATTCGTAGGAAGGCTGTGGTCATCACCTTCGGGAAAGGACCAGACATGCCCCTTCACGCACCCGTCCACGACCGCGGGGCCGACCTGCTCGCCGGCTACATCACCCACCAGTTGGATGCGATCCGCAACGCCGCCTTCGGCCTGACCGACGACGAGGCGCGGCAGACCACGACCGCGAGCCGATTGAGCATCGGCGGCATCGTCAAACACACCGCCCGCACGATCTCGGCTGCGCTCGACCGGGTGCAGGCGGCGCCCGCTTCGCCCCCGCCGTCGAACGTGCCGGCCGAGGAGGGTTTCGCCGCCTATCGGGACACCTTCGATCCGCACGAGCCGCTCGGCGATCTGCTCGCCGAACTCGACGCCGTGCGCACCCGGGTCGCCGACGTCGTCCCGTCGCTGGACCTCGACACCCCCGTGCCGGTGCCCCGCCATGCCCCGTGGTTCCCCCAGGGCGCCTCGACCTGGCCGATCCGATGGGACCTACTGCACTGGGTCGAGGAGGTGGCCCGGCACGCCGGCCACGCCGACATCGTCCGGGAGTCCCTGGACGGCGCCGACTCCGCGCGCCTGGTCGCGGCCGTCGAGGACTGGCCCTCCGACGGATGGATCGCGCCCTGGCCCGCCGCCGAGGAGCCCGCGTCCTGACCAGGGCGGGAAGAGCACTCACGTAATCTGTTGCCCGTGATGCACACCCTCGGGCCCGACTTCATGGACCCCAACTACCTGCTGGCGCAGTTCGGCGGTGCGTTCTTCTGGATCTCCATGCTGATCGTGTTCGTCGAGTGCGGTGTGCTCTTCCCGATCCTGCCCGGTGACTCGCTGTTGTTCGCCATGGGCCTGTTCATCGCGACCGACAAGGTCGACCTGTCGTTGTGGATGGTGGTGCCGCTGCTGATGGTAGCGGCCTTCGCGGGCAACGTGACGGGATACGAGATCGGCCGAGCCGTCGGCGGGCCGCTGTCCGAGCGCGACGGGCGCATCCTCAAACGCAAGTATTTCGAGCAGACCCATGCGTTCTTCGAGCGGCACGGCGCCAAGGCACTGGTGATCGGCCGGTTCGTGCCCATCGTGCGCACCTTCATCACGCTGGTCGCCGGAGCCGGCCGTATGCCGCGGCGCCAGTTCTTCACCTGGAGTGCGGTCGGCGCCGTGCTCTGGGTGGCGCTCGTGGTGTTCGCCGGCCACGTGCTGGGATCGTCGTTCCCGTGGCTCGGCGACAAGATCGACGTGGCGATTCTGCTGATCGTGCTGATCTCGGTGCTGCCGATGGTGTTCGAATACGTCAAGCACCGTCGGGCCAAATCCGCTGCGCGGACGTGAAGGGTGCGCTAATCTCTCGATAAGACATCGCCTGCCCGCGCCTCGGGTCCTGGGCTGCCGACGGTCTCGACCACGAGGGGATCAGCATGAACATCGCGACGTTTCGACTGTGGTGCGCGAGCGCCGGGCTTGCGACGATCCTGGCCGCCTGCGGCGGAGGATCCGACCACGCCGGGGCGCCAACCGGCTCGGCCTCCACGGGTGCAGGTGCCTCGACGCCGTCCTTACCGGTGACCACGCCGGCGGCCACCGGTGGGCCGTCCGCCGCGTCGGCGTCCTCCGAATCGGCGACGAGCGGCGAGTCGACCGCAGACGCGGGCTCCGCGGCCGGTGGCGGGGCCACGCACCCGCTCAAGCCCTTCCGCGTCACCTACGCCGTGACCGGGTCGATGCTGTCCTCGGTCACCCTCTCCACGGACGGCAAGAGATCCGCGATGATCACGCCGGGAGGCAAAATCATCAGCGTGAAGGACGGCACGATCGCCTGCTCGTCCAGCTCGAAGAAATGCGTCAGATTTCCCGACGGATCCTCGCAGTCCGGGTCCTCGGTGAAGACGAATGATCTGGCGAGGATAGAGGCCGACGGCACGCCCGTCGACGCGCGGCTCGTGGCCGGCGTCAACACCGACTGCTACCGCGCCGACGCCACCCGGATCAGCGAGGCCTACACCGGCAAGGCGACCGTGTGCATCGATCCGAGGTCCGGGGCGCCCCTGTCGTGGAAGGCCAAGAGCGCCACGGGCAAGACCGTCACCTATACGGCCACCGAAGTGGGCACCCCCAAGGACGGTGACTTCAAACCCGACTGGCCCGTGACCGACCAGAGCACCCCATAGGTTCACGCCGGCAACGGGTCGCGGGATGCGGCGTTCTCGGTCGCCTGCCCCTCGGCGGAGTTCGCCTCCTGGGGGAAGAACAGACCCCAGAGCAGATAGAGCCCCAGGCCGATGGTCACCAGCGATGCCGCACCGGTCGGCTGCTTCAGATAGACCACGGCATACCCCATCCAGGGCAGGTGCCAGCGCATCACCCCGACGACCATGCCGGGGCGAATGGTCCAGACGTCTGCGGTGCGGTTGGCATCGCCCTTGGTGTGAATTCCGTTGGCGCTCATCGTCGTGACCCGGTGCGTCACCAGGTCCGGGCCCTTCGAATGCCGGAAGGTGATCACATCGCCGGGCCCGACGGTGTGCCCGGGCACCGGGGCGTCGATGACGAGATCACCCGGCACGAGAGTCTTGCTCATCGAGCCGGTGTGGATGATGTACCCCCGATAGCCGCCCCTCCACGCCGCGGCCATCGTGCCCAGCCCGGCCACCACCACGAGCGCGGCCAGCAGCCAGGCCAGTCGTCGGACCATCTCCACTCCCCTTGTCGATCGTGGGGTGCTGCACGGCGGGAACGATCCCGCCCCGCCGTGCAGCACGTTCCTGCCGTCACGCCGTGGGTGACACGGCGTGGATCACCAGGCGGCACCCGGGGCGATGCCCGGCTGCGTCGCGACGATCTCGAACGGCACGTTCGGGTCGTTCTTCTGGTTCATGAGCTCCTGCTTGCCCGTCAGTCCGAAGGTGACATCGGCATAGCCGGATGCGCCGGGGGCCATGTTCTTCTGCAACAGGATGGCCCCGGGGACACCACACTCCGCGATGTCGTTGTCACCGCCGGGTGCATGCTGGACCGGGCTGCCACCGTGGCCGTACTTGTCGACACTGCAGGTGTTGCGCGCGGTCTTCGACGAATACGGCTTGGTCGCATCGGCCGCATCCGGCAACTGGAGGTTGTAGGACTCGAAACCTCCGGCATTGGCCACGACCTTGAAGTGGCCGTACTGTCCCATTCCGCCTCCGGAGAAGTCGCCATAGCTGGTGCCGCCGGCGCCGGTGAACCGGCCGTACGCCTCGGATGCCGTGTTGAACACGAGCCAGATGTCGGCGTTCGACGTCGAATTCGACTTGACCCCGAAATGGACCCGCTGGGTCCGGTCCTGGCCGGGGTTGAGCCCGGCGAAGTTGATGTAGGTGTCGCTCGCGGTCGCCTTGAGTTGGCCCGAGGACGCCTGAAGATTCCCGCCGTGGCTGTCTTCGAAATACGCCCCTGTGCCCGACGATGCTGCGGCCACGAGTGCCGCCGATGCTCCGACAGCCGCCACAAAGCCCGCGATGCGGACCGTCTTCTTCCTGTTCATGTGCAATCTCCTCCGAACCCTGAAATGTCCCAACAGCGTTGATGCCGACGGACACCCGCAAAGTTAGAACCGGCCCCCTGCCCGGGCGAAGGATGTTTCTCGATTCATCGATCTCGCAACAAGGTGTCGTCGGGCCCGTCGACGCAGTAGAGCCGGGGCCGAATGCTCGACCCCGGCCCTGCACGGGAGGCACGCTACGCGTCCTTCCGCGCCCCCGACGCCATCGCCTGCGCATACCGCGAACCGGCCAGCAGCAGAAGCAAACCCACCGCAATGAACGTGATCGCTCGCGTCATCCCGCCGAGCGTGGCCAGGTCGAAGAGGAAGAGCTTCGACAGGGCCGCCGCGACGACGGTGAGACCGGAGCCCAGTGCGAGCTTCGCCTGGTCCGTGTGGCGCAGGCCGTAGGCCAGCAGCAGCATGGCCGTGGCCATCCAGCTGACCGTGACGACCAGGTGTCCGATGCGGAATCCGTCCTCTCCGGCGGCGAGCGTGCCGGCGGCGACGACGCTCATCGTCACGCCGTAGGCCGCGATCACACCCGCGCCACCCAGCAGCGGTTCGGACGGCACACCGGCGGCGACACGATGCACCTGCAATGCGTGGATCGCGGCACCGGCGACGATCAGCAGACCGGTCACGACTGCGGCGCCGCCGAGGCGCGCCACCGCGTCGCTCGCATCGGTCAACGTCGAGTCCGGGACCAGCATCACCGACCAGGCGCACCCGGCGACGAAGAATGTCACACCGCTCCACGCGGCGGCCATCGACCGCACTTGCAAGGCCACGACCCCGACGACGAGGGACAGGCCGATCAGCAGAGCGGGCAGCCATTCTCCGGTGGTCACCTGGTAGGCGGCCTCGCCGCAGAGCACGGTGGAGATGATCGCGGCGGCTGCAGCGGTGGCGGGGCCGACCGGTCGGGCCACGACCGCGGCGACGACGGTCACCCCCGTCACGACCGCCGCCAGCACGATCGCGCCGGGACGACCCATCTGCGGCACGAGGACGAGAAGCGGAAGGGCGGACACGGCATACGCGATGGAGGTGAGTTCCTCCTCGCCGCGCAAGGTGCCGAGCATGCCCGTGGCCAGTCCGGTGAGGGCGACGGCCGTGCCGGCGAGCACGGTGAGGGCGAAGTCGAAGTGTTGCGGCACCACCTGGGTCAACAGCACCGCGCCCACGGCGGGCACGGTCCGCACCAGACACAACACCGGCCAATCCCGTGCGCTCTCGGGCACGACGCCGGCGATCTGAAGCAACACCAGGAAGCCGATGAGCGTCAACGTCAACCCGCCGGTGAGGACCGGCGCGAGGCCGGCGACCGCCGCGGTCACCAACACCGCCAGCATCTGCGAGTTCCACCGCATCGCGAGCGCGACGGCGGATGCGGCGACGAGTGCCGCGAGCACCAACCCGGCGAGGGACGGCACCCAGTCGTAGATCGTGGTGACGGCGACGACGACCATGAAGAAGCCGGCGATCCCGGTGCCCGCGAGCGCGATGCCGCCGATGCGGCCGCCGACGCGATCGAAGACCCGCCATCCGGCGGCGACCAGGGCCGCGGAGAGCAGCGCGCCACCCGAGACGCGTGCCCATGGGCCGAACCATCCGGCACGTGCGGCGACGACCAGCAGCATCACGACGCCGATGAGCGTGACGGCGACCCCGGCTCCGGCGAGCACCCGGCTGATCATGCCGTCCCGCTGCCACCACGGCGGTGCTGCGGGTGACGACGGGCCTCCGGCATGCGCGCCCGGCGGCGCATACGGATCGAAGAGGGGCAACGGGTCCTGCTGCGGAAGCTGTGTGGCGTTCATGACTCCAGCGTGGGCGTCATCGGCCGCCGAGACATGAGTAGTGCTACTCGGGCGCGGTGAGGATTTCCCGCTCAGTCGAGGTCGTGCTCGATGGCGTAACGCGTGAGTTCGACACGGTTGTTCAGTTGCAGCTTGCGCAAGGTCGCCTGCACGTGGTTCTCGACGGTGCGGTGACTGACCCCGAGACGACGCGCGATCTGTTTGGCGCTCAGGCCTTTGGCGACGAGACGCAACACCTCGGTCTCCCGCCCGGTGAGCCGGGGCACGTCGGCGTCCTCCTGCGCCGGGCCGGCCGCCATCTTGCGGTATTCCCCCAACACCAGCCCGGCGAGCCCGGGGGTGAAGGTCGCCTGCCCCTCGGCGGTGGCCCGCACCGCGTCGACCAGTTCGGCCGCCGAGGCGCTCTTGACCAGGTAGCCACTCGCCCCGGACTTGATCGCCTCGAGCACGTCGTCGCGCTCGGACGACGCGGAGAGCACCAACACGTGGGTCGTCGGGCTGGCGGAGAGCACCGCAGCGGTGGCGTCCGCACCGTTGCCGTCGGGTAGCTGCATGTCCATGAGCACGACGTGCGGCCGGGTGGCGGCCGCACGCCGTCCGGCGGCGGCGACGTCGCCGGCGGTGGCGACCACCTCGAATCCCGCGGCAGTCAGATCCCGGCTGACCCCGTCGCGCCACATCGGGTGGTCGTCGACCACCATCACGGTGGTCGCCGCATCGTCGGTCATGCGCCCCTCCAAGCCCGCTGGTGCCGCCAGCCTACGGCTCCCGGCGCGGGATCTGCAGTTCCCACTCGGTGCCCTCCCCCGGAGCCGTATGCAGTGTGGCACTGCCTCCGAGGTCCTCGACCCTCCCGCGGATCGACGAGCTGACCCCCATCCGGCCCTGCCGCCGCGCTTCGGCCAGGCGTCCCTCCGGGATGCCGACACCGTCGTCGCGCACCGTCACCACCACCTGATCGCCGAGATCCTCCACCAGGATGAAGGCCTTCGCGCCGGAGCCGGCGTGGCGCTCGACGTTGTCCAGTGCGGTGCACACCACCGCGGCCAGTTCCTCGGCCACGTGCCGGGTGACCGGCACCGCGTCGCCCGGTGCGGACACCTCGACGTCCGTGGGCACGACCGCGCGCAACCGTTGTTGCAGGTCGACCTGCCCGCCGCCGGGGTCCGGGCCGGCGACGGCAGCCTGACGGCTGACCAGAGCACGCAGTTCACGCTCCTGCTCCCCGGCCAGGCGCGCGAGTTCGGCTGCTTCTCCACCGATCTCGTTGCCGCGGCGGCGCACGAGGGCGAGGACCTGGAGCACCCCGTCGTGCACCTCGCGCGCGAGACGTTCTCGCTCGGCGGTGGCGGCCCGCATACGGATCGCGCGCTCGATCTGTTCGCGCGCCCGGCGCACCGCGGTCGACACGGTGCCGACGGCGAGGCCGACGGTCAGCAGCACGGGCACGGTGGGCACCTGGCCGATGTCGAGCAGGTCGCCGCGCACCGCCATCGACCCGAACCCCATCACCACCCCGCTGGCCATGCCCAGCCACGGACCCCACAACAGCGCCGCCGAGGCCACGGCGTTGGCGACCCAGATCGTGGTGGGCAACGTCTGGTGGGTGTGAAAGAAGTCCGGCGGTGCGACCAGCCGGGTGCTCCACATCAACGCCATCGTGATGACCTGCTCGGCGATCACGATCTTGACGCGGCTGCGCCAGCCGAACGCGAGCATCGTGCCGGCGACCCCGGACCAGATCAGCAGCACCGCGATCAGGGCCCAGCTGAGGGCACGACGTTCGTAGTGGCCGTCCGAGCTGATCTGCACCCCCACGGCATACACGACCGTGGCGAGCCGGAAGATCTGCGCGGCGCGCCAGATCGGCAGCCGACCGGAGTGGTCCTGCGCGATGGTCGCGGTGCTCACGGGTCAGGCGAGGCCCAGGTCCTCCAGAGAGTATGCCGCGCGATACGGCACGCCCTCCGCCTCGATCCGCTCGCGGGCACCGGTGGCTCGGTCGGCGATGACGGCGACCGCGACCACCCTGGCACCGGCCTCCCGCACCGCGGCGACCGCCTCGAGAGCGGAGCCTCCGGTGGTCGAGGTGTCCTCGACCACGATCACGTCGCGCCCGGAGATGGCCGGACCCTCGATGCGCTGCTGCAGGCCGTGCGCCTTGCCGGCCTTGCGGACCACGAAGGCATCCAGGGCGTCTCCGGCCGCGGCGGCGGCGTGCAGCATCGAGGTCGCCACCGGGTCGGCGCCCATGGTCAGGCCGCCCACCGCGGCATACGTCAGGTCGTGGGTCAGCCCGCGCATGACGCGACCCACGAGCGGGGCGGCGGACCCGGAGAGTGTGATGCGGCGCAGGTCGACGTAGTAGTCGGCCTCCTTGCCGGAGGACAGGGTGACCC
>CAZMLG010000127.1:0-9202 GCA_964566985.1 uncultured Intrasporangiaceae bacterium
TCATCAGCCACGACCGGTGGTTCCTCGACCGGGTCGCGACGCACATCCTCGCCTACGAGGGCACCGAGGAGGACCCGGCGAACTGGTACTGGTTCGAGGGCAACTTCGCCTCCTACGAGGAGAACAAGGTCACTCGTCTGGGTCCTGAGGCTGCTCGGCCGCACCGGGTCACCTACCGCCGCCTGACGCGCGACTGAATCCAGGAGATCGTGGACACCAGGAGGCCCCGCCGCCTCGCCACGTTCGGAGCCGTGCGCCCGCGGTGGTTCGGTGTGGCCGGTGCGATCGTGGCGATCCTCGTCGCGGTCGCCACGGCCTTCGCGCTGTCGACGGGATCCCCTGCGACGGCGCGTCCCATGCCCTGTGACCGCGACACCGCCGTGCACACCACCAAGGGTCCGGTGTGCGGGGTCACGAGGTCGGGGATCACGACCTACGCGAGCATTCCGTATGCCGCGCCTCCGGTGGGTCGACTCCGATGGCATGCGCCGGTGCCACACCGTCCGTGGCACGCGATGCGTTCGGTGGTCCGCGAGGCACCACAGTGCCCGAATCCGCACTGGTCCCGGATGATCGGCACGGTGCCGGGAAGCTCGGAGGATTGCCTGTATCTCAAGGTGGACGTGCCCGAGGGCGCCCGACCCGGAGATCGACTCCCGGTGATCTACGAGATCCATGGCGGTGGGTTCCTCGGCGAGTCGCGCTCGGACTATGGCGGCACCCTCGTGCATGACAAGGCCGTCTACGTCTACGTCAACTACCGTCTCGGGATCCTCGGGTTCCTCGCGCACCGCGCTCTGGGCGCGCACTCCGGCGATTACGGCCTGCAGGACCAACAAGCCGGGCTGCGGTGGGTCCGCCAGAACATCGCCAGGTTCGGCGGCGACCCGCACGACGTGACGATCTACGGTGAATCCGCCGGCGGCGCCAGCGTGTGCGCCCAGATGGCCTCGCCGACCGCGCGCGGGTTGTTCGACCGGGCGATCAGCGGCAGCGGCTTCTACAACTACCCCGACAACACCATCTGGAGTCCCGCCGACTGCAAGTCGACGTATCCGACCGAGGCGCAGGCACAGCGCAAGGGGGCGCGCTTCGCCCAGAAGGTGGGGTGTGATCACGGAGACGTGGCCGCCTGCCTGCGCAAGGTGCCGACGGGCCGGCTCGTGGCCGCCGGAGGGCAGTTCCGTCGACCGAACGCCGGTGGCACCGTCGGGCCCATCGTCAACGGCACGACCCTCACCGCCTCACCGAAGGACGCGTTCGCCTCCGGTGCCGTCAACCGTGTGCCGATGATCATCGGGGTCTCGCGCGACGAGTTCAACGCGGGCGCCTATCTCAACCGGCCCGGTCGCGCGCCCGTCGTGGCCGACACGCCGGCTCAGTATCGGTCCCTGGTCGAGCAGCAGTTCGGCCGCCACGCGCCGGCGGTACGGCGGACCTACCCGCTGCGCCGGTACTCGTCGCCGTATGTCGCCTATCGGACGGTGATGGCCGACGCCACGTCGGTGTGCCCGTTGCTCGATACGGTGACGTCGCTGTCCGCACACATCCCGGTGTTTGCCTCGCTCAACGTGGACGAGGGGGCGCCGTCTCCGGCGATCGGCCGGCCGTTGGGCGCCATGCACGACGCCACCAGCCGGGTGCTGCATCGCCGCCCGTCGCAACTGCCCGCCGACCAGGTCGTCCTGCAGCAGCAGATCGCCGCGGCATACGTCCATTTCGCGCGCAGCGCGAACCCGTCCGCACCGCATACGCCGACCTGGCCCAGGGTGCATGCGGCCAACCCGCGACTGATGGCTCTCGATGCCGGCGGGGACAGTCATGTGGTGTCGGCTCGCTCGGTCTCGGCACGGCACCACTGTGGGTTCTGGGACAAGGTCACGCACTACTGAGCGCGCACCCTCCTCGCGACGGGGCCGGCCGGAGGGGGTCCCTCGCTCAGTCGGGGCGGGTGGCCATGAGCCAGAACCGCTTCCGGGTCAGGCGCACCGGGCGCCCGTGCGCCGGACCGCTGTCGTGCAGCCGGAACAGCGCGTCCGCATAGCGATCCACCGTGAAGTCGTCCGGCACATCCCACGGCACGAGTTGCAGATAGGCGACCAACGCCGCCACATCGACATACTCATAGGTGCCGATGTGCTCCGCTCCATCGACGACGAGGAGACCGGCACGTTCCAGCGCAGGGCGATGCCGTGCGTAGGTGACCTCCGGATGATCCGGCTGTTTCCCGGTCAGCTCGTGCAGTTCGCCGACCTCGTCCCCACCGACCTGCTGCGTGAGGAAGGCTCCGCCCGGCGCGAGGATGCGGCCGACCTCGCGCGGGTCGTAGGACTCGTGGCGATTGACGACGAGGTCGAACCGCCCGTCGGGGAAAGGCATTCGCTGGTATGCCGTCTCGTCCTCATCGTGCCCCCACTCGATGACCGAGATCCCGTGCTGCGCGAGGTTGCGCCGTGCGACCGGGACATTGGGGCTGAACCCTTCCGTGGCGACCGTGTCGGACGGCAGGTTCTCGGCGAACGTGAGGAGGAACTCGCCGCCGCCGGTCCCCATGTCGAGGACGTGCCGGGCGCCGGTCAGCCGGCGTGTGATGATGCCGCGAAGGTCCCACGGCTCCTCGTCCTCGCGCACTCGGCCCTCGAGCGCCGAGAAGTCCCAGCCCTCGGGTTGTTCGGTCTCCTCGGCACGCCAGGTCGTCAGCAGCTGCGCACGCTCTTCTGGGGTCATCACGCGGCCAGATTACGGGCGGATAGGGGGTGGCTCAATCGGTTTCCTTCACCCGCATCATGCCCTCCTGTGCCACGGAGCAGATCAGCGTGCCGTCCATGGCGAAGATCTTGCCCAGGCCGAGTCCGCGGCCGCCGGACGCGGAAGGGGAGTCCTGCTCGTAGAGCACCCACTCGTCGATGCGTCCCGGCCGGTGGAACCACATGGCGTGGTCCAGGCTCGCGGGGCGGAGGCGGGGGTCGGCCCAGGTGAGTCCGTGCTGTCGCAGGATCGACTCCAGCAGTGAGTAGTCCGAGCTGTAGGCGAGGATCGCCGCGTGCAGCAGGGGATCGTCCGGGAGTCGTGAGAGGGCCTTCATCCAGACGTTCTGATGCGCCACGTGCTGGCGTCCCGGCGTGAGATAGACCGCTCCCTCGACGGTGCGCACGTCGAGCGCACGCCGCATCCAGTGCTGGATCCGCGGATCGTCGATCCCGGCGAGCTCCTCGGCGGCGGTCCGCACGCGGTCGGGGTCGGGCACCGACGGCATCTGTGCCTGATGGTCCAGGCCTCCGGCCGGCACCTGGAACGACAACGTCGCCGACAAGATGGTCCGGCCGTATTGCATCGCGTGGACCCGCCGGACCGAGAACGATCGCCCGTCCCGCAGGTTCTCCACGGCGAAACGGATCGGATGGCTCGAGTCGCCCGGCCGGATGAAGTAGGCGTGCAGCGAGTGGATCGGGCGCTCCTGCCGGCCCTCGAGCGACCGCACCGTGTGTCCGGCCGCCATCACCGTCTGAGCCAACACCTGCCCCCCGAAGACGCGCCCGTGCGGCGTCACCTGGCTGCGCCCGGCGAACACCTCGAGATGACGCTCGGAGACATCGGCATCGGTCTCGTCGCCGGTCACCTCGGGGCTGAAGGCGGCGCGGCCGACGGGCGACAGGTCCAGCACGTCGAGCAGGTCGTCCACCGGGTCCACGGGCTGTTGATCGTTGGTCACGGTGCAGACTCTATCGAGCGGCGCGGACCGGACTTGGGATGATGGGTCCATGCCGAAGCGTCCGTACTCCGTCGACATCCCGTTGCGCTGGTCCGACATGGACGCGCTGCGGCACATCAACAACGTGCAGATCGTGCGCCTGCTGGAGGAGGCCCGGGTCCTCGGACTGGCCGATTGGTTCGGGCACGACTCCGAGGGATCGAAGGTGCCCAGGCTGGTGATCGCCCGCACCGAGATCGAGTACCGGCAGCAACTGCACTATCGACATCGGCCCGTCACGGTCACGATGTGGGTCAGCCACATGTCCGGTGCGTCGTTCGACCTGGACTACGAGGTCCTCGCGTCCGACGAGTCCGATGCGGAAGTCTGCTGCGTCGCCCGGACCACCGTCGTGCACTTCGACCTGGACGCGCAGCGTCCCCGTCGGGTTGATGGCGAGATGGCCGAGGTGCTGGGCCGGTATGCCGACGATCCGGTCGCGTTGAGGCGGCGCCGGTGAGTGCGCTGCTGCTGTCGGACGACGCGACGCGTGCCGACCTGGCCACCTACGTCGCGCGTGCTCTGGCGGCCCGCGAGGACGGTGCGATGCGGTTGCAGGCCGTCGGCACCACCCTGGCCGCCTGGATCGGCGTGCTGGACGGACGGGGTCTGATGGGTGACGGCACCGTCATCGGCCTGCGCACACTGCACCTGCAGGAGGCGACGGACCTCGACGTCACGGTCCCCCTCGTGGCCGTCCGTGACCGACTGGCGAGGGCGCAGTCGGGGTTACGGCTGGACGTGCCGCCCCAGCAGGTCGCGCCGAGTTGGGCCGCACTGACTCCGCCGCGCGGAGGTTGGCGTCCGGTCGGCGAGGTGCCGATGGATGCCCTGCGGCGTGCCGCCGACGACGGCATCGCCGAGATCGCCCACGGGGCGCCGGAAGGCTCGGGTGCGTCGGCGGTCAACACGTTGCGGTGGCGGGTGTGGTCCCGCGCGCTGCCCGAGGAGTGCGGCGTCGAAGGGCTGCGCAGCGGTGGTGCGTTCGCGCTGCACACCCTCGGGTTCATGGTCGGCGACACGGCACAGGTCCATGCCGTGTCCTCGTGGCACCGGCTCAGCACGCGAGCCGGTTTCGTGCTCGTGCGCTGAGGCGTCTCACCCGGGCAGCGATCTCAGCCCGTCGAGGAGCTGCGGTGACGGCCAGTGCACCGACTGCACGGTTGTCGTGATCCCGTGCGCGTCCAGTCCGCACGACGCCAGGATGTCGCCTCGCGTGCCGGCAGCGATGTAGGCCGGGTCCAGACCGATCGGGTTGACTCGGGTGGAGATTCCGGCGCGACGTGCGCTGCGGGAGAGGGACTCGCCGAACCCGCCGGGCACGGCATTGTCCTCGAGAGTGACGACGACACGATGGTTCGCGACGAGATTCAGCAGTTCGGGGGTGATCGGTGAGAGCCAGCGCGGATCGACCACGTTCGCGGCGATCCCGTGGGAACGCAAGATCATCGACGCGCTGACGGCGGATGACGCGGTCGCCCCGGTGGCGACCAGGAGCACGTCCGAGCGCGTGCTGCGTGGCGTCAGCACGTCGAGAGTCCCGATGCGAGAGCACGCGCCGACCGGGGCCGGGCACTCGCCCTTGGGGAATCGGATCGCGGTCGGTCCGCGGTCGTGCGCGACGGCCTCGCGCAACAGTTCTCGCAGTCGTAGGCCGTCCCGGGGCGCGGCGATACGGATGCCGGGCACGAGGCCGAACAGCGAGACATCCCAGATACCGTGGTGCGACGGGCCGTCCGGGCCGGTGATGCCCGATCGGTCCAGGACGAACGTCACCGGAGCGGCGTGCAGTCCGACATCCATCAGCACCTGGTCGAACGCGCGGTTCAAGAAGGTCGAGTAGATCGCGACGACCGGGTGCAACCCGGCTGCGGCAAGGCCGGCCGCGGACGCCACGGCATGCTGCTCGGCGATCCCGACGTCATAGGCTCGATGCGGGAACCGCTCGCTGAACGGCAGCAGTCCGGTCGGCCGCCGCATGGCGGCCGTGACGGCGACGATGTCGGCACGATCCTCGCCGATCGACACCAGTTCGCTGCCGAACACCTTGGTCCACTTCGGGTGACCGGACGGCGGTGCTCCG
Source organism: uncultured Intrasporangiaceae bacterium (assembly GCA_964566985.1). Classification (GTDB taxonomy): domain Bacteria; phylum Actinomycetota; class Actinomycetes; order Actinomycetales; family Dermatophilaceae; genus Leekyejoonella. The sequence goes on from CAZMLG010000127.1 coordinate 5,835, forward strand.
GAGGCGACGCCGACCGTGTGCATCCGGTCGTCCTCGTCCTGCTCGGCAGGCGGGTAGCCGTATCCCTTGCGGGTGACGGCGTGTACGACGCAGGGACCGTGAGCGCTGCGCGCGGTCTCGAGGGCGCGGGCGAGCGCGTCGAGATCATGCCCGTCGACGGGTCCGAGATACCTGAACCCGAGCAGTTCGAAGAGGTTGGACTCGGTGCTTCCCTCGCGTAGGCCCTGCAGATGGGAGGCCAGCGCGCCGACGGTCGGCTCGTAGGACCGACCGTTGTCGTTGAGCACGACCACGACGTCGCGACCGCATCCTCCGAGGTTGTTGAGCGCTTCCCACGCCATCCCTCCGGTGAGGGCCCCGTCGCCGACCACGGCCACCACATGCCGGCGCTGTCCCGCGAGTTGCCGCGCCTTGGCCAGCCCGTCGGCGTAGGCCAGCGCGGTCGAGGCGTGCGAATTCTCGATGACGTCGTGGTTGCTCTCCCGGCGGGACGGGTAGCCGGACAGGCCCCCGGCGGTACGCAGCGAGCCGAGGCTGTCGTGCCTGCCGGTCAGCATCTTGTGGACGTAGGCCTGGTGGCCGGTGTCCCACAAGATGGTGTCCCGCGGTGACGTGAATGTGCGGTGCAGAGCGATCGACAGCTCGACCACGCCCAGGTTGGGGCCGAGGTGGCCGCCGGTGCGGGTGACCGTGTCGATCAACTCGTCGCGGATCTCCTGCGCCAGTCGTGGCAGGTTTTCGGCCTCGAGCGCCTGCACATCCTGGGGGCTCGTGATGCGAGGCAGGAGCGCGGACATCTAGGCCACCGCCGCCCGGATGGTCTCTCGCAGCGACGAGGTCGTCGCGACGACCGCGGTCGGCTCGTAGCCGCAGTGCGCCATGCAGTTCGCGCATCGGGGGTCGCGGCCGCGGCCGAACGATTCCCAGTCGGTGTCCTCGATCAATTCCTGATAGGTCGACACGTAGCCGTCGTCGAGCAGATAACAGGGTCGCTGCCATCCCTTCAACGAATAGGACGGAATGGCCCACGGAGTGCACTCGAAGTCGACCTTGCCCTCGAGGAAGTCGAGGAACAGCGGTGAGTGGTTGAGACGCCACTTCTTGCGGCGGCCGTCGGCGAACGCCTCCTTGAAGAGGGCGCGCGTCTCCTCGACGCCGAGGAAGCCGTTCTGGTCGGGGGCCTTCCAGTAGGCGTATCCGGGGGCGATCTGCATGTTGTCGACCCCGAGCTCGTCGTTGCAGAAGTTGAGCACGTCGATGACGTCCTGCGGCGAGTCGCTGTTGAACACGGTGGTGTTGGTCATGACGCGGAACCCGCGTTCCTTCACCAGCTTGATCGCATCGACCGCCGCCTCGAAACCGCCCTCATGGCAGACCGACTCGTCGTGTCGCTGCTTCATGCCATCGAGGTGGACCATCCACGAGAAGTTGGGGTGAGGGGTGAACTTGTCGATGTGACGACGCATGAGCAGTGCGTTGGTGCACAGGAAGACGATCTTGTCGCGGTCGAGCAGCTCCTGCACGATCTGGTCGATCTGCGGGTGCATCAGCGGTTCGCCGCCGGCGATCGACACCATCGGCGCACCGCACTCCTCGATGGCTCCGACGGCCTGCTCGACCGGCATACGCTGCTTGAGCATCGCGGCGGGCTCTTGGATCTTGCCGCATCCGGCGCAGTGCAGGTTGCAGGCGAACAGCGGCTCCAGCTCCACGATGAGGGGGAACTTGTCCTTCCGCAGCATCTTCTGCTTGGCGAGGTACCTGCCGAGTCGGATGGTTTGACGAAGTGGCATTGCCATGTCAACTGACCTCCCGTGGAAGTGAGAACCGCACATCCTCTTGGGTGGCGGCGGATTCGGTGACTGTGAGACGACCGAGTGACCCGAGCGCTCTCAGCAGTTCGTCGACGAGTGTCGGCGGGGCCGAGGCACCGGCGGTGATCCCGATGCGTTCGACGCCGCGCAACCACTCGAGGTCGACCGCGCCGGCGTCGTCGACGAGGTGCGCGGTGACTCCGCACGCCTCGGCGACCTCGACCAGTCGGCGCGAGTTGGACGAGTTCGCGGATCCGACGACCAGCACCAGGTCGCAGTCCGCGGCGACCTGTCTGACGGCGTTCTGCCGGTTGGTGGTCGCATAGCAGATGTCCTCGCGTCGCGGTGCGGTCAGATGGGGGTAGCGCCGGCGGAGGACGTCGGCCGACTTCTCCGCCTCCGAGACGGCGAGGGTCGTCTGCATGACGTAGGCGGTGTGTTCCGGGTCGGCGGCCACCGCCTGTTCCGCTTCCCGGGCGTCGGCGACGACGACGACCTGGTCGGGAGCCTCTCCGCGGGTTCCGACGACCTCCTCGTGCTCCTCGTGGCCGATGAGGAAGATGGTGTTGCCGCGCGACGCGTAACGCTGGACCTCGTGGTGGACCTTCGCGACGAGCGGGCAGGTGGCGTCGATGACCTGCAACTCCCGCTCGGCGGCCTCTGCGCGCACCGAGGGGGCGACGCCGTGTGCGGCGAGAACGGCGACGGCGCAGCGGGGCACCTCGTCGAGCTCCTCGACGAAGACCGCGCCCATGCCGCGCAGGCGCTCGACCACGTGCGCGTTGTGCACGATCTGGCGGCGGACGTAGACCGGTGCGCCGTATCGTTCGAGGGCTCGCTCGACCGTCTCGATCGCCCGCTCCACCCCGGCGCAGAACGAACGCGGCGAGGCCAGCGTGACGGTGCGGTCGGTCATGCAGTCCAGCCACGTCGCCAGGACCGGGGCCGCCGCGGACAGGGTCCGCAACGCCTTGACGCCGCGAGGGAGGGTGCCCGGGTGCCGCAGCGGGGCCGACGGGGTGTCGACGACGACGCGGACGACGGTGAGCATCCCGTCGGGCACGGTGGGCGCGAGGAATCCCGACTCGGTGTCGACGGCGAGTGCCCCTCGGGCGGCCAGGCGGGTGCGGGCCTCCCCGTCGACGACGTGCGGAGTCGTCTCGACGGGGCCGAGATGCACCGTGAATCCGGCGCGGCGCAATCGAGCTCCCAGCAGGGGTGCGCCCGGGCACACGGTCACGTCGCCCTCGCGGCGCACCTCGGTGGCGACGACGAGGTCGCCCGGCCGCACGCGCGAATCCAGGCCTCCGGCGACGCCGGCCACGACGGCGGGGTGGCCGGGGAGCACCCTCGCCCCCGCGCCGCGGCCGCACAGCCGCGCGCCGGGAACGGCGCCGCGACACGCGCGGTGCTCGATCCGCAGTGGGGTGTAGAGGATCCCGCTCACGGCGTGTCCCGGTGCAGGTAGCGGCCGAGCGCCCAGATGGGGAAGATCAGCCGATACAGGTGGTAGCTGATGTAGAAGTCACCGGGGAATCCGGTGCCGGTGTACTT
>CAZMLG010000128.1:0-9199 GCA_964566985.1 uncultured Intrasporangiaceae bacterium
CCATCGCCTCGACGCCGTCGATCATCCCCTCGTCCATGTTGATGTCGATGACCTGGGCACCGGACTCGACCTGCTGGCGTGCGACGCTCAGCGCCGTGCCGTAGTCGCCGGCCTTGATCAGCTTGCGGAAGCGGGCCGACCCGGTGATGTTGGTGCGCTCGCCGACGTTGACGAACAGCGACTCCGGCGTGATGGTGAACGGTTCGAGGCCGGACAGCCGGCATGCCCCGGCGATCGTGGGGACGTCGTGCGGGTCGTGCTTGATGACCCGCGAGCCGATCGCCTCGATGTGCTCCGGTGTGGTGCCACAGCATCCGCCGACCAGGTTGACCAGACCGCTCTCGCTGAACTCCTCCAGCACGGACGCCATCTGGTCGGGCGTCTCGTCGTATTCGCCGAAGGCGTTGGGCAACCCGGCGTTGGGATAACAGGAGATGAAACAGTCCGCGACGCGGGCCAGTTCGACGATGTAGGGGCGCATGTCGCTCGCGCCGAGGGCACAGTTGAACCCGACCGCCAGCGGGCGGGCGTGCCGGATGCTGTTCCAGAACGCCTCGGTGACCTGCCCGGACAGCGTGCGCCCGGACGCGTCGGTGATGGTGCCGGAGACGATCACCGGCCAGCGCCGGCCGCTCTCGGCGAAGAGCGTCTCGAGCGCGAAGATCGCGGCCTTGGCGTTGAGCGTGTCGAAGATGGTCTCGATGAGCAGCAGGTCCGCTCCCCCGTCGACCAGGCCGGTGGCCTCCTCCAGGTAGGCCTCGACGAGCTGCTCGAAGCTGATGTTGCGCTTGCCGGGGTCGTTGACGTCCGGCGAGATGGAGGCGGTCCGGTTGGTGGGGCCGAGCGCTCCGGCGACGTAGCGGGGTCGCTCGGGCGTGCGCTCGGTGGCCTCGTCGGCGGCCTCCCGGGCGAGCCGGGCGGAGGTGTAGGCCAGCTCGTAGGCCAGATCCTCCATCCCGTAGTCGGCCAGGGAGATCCGCTGCGCGTTGAACGTGTTGGTCTCGATGACATCGGCGCCCGCGCGCAGGTAGTCCCGGTGGATCTCGCGGATCAGGTCGGGGCGGGTCAGACTCAGCAGGTCGTTGTTGCCCTTGAGGTCGCGGTGCCAGTCGGCATACCGCTCGCCGCGGTAGTCGGCCTCCTCCAGCTTCTGCCGCTGGATCATGGTGCCCATGGCACCGTCGAACACCATGATCCGGGAGGCGAGGATCTCGCTGAGGGGGTCCGTCGCGTCCGGGCGGACCAGGGCCGGGTCGCGTTGGATGCCCGAACGCGCACGGAAATCGTCGGAGCGGCTGCTCACTGTGGTTTCCCTTTCGTCGTTTTCCCCGATTCTAGAAGGACGGTCCCGGCCCGTTGCCGCACGCCCAGGACGTGGGCTTCCGTAGGCTGGGGTCTGCACACCATGTCGCCGGCGGTCAGGAGTCTCAGGTGATCGAGTTCGAGGACGTGCCGTCTTTGCACGACCCGATCATGATCGCAGCCTTCGAGGGCTGGAACGATGCCGGGGAGACGGCCAGCGCGACGCTGAGTCATCTCGTCGGTCTGTGGGACGCGAAACTGGTCGCCGCGATGGACCCCGAGCCCTATTACGACTTCCAGGTCAACCGCCCCCGGGTGATCGGTGAGGCGGGCTCGCGCGAGGTCGTGTGGCCGACGACGCGCATCCATGTCGCCCGTGACACCCCCCTCGAACGGGACGTGGTCCTCGTCCAGGGCATCGAGCCCTCGACGCGATGGGCTACCTTCACGCGTGAGTTGATCGACCTCGCCCTGGACACCCGCGTCGGGATGCTGATCACCCTCGGCGGGTTGCTGGCCGACGTGCCGCACACACGGCCCATTCCGGTGACGGTGACCTCGGATCACGAGGAGACCCAGCAGCGATACAACGTCGAGCCGAGCCGCTACGAGGGGCCGACCGGCATCGTCGGGGTGCTCACCGACGCGGCCGGGCAGGCGGACATCCCGTCGCTGTCCTGTTGGGCCGCCGTGCCGCACTATGCCGGTGGGAGTCCGTCGCCGAAGGCGACCCTCGCGCTGATCACACGCCTCGAGGAGCTGTTCGACACCCTCATCGGGCACGCGGATCTGGCCGACCAGGCGCAGGCGTGGGAGCACGGTGTCGACGAACTGGCCGCCTCGGACGACGAGGTCGCCGACTACGTCCATTCGCTGGAGGAGGCGCAGGACACCACGGAGCTGCCCGAGGCGAGTGGCGACGCCATCGCCCGCGAGTTCGAGAAGTACCTTCGTCGCCGGCAGGAGGACGACGGCTGAACCGGCCGCCCACGGCCCGCCGGGTGGCGCGGCTACTGTGAGAAGCCCAACCTCTCATGGAAAGGTGGCCCGCCATGGCCGACGACCTCTACCAGCCGGCGACCCGTGAGATCGCCGAGCGCCGCAAGGAACTCGCTCCGCAGGTGCATGAGGCGTTCGACGCCTTCAGCAAGGCGGTCTTTGCCGAGGGTGCACTGCCGGAGAAGACCAAGCAACTCATCGCGGTCGCGGTCGCGCACACGACCCAGTGCCCGTATTGCATCAACGGCCACACGAAGTTGGCCCAACGCAAGGGCGCCTCGTCGGAGGAGATCATGGAGGCGATCTGGGTCGCGGCCGAGATGCGGGCCGGTGGAGCCTATGCGCACTCCACGCTGGCGCTGCGCGCTCTCGGAGAGACCGAGCCGCACCGGCACTGATCCGGGGTCAGGAGCGCGCGCGGACCCCCAGCAGGGCGTCCACCGCAGCAGAGACCCGAGGCGACGGGCGGCCGTGGTCCACGTCCTTGTCGGCCCACGCATCGACGGCAGCAAGCGCGGACGGAGAGTCCAGGTCGTCCGCGAGGGCCGCACGCATCGCGGCGATGAGGGCGTCGGCGCCCTCGTCACCGGCACGGGACATCGCGGTCGTCCAGGCCGTCAGGCGGCGCGATGCACGGCCCAGCAGGTCGTCGGTGTACTCCCACGGGCTGCGGTAGTGACGCGCGAGGAGCACCAGTCGCACGGCCATCGGGTCGACCCCGCGGCGGCGTAGATCCGCCATGCGCACCAGGTTGCCCTTGGACTTGCTCATCTTCTCGCCGTCGTAGGCGACCATCGCCTGGTGGGCGTAGGCCTGCGCGAACGGGCGCTCACCGGTGAGGGCGACGGCCTGCACCGCACTCATCTCGTGGTGCGGGAAGATCAGGTCGGTCCCGCCACCCTGGAGGTCGAAGCCCATGCCCAGTCGCTGCAGCGCGATGGTGGTGCACTCGATGTGCCACCCGGGGCGGCCCTCGCTCACACCGTCACCGGTCCACGACGGCTCACCGGACCGCTTGGCGCGCCACAGCAGGGGGTCCAGGCGGTCGCGTTTGCCCGCCCGGTCCGGGTCCCCGCCCCGGTCGGCGAAGACCTCGAACATCTGGTCGCGGGTCCACCCGCTGACGTCGCCGAACGTGGACTGCCGGCTCAGGTCGAGGTAGACGTCCGCGGCGCCGGGGTGCTCCGCATCGTCGGCGGGCACGCTGTAGGCGGCGCCGGACTCGAGCAGGGACCGCACGCTGGCGATGTGCTCGTCCATGGTCTCGACCACGCCGACATAGTCGGTCGGAGGCATCACCCGCAGCGCCTGCATGTCGGTGTGGAACAGCTCGATCTCGCGGTGCGCCAACTGCGCCCAATCGACCCCGTCACGAGCGGCGCGCTCCAGCAGCGGGTCGTCGACATCGGTCACGTTCTGCACGTAGTGCACGTCGTGACCCTGATCGTGCAGGATCCGGGCCGCCAGGTCGAAGGTCACGTAGGTCGCCGCGTGACCCAGGTGCGTCGCGTCGTAGGGCGTGATGCCGCAGACATACATGCGCGCCACGGGCCCGGGATGCAGCGTGGCCGGTGCGCCCGCGCTCGTGTTCCAGATGCGCAGGGCGGGGCCGGATCCGGGGACGTCGGGCAACTCGGGGGCGGGCCAGGAATTCACCCGGACAGCCTAACGAGTCGATGAATTCGGCTACCACAGCGGCCAGGGCAGCGGATGGCGGTCGTCCGGCACTTGCGGGAACGTCCTGGTGGTCGCCAGTGCGTGGGCCCTCGCCGCGAGTGCCTCGATCTCGTCCGGGTCGAGTAGGGCCGCCAACGACGATCGCAGAGAGCCGTCCAGCGCCTCCTCGACGCGGGTGACCGCGTCGCGCTCGGATACGGTCAGCGACTCGCCGGCGAACCCCCAGAGGACGGTGCGCAGCTTGTCGTCGACGTGGAAGGACAACCCGTTGTCGATCGCCCAGATGTGGTCCTCGTCGCGAATCAGCGCGCTGCCCTTGCGATCGGCGTTGCCCAACAGGGCGTCGAGCAGGGCGATGCCGCGCAGTTGTGCGTCGGACGAGTGCGAGACGACCAAGGGGTCACCGTCCGTGTCCTCCGCGGCGAGGACGGGCACATATCCGTCGGGCACGGCATTCGGCGGGTCGATGCGCACCAGGTCCCCGGATGTCACCGGTTCGAGCGGACCGACCCACTGCTGGACCGAGCCCTCACCGAAGGGGCCGTCGCGCAGCACCGTGACCGGGACGCATCCCAGGCCCATGGCCGACGACACGAGGTAGGCCGCCACCTCCCGGTGCGCCAACGTGCCCTCGGGGAAGTCCCAGAGCGGGCGTTCGCCGCGGGTCGGTTTGTAGACCGCGGGGATCCGGGACTCGCCACGGCACGCCCATACGCGCAGCACCACGTTGGACGCCTCGACCAGGCGCCCCTCCACCTCCAGGTCACCCGCCTGCAGCACGGCGAGCACCGGTCGGTCAGCGCTTGTATCCGTTGGCACGGGGACAGATGTGTCCGGTGGGCTCCAGCGGGCCACCACAGAACGGGCACGGCGGGCGGCCGCCCGCCACGGCGGCCAGACCCCGGCGGGCGAACTCGCGCGCGGTGTCGGCCGGGAGGATCACCCGGACCATGCTCGAGTCCGGGTCGGTGACCTCGACGAGGTCCTCACCGCTGTCGTCGGGCTCGAGGGATACCTGGCTGTCGTGGCACTCGATGACCACCGCGTGCCGCTCGGCCTCCCACGCCAGGCTGAGCGTGCTGACCCTGAACTCCTCGTCGATGGGAGTGCTCAGCGGGTCGTTGTCCTGGGGGGCCTCCGGCAGATCAGCGGTCGCATCGACCTCGTCGAGTAGCTCGTTGACCCGCTCGGCGAGCACCTGGACCTGCTCCTTCTCCAGCGCCATCGACACCACGCGGCGCCCCTGGACGGCCTGCAGGAAAAAGGTCCGTTGCCCCGGCTCCCCGACGGTGCCGGCAACGAACCGGTCCGGGTCGTCAAACTCGATCTGCGGCATGTCTCGACCCTATTGCTCCCTGGTGTGCGCGTCATCCCGGCCCGCCCCGTGTCCGGTCGCGCCTCCGGGGGTCGCCTGCCCGGGCAGGTCGTCGGTCCGCTCCGTGGGCAGCAGGTCGCGCAGATCCCCGCCGCCGTCGTTGGTGCGCAGCACGAAGGGGCGCTGCTCGGTGTAGTGGATCACGCTCAGCGCGCCGGGCCCGACCACGATGCGCTGGAACTGGTCGAGTGTCAGTCCCAGGGCGTGGGCGATGATCGCCTTGATCACGTCACCGTGGCTGACGGCCACCCACACGGCATACCGGCCGCCGTCGGCCTCGACCTCCCGGTCGAGACGCTGCACCGCCTCGACCGCACGGTCCCACATGCTGCGCAGCGACTCGGCGGGGTAGTCCTCCCCCGCCGGGAAGCTCGCCTCGGAGGGGCGCTCCTGCACGGTCCGCCAGAGCGGATCCTTCGCCAGCTCGGCGATCGGCCGGCCGGTCCAGGCTCCGTAACGGCATTCGCCGAGGCCCTCCTCGGGCTCGACGGCCAGGCCGGTATGCGGTGCGGCGAGGATCTCGGCGGTCTCCTGGCAACGTTGCAACGGGCTCGCGACCAGCCGGGAAATGGCCAGCGGCCCGAGACGCTCGGCGAGGCGAGCCGCCCCGTCGCGCCCGACGTCGTCGAGCGCGACCCCGGGCGTCCAGCCCGCCAGGGTGCGGGAGGTGTTGGCGGTCGATCGGCCGTGCCGGACCAGCAGCAGGACGGCCATCAGGCCAGTCCTTCCTGCTCGACCAGGTCGGCCATCAGGCGCACGAGCTGCACCCGCTCGTCGAGGCTGTCGCCGGCGGGCGTGACGTTGAGCGTCGTGACGCCGGCCTCGGCATACGCGTGCAGACGCTCCGCGATCCGGTCGCGGGAGCCGACCAGGGCGGTGCGCTCGATGAACGCGCGGGGCACCGCCGCCGCGGCATCTCGATGCTTGCGCTCGAGGTAGAGGTCCTGCACCCGGCGTGCGGCGTCCTCGAAGCCCATTCGGCAGGCGAGGGCGTTGTAGAAGTTCTGTCTGCGTGACCCCATTCCGCCCACATAGAGGGCGGCGTTGGCCCGAAGGCGGTCCGCGGCGGTGTCGAGGTCGTCGGACAGGCTGACCGCCACCGACGGGGCCACGTCGAATCCGGCCAGCGGGTCGTCGGTATGGCCCGCCGTGCGGCGCCCGTCCGTGATCTTGTCGAGCTGTTCGCCGAGGTATTCCGGGCTGACGAAGATGCCCAGCCAGCCGTCGGCGATCTCGCCGGTGAGTTCGAGGTTCTTCGGCCCGATCGAGGCCAGGTAGATCGGCAGATGGTCACGTGCCGGGAGCAGCAGCAGCCGCAAGGCCTTGCCGGGCCCGTCGGGCAGCGGCAGGCGGAAGTATGTCCCGTCGTACTCGACCTTCTTGCGGCCGATGGCCAGTCGGATGATGTCGACGTATTCGCGGGTGCGTCCGAGGGGATGGTCGAACCGGACGCCGTGCCACCCTTCGCTCACCTGCGGGCCGGAGACGCCCAGCCCCAGGCGATACCTCCCGCCGGTGATCGAATCCAGGGTGGCTGCGGTCATGGCCGTCATCGCCGGGCTCCGGGCCGGGATCTGCATGACCGCGCTGCCCCATCCGATGTGGGGTGCGTGCGCACTCAGGTGAGCCGCCAGCGTCGCCGCGTCCGAGCCGTAGGCCTCGGCGAGCCAGGCCACGTCGTAGCCGCACTCGTCGGCCGTCACCGCCAGTCGGCGCATCGCGGCCAGGTCGTCCGTGCCGGACGTGGCCCAGTATCCGAGATTGATGCCGAGTCTCATGACAGAACCGTAGAGCACCGGGCACGGCATGCCGTGCCCACCGCCCCGGCCGGGGGTGCAGGGCCTACGGTGTGAGCGTGCGCACGAAAGCGATGGGTCGATCCGGTCTGCGGGTGAGCGGGATCGCGCTGGCCACCCGAGGGTGGGGCACCCAGGTCGACGAGCCCACCGCGCAGGAGTTGCTGGAGCGATATCGGGCCGCCGGGGGCGCCATGATCGAGACCGGACACGACTACGGCGACGGTGCCGCGGAGGAATTGGTCGGCGCACTGCTGGCAACGGCCCGCCGCGACGAACTGACCCTGTGCACCACCAGTGGGCTGGGCGTGTCGGGAGGCAGCGATCCCAGGGCCGACACCTCCCGCGGCGGCCTGCTGCGCCAACTGGACATCTCCTTGAGCCGGCTGCGCACCGACTACGTGGATCTGTGGCTGGTCGGGTCGTGGAACGACGCCGTGCCACCGGCCGAGGCGATGTCGGCCCTGGAGTATGCCGTGCAGAGCGGGCGGGCCCGCTACGTCGGCGTGGGCGGGCATCGCGGCTGGCAACTCGTGGTGGCCGCCACCACGCTGGCGCAGGCGCGGATCCCGCTCGTCGCCTGCGCCACGGCATACAACGTGCTGCAACGCGGTGCCGAGCGCGAACTGATCGACGCAGCACGGCATCTGGGCACCGGTCTGCTCGCCTGGTCACCGCTGGCGGCGGGGGTGCTGGCCGGCAAGTATCGTCGCGGCGTGCCTGCCCAGTCCCGGGCGGCGTCCGGCCCGGCGGTGCCGATGTTGCACGAGGGCAACGGGCCCGTCGTGGAGGCCGTCGTCACCGCGGCCGAGGGGCTGGGCGTCAGCCCGACCGAGGTGGCGCTCGCCTGGGTGCGCGACCGCCCGTCGGTGAGCACCGTCGCGGTCGGAGCACGCACGCCGACCCAACTCGAGCAGGTGCTGCGCAGCGACGAACTGACGATCCCGCGGGAGGTCGTCGACGCGCTCGATGAGGTCTCGGCCTGAACCGACCTCAGTTCTCGTCGTACTCCAGGTCGTCGGCGTCGTCGGACAACCCGACGTATTGCGGTGCGTCATCGTCCTCGTCGTCATCGTCGAGGTCGTCGCCTGCATCGTCCTCGTCATCGCCCTGGTCGTCGTCTCCCCCATAGACCTCCAGCGGCGTGACCTCGCCGTAGGCGTCGAGCAGCACGTCGTCGTAGTCCTCGAAGGCGTCGGCCAGGTCGCGGTAGGCCGCGACGACACCGGGGTCGTTCTCGCCACGTCGCGTCGCGGCGGCTTCCAGGTGGCGCTCGAAGGCACTGACGAGGGTGTTCAGGGCGGCACGCGGATCGGCGGTCATGGTGCGACGGTATCGGGTTTGGCGCAGAATGGGCAGCAATGATGGAGTACGAATACCGCGTCCTGACCTTCGGACGCGAGATGACCCGAGGCGAGCTGCGACAACTGCTGACCGACCACGCCGAATACGGCCACTGGGAACTTGCGCGCACGCGGCTCTATCTCGGTGGTCGGCGGCGCGTCTGGCTGCGCCGCAAGATCATTCGCGTCCAGCGGACCGTGTCGCCGCGCGCAGTCGGTTGAGTCCTCGTCGCCCCTGCGAGCGATGATCCCGATGGGGCCCTCCTGCATGGAGCGAAGGCGCCGCGGAGCATGTCCTGCCGGCTGGGAGCGCAGGCTTGAGAGGTTTCGATACGTCCTCGACCCTTCGACGGGCTCAGGACATGCTGCGTCAGCGGACTACTCAACCAGCCGTGGGAAGGGTTTTCGTTACAGCCCCTAACCGACTGGTCAAGCCGAGCCGCGCAGGCCCCCCTATCGGCCGGTCGAGTAGGCGAGCCCCCAGGGCGAGCCGTATCGAGGCCCCCATCGCCCCCTTCGGCTGGTCGAGTAGGCCGAGCGCCTGGCGCGAGGCCGTATCGAGGCCTGGTGAGGTGAGGCTGGGACGGGCTGGCTATCGAGTGGCTATCCCGTGTTGGGGTATCCGGGTGGTGCGCCGGGTCCTCGGATCAATGGGTCGTCGGGTTCGAGCGGCTGGGTGGGCATCCGTCCGGGGGTCAGGTCCCAGA